>NC_000909.1:0-332994 GCF_000091665.1 Methanocaldococcus jannaschii DSM 2661
TACATTAGTGTTTATTACATTGAGAAACTTTATAATTAAAAAAGATTCATGTAAATTTCTTATTTGTTTATTTAGAGGTTTTAAATTTAATTTCTAAGGGTTTGCTGGTTTGATTGTTTAGAATATTTAACTTAATCAAATTATTTGAATTTTTGAAAATTAGGATTAATTAGGTAAGTAAATAAAATTTCTCTAACAAATAAGTTAAATTTTTAAATTTAAGGAGATAAAAATACTCTGTTTTATTATGGAAAGAAAGATTTAAATACTAAAGGGTTTATATTATGAAGTAGTTACTTACCCTTAGAAAAATATGGTATAGAAAAGCTTAAATATTAAGAGTGATGAAGTATATTATGTTGTGAATGATTGCCCTAATTAAAATCAGACCGTTTCGGAATGGAAATTTGCTCCTGCATTAGATGGAGGAGCGTATGTAGCGTATTAATTAAAATCAGACCGTTTCGGAATGGAAATTTTGCAGAGTTGTATTCTGGCAGTGCGGATATTATAAATTAAAATCAGACCGTTTCGGAATGGAAAAATCTAATACAAACAGTGAAGATACTGAATACTGCGGAATTAAAATCAGACCGTTTCGGAATGGAAAAACTGTCTCTTAACATATTCTGCAGTTTTACAACTTTCGAAATTAAAATCAGACCGTTTCGGAATGGAAAGCATAATTGATGAGGCTAATAGAATAGCACCTAATAGAATTAAAATCAGACCGTTTCGGAATGGAAAGATTAATGTAATACTTTTTTATAAATTTATAATGCAAAATTAAAATCAGACCGTTTCGGAATGGAAAGTAATTTCTACGACTTGGATTACTTCACGATGGAAATCAAAATTAAAATCAGACCGTTTCGGAATGGAAAGATAGAAGAATTTGATGCTTTATTTGGATGTTTGAAGAATTAAAATCAGACCGTTTCGGAATGGAAAGCAGCTTGTGGCGATACCTTCAAGTTCAAAATTTTTCCCCATAATTAAAATCAGACCGTTTCGGAATGGAAAGACTAACTTTAATTATATCCCTTTCAGCTTCCTCATCATAAATTAAAATCAGACCGTTTCGGAATGGAAAGTAGAAATTGTCTCAATAACTGCGTTTGTTGATGGAACAATTAAAATCAGACCGTTTCGGAATGGAAAGCAAACAGCATTATAACAATTGATAGACAGAAATTCAGAATTAAAATCAGACCGTTTCGGAATGGAAATATTGGTGAAGTAGTTGCTTATGACTTAGATAGTGGAATTAAAATCAGACCGTTTCGGAATGGAAATGACATAATTAAAGCATAATAATACTTTAACGCTTCTTTTAAATTAAAATCAGACCGTTTCGGAATGGAAATTATATCTCCCTCCTTAACCTTTTTTTATTTAACATTCCCATATTAAAATCAGACCGTTTCGGAATGGAAATATCTACTTGGAACTACAACACTCACAGGTAAATCTAATATTAAAATCAGACCGTTTCGGAATGGAAATAAGTTAAAACAATGGTTAATGTTAAGGGGGATTAAGCTGTATTAAAATCAGACCGTTTCGGAATGGAAATGACATAATTAAAGCATAATAATACTTTAACGCTTCTTTTAAATTAAAATCAGACCGTTTCGGAATGGAAATTATTACCACCCTCTTGCTTTTAAAAAGCTTTCTAATTCTTCATTAAAATCAGACCGTTTCGGAATGGAAATAATCCAGATTTGAATTGTTCCCAAGCATTACCGAGCCAATTAAAATCAGACCGTTTCGGAATGGAAATTTTTTATCGAAACCTTCTAAAATCATATCTCATCCCCCCAATTAAAATCAGACCGTTTCGGAATGGAAATCTTATTTTAAGTTACAAAAAAGTTTATAGTGGTTAATGATTAAAATCAGACCGTTTCGGAATGGAAATCTTATTTTAAGTTACAAAAAAGTTTATAGTGGTTAATGATTAAAATCAGACCGTTTCGGAATGGAAATCTTATTTTAAGTTACAAAAAAGTTTATAGTGGTTAATGATTAAAATCAGACCGTTTCGGAATGGAAATCTATGTCTGTGATAGTTACAATATTATTTCCTATTTTATTAAAATCAGACCAATTCGGGATAAAACGTTTTTCTTTATTAAACTCAATTACTCTTTTCTACACTCTTTTATTAAAATCAGAAGAGAAATGAGCATTAAAATAAAATACTAAAAATTCACTCAAAAATCTCTTTTATAATCCCTAAAGCTTTCTCTATATCTTCATATTTTGTAGCATAGCTGAACCTAATATAGTTAGCTCCATTCTCACCAAATGCAACTCCAGGAACACATAAAACCTTATTCTCAATCAATTTCTTAGCTACCTCTACCCCATCTCCATACTCAGAAACATCTGGGAATATATAGAATGCCCCATCTGGCTTATTGACTTTAAAGATATCCTTCAATCCATTATAGATTAAATCTCTCCTCATTTTAAACTCTCTAACCATATCCTCAACACACTTTTGACTACCTCTTAAAGCTGCTAATGCCCCATATTGAGCAAAGGTTGTAGCACATGCAAAGCTATACTGATGAATCTTAATCATATTGTTGATTAAATCTAACTCCTTATTTAGTTCATCAGAAACAGCCAAATATCCAATCCTCCATCCAGTCATGGCATAGGTTTTAGAGAAACCGTTAATTAATATGCATCTATCAGTAAATTGCATTGGAGAGTAATGCTTCTTATCGTAGATAATCTTATCATAGACTTCATCTGAAACAATAATTAGATTATAATCCTCAGCAATCTCTGCCAAGCCTTTTATGGTCTCCTTATCATAGACTTTTCCAGTAGGATTTGATGGAGAGTTAAATATTATTAGCTTTGTTTTTTTAGTTATTGATTCTTTAACTTTCTCTAAATCAATATTAAAGTTTTCATCTAAATCTATATTCTTAATCTTACCCTCAGCAAACTCTGTTAGTGAAAAATAAGACACAAAAGATGGATTTGGAATTAAAACCTCATCCCCTCTGTCAATCAAAGTCATAATAGATAACATTAACGCCTCTGAAGCTCCACAGGTAACAATAATATTGTCCTTATCAACGTCTAAGTTGTAATCATCCTTTAACTTATTGCTTATCTCCTCTCTAAGCTCTGGAATTCCATTGTTTGGAGAGTAGTGAGTTTTCCCCTCATCTAAAGCCCTTTTTGCAGCCTCAATGATATGCTTTGGAGTGTCAAAATCTGGCTCTCCTATTCCTAAATTTATGCAATCAGATGTAGCTAAGTTAAATATCTCCCTAATTGCTGATGGTTTTATATTTTTGCATCTACTGCTTATCATTCTCTCACATCCTCAAAGTATAGCTTTTTATAAAGCTCTATAGCCTTAATCTTTGCAGTTTCTGATGGCTCATCAATTAGGTTAGAGTTTTTATAGCTCTCATCTAACAATACACCCAACTCATAAAAATAGCTTTTTATTTTCTTCTTATAACTCTCATCAACTGGCTTTTTATTTACTTTACATTCAAAAAGATAGCTCACAATATCCTCATCGTAGCAATCTAAGCATCTAAATGAGCTAAAATCTGATTTAAATTCTCCACTCTCTAAGCATAAAATACCTTGATAATAAGCTCTCAAAATATATAAAAGTGTCTTTGGATTGTTATAACTTTCTTTCTCACACAATTTTTGTAGAGGTTTGGCAAATCCCTTCCAATGATGATATAGCTTTTTGCAAATGCAATTATAAGCTATCCCTTTAACATCTTCATGATACTTCGATGAATACAAAACCTTATCAGATAAGGCTATCTCAATAAAGTTAGCATTTGGCTTTAATAACTCTCTTAAAAACTTTCCAAGCTCAAAGCTAACAAAATCACACTTTCCAAACATTTTATTTATAACTTCTTCTTCCTTGCTTTTATATAGGCAGTTCTTAATAAATAGCTCTCTATCCAAGATATGAGCGCCTCTGATATCTACATCACTTGGATTTGGAATCCCATACAAATCACTGCCAGAGATAACGACGAATATTGGAACTTCCATAAATATCTCCATGCTATTGGATTTTTAATATCTCCAAAATTATTAGAAATTCTAATTGGTAGTATTTTATAATAGGACTTATGTAATTTTTTATATAATTTTTTATAATTGGTATTTTGATGCTCTATTAATGGGTGGTTGTCCAATTAGAGAAACATTGAGAACTGATTATGGAGAATATTTAGCGTTTAGTTAATTAAAGGTTTATTTGGATTGTTTGTTGACGCATTGATTGGATATATTATATTTAGTGCTACTGGAAATATTTCAGCGTTCCCATGGTTTGTTGATAATGGTTTTCACCAATCCCAGGAGACCCATTAGGCAATTATTGGAGGTTTTGGAGTTGGATTCTTTTCAGTTGTTCAAGGGGGCTGTCCTCTAAGGAATTATATTATGGCTGCTGAAGGAAACAAAACAGCTATAGCCTATCTATTTGGATTAGCTGTTGGGGCAGTAATATTCCATAAAATAGTTGCTTCAACGGTTAAGGCAATCATGACTTAAACTTTTTAATTTAAATTTTTATCTCTATAAGATATGAAAATTTTTGATATATTGTAAAGTTATTTAAAACTAAGACCAGAAAATACAAGATGTCCAAATCTAAATGTTCGTAAAATTTTGTGTGGATGATATTAGCTTTTTTAATATCCAGTTAGTAATTAAATTTTTTACCAATAACTTTATATACTCCTATTTTGAGAAAAACCAGTGATTTTATCAGAGTTAGATTATTAAAAATAATAATTGTACTTTATTTATATATTCTCATAAGGTATTGAATATCAAAAGTCATCAACTTTCCTTAAAAATTTATTTCTCTTAACATTCTATTAAATTGTGAGAGTATGAAAGGAAAAAGAATAGCCATTGTTTCTCATCGCATATTAAATCAAAATAGTGTTGTTAATGGGTTGGAAAGGGCTGAAGGAGCTTTTAATGAAGTTGTTGAGATTCTTTTAAAGAATAATTATGGAATAATACAACTTCCATGTCCAGAGTTGATTTATTTGGGAATTGATAGAGAAGGAAAAACAAAAGAGGAATATGACACAAAGGAATACAGAGAACTTTGCAAAAAACTTTTGGAACCAATAATCAAATATCTGCAAGAATATAAAAAAGACAACTATAAATTTATCTTAATTGGGATAGAAAACTCTACAACTTGTGATATTTTTAAAAATAGAGGAATTTTGATGGAAGAATTTTTTAAAGAGGTTGAAAAATTAAATATCATCATTAAAGCAATAGAATATCCAAAAAATGAAAAAGATTACAATAAATTTGTAAAAACTTTAGAGAAGATGATAAAATGATTTTAGGGATAGATGTTGGATCTACAACAACGAAGATGGTTCTAATGGAAGATAGCAAGATAATTTGGTATAAGATAGAGGATATTGGAGTTGTTATTGAGGAAGATATTTTATTAAAAATGGTTAAGGAGATTGAACAAAAATATCCAATAGATAAAATCGTTGCAACTGGATATGGAAGGCATAAGGTTAGTTTTGCAGATAAGATAGTTCCAGAAGTTATTGCATTGGGAAAAGGAGCTAACTATTTCTTTAACGAGGCAGATGGAGTTATAGACATTGGAGGGCAAGATACAAAGGTCTTAAAGATTGATAAAAACGGAAAAGTTGTTGATTTTATCCTATCAGATAAATGTGCCGCTGGAACTGGAAAATTCTTAGAAAAGGCATTAGATATTTTAAAAATTGATAAAAATGAGATAAATAAATACAAATCAGATAATATCGCTAAAATATCTTCAATGTGTGCTGTCTTTGCTGAAAGTGAGATAATAAGCTTACTATCAAAAAAAGTTCCAAAGGAAGGCATTTTAATGGGCGTCTATGAGAGTATAATAAATAGGGTTATCCCAATGACCAATAGGCTTAAAATTCAAAACATAGTGTTTAGTGGAGGAGTTGCTAAAAATAAGGTTTTGGTTGAGATGTTTGAGAAAAAATTGAATAAAAAACTACTAATTCCAAAAGAACCACAGATTGTTTGCTGTGTTGGAGCTATATTGGTTTAATTTACCTCTCAATATTAAATAGTGGTGGCAAACTGTTATCTACTCCCGGGATATAGCCTAATGTGTCTCTTATTTTTAGCTGCATTCTATGGAATATGTAAGCTAAAGGAATATCCATTGGGCATGCATCTTCACACTGCCCACAGTTTATACAACTTTGGGATATATGGCTCAATCTAATCCCTTGGAATATTAATGGATTTGGTGGGATTTTACCTTTTTCTTCAATGTAATCTTTTTCTAAACTACATTCAACACAGAAACATAAAGGGCAGTTATCCCTACAACCGTAGCATTTTATACATCGATTCCAATATTTTTTCCATTTTTCTAAGCTTGGATACTCTTCCTCTAAATGCTTCTTTTGGAATTTTTTAGCCAACTTTATCATTATACTTTCAATTTTCTCCCTAACTTGTATTGCCTTCTCTGAAGGTTGTTTAATTTTAATATAACCATCTTTCTCAGCATCTTCAACTAATTTTCTCCCTCTCTCTGAACAGATTTCAACAAATGTCCAACCCTTTTCAGCCCCCCAATTCCCGCAGGCTAAATCTGCCATCCTTGGAATCATTATTTCGCATCTTTGGCAATTTTTCCTCCTACCAAAGCCTTTCTCCTCCAATTCTTCTATTTTTACAGCCTTATGCTCCCCATTCTTTAATTCGATAATAAACTTACCCTTATCAATCTCTTCCTTAACAACATCTAATGGATTAACTTCATAAAATAATTCAATCATCTTCATGGCTGTTATTGGACTTATCGTTCCTCCACAATTCAAACCAATCATATAAACATTGTCTAAGTTTATTTGATTTAATTTTGCCAATTCTCTAATAGCCATTGCATCACATGGCTTTGCAGGAACGGCAATCTTTTTGTCTGCTAAGTATTTTGCAATCAACTTTCCAAAGTTTGTAGGAGCACAGTGTAAAGAACCAGCAGTCTCAACCAACTCATTAGAATTCGTTATAAATGTTGGAATTCCATCATAAACATCTTCTCCTCTCTTTAAAGCTAAAACGCCGTCAACAAGCTTTTTATCTAATAGATATTTAAATAAGGCTGTAACAGCACCACCACACTCAGCCCTCCTCAAAATCCCATTGTCTGTAGCTTGAATTAAAACGTATTTCATGATATCACCTTAGTTATTTCTTTTAAACAGGACTTTCACAGTTTATATATCCTCAAGGTATTTAGATGCCTAAAAGCGTCAATTTCCTTATAGAAGTTTATTCCTGTGAATATCCTGTTGTATATCCTCTAAGGAGTTAAAGCCCAAATCACTACCAAGCTTTTCAGCTAAGCTTTTTATTATAAGCCAATCATCCATAGCATCTCCAGGAGGATTTACAGCTTTATTTATTTTCTGAATTCTCTTATCAGTGTTTATAAACGTCCCATCCTTTTCAGCCCAGCATGTTGAAGGCAAAACAACATCTGCCATCTCCGCTGTCTCAGTCATTATAATATCTTGGACAACTAAAAATTCAACATTTTTTAAGACATCTTTATCAACTAAAGCTGGATTCTCTCCCATTATGTATAAGAACTTTGAATTTTTTAATAATTCAAAATATTCATCCTTATTTAAAGCAGGGATGCCTATAAGTGTTGCTCCAACTGTATTGCAGTGCTTCGCAACTGGCAAAACCTTAGCTTTATTTTCCTTTGCAGTTTTAATTATCTCATCAACATTTACTGGGGCATTAATTATGATAATGGTATTTTTATCGACATTACTCAAATCAACACCTAAATAACTATCAACCTTCACAAATTCATCGGCATTTAGCTTTAGGATTTCCTTCTCCTCTGTGTTAAAAATTGTTACCTTAGATCCTTTTTCTTTTGCCTTAATAACTTTTCTACCAATTAACGCATGTTCAGAGAAGACATCACCAATAATTATAATGTTTTTTGCGTTCTCAATATCATCAATTGTTGTAGAAACCTCAGCATAATTTACCTTTGGAGAGTTGCAGATACAATGCCCAATTTTAGCTTTTAAGCTATCAACCAACTTTTTTAATGCGTAGTTATCTTCATTTGTGCATTTTCCAGAGGCTATGAAGGTTATATCATCAGCATTATAATTCTTTAATTTCTCTGCAATAAAGCTTAAAGCCTCATCCCATGTAGCTTCAACAAGCTTTCCATTCTTCTTAATCAATGGCTTTTTTAATCTCTTTTCATGATAGATTATTTTATAGCTATTTTTTCCATTTGAACAGTTTTTACCTTCATTTATTGGATGTCTCTTGTATGGATAAGTGCCAACAACTTTATCATCTTTAACAATCAAATCAATTCCACATCCAACACTACAACCTGGGCAGATAGTATGAACAACTTTCATAATATCACCTAAATGTTCTATTTGTCATAAAAATTCTCTGTGTTTATTTTTGTCTAAGTTTTAATTTTGATTTCTAGCTTTCCTTTATCTTACTAATCTTAGATTTTTGATACCTTTTTTAATATTTATTATGTCAATGATATTACTAATATATTAATACTATTTTCAACTATCATATATAAAATTTACTACTTAATTTAAATTATTATTACTTAAATAAGATAGAATTTTAAATAAGTATTACTACTATTATTAGATTTTCTAATATCAACTAAACCATTAAAAATTTTGAAGATAAGATTTTTATGATTAGAAATATACTCTTTTAATGAATTTCTTAAAAAAATAACCCAAATCTTCATAAGTTATTAGAAAATCTAATAACTAAATAGATATTAAATTTGGTGATATGATGAAATTAAAGGCAATTGAAAAGTTGATGCAAAAATTCGCCAGTAGAAAAGAACAGCTATATAAGCAAAAAGAAGAAGGTAGAAAAGTTTTTGGAATGTTCTGTGCCTATGTTCCAATAGAAATAATTTTAGCAGCAAATGCAATCCCAGTTGGTTTGTGTGGAGGTAAAAATGACACAATCCCAATAGCAGAGGAGGATTTGCCAAGAAACCTATGCCCATTAATAAAATCATCCTATGGTTTTAAGAAGGCAAAAACCTGCCCTTACTTTGAAGCATCTGATATAGTTATTGGAGAAACTACCTGTGAAGGAAAGAAGAAGATGTTTGAGTTGATGGAGAGATTGGTGCCAATGCATATAATGCACCTCCCACACATGAAAGATGAAGATTCTTTGAAAATCTGGATTAAAGAAGTTGAAAAGCTAAAAGAATTGGTTGAGAAAGAGACTGGAAATAAAATAACAGAGGAAAAGTTAAAAGAGACAGTTGATAAAGTAAATAAAGTTAGGGAGTTGTTTTATAAACTCTATGAATTGAGGAAGAATAAACCAGCTCCAATTAAGGGTTTAGATGTTTTAAAATTATTCCAGTTTGCCTATTTATTGGATATTGATGACACAATAGGGATTTTAGAGGATTTAATTGAGGAGTTAGAGGAGAGAGTTAAAAAAGGAGAAGGTTATGAAGGAAAGAGAATTTTAATAACTGGCTGTCCAATGGTTGCTGGAAACAATAAGATTGTTGAAATTATTGAGGAAGTTGGAGGAGTAGTTGTTGGTGAAGAAAGCTGCACTGGAACAAGATTCTTTGAAAACTTTGTTGAGGGCTATAGCGTAGAGGACATTGCAAAAAGATACTTTAAAATCCCATGTGCTTGTAGATTTAAAAACGATGAGAGAGTTGAAAATATAAAGAGATTGGTTAAAGAGTTGGACGTCGATGGAGTTGTTTATTACACTTTGCAGTATTGCCATACATTTAACATAGAGGGAGCTAAGGTAGAGGAGGCATTAAAAGAGGAGGGCATTCCAATTATAAGAATTGAAACTGACTATTCTGAAAGTGATAGAGAGCAGTTAAAAACAAGGTTGGAGGCATTTATTGAGATGATTTAAATTCTTTCTTTTTACTTTTAGTTATTAGATTTTCTAATATATACTTTTATATATCTTAATTTCCTATTAATGTTTTGTGGGAGTATGATAGCTATATGCATGCGTTCCAAGGAGGGGTTTCTTTTTAACAACAAGTTGATGGATTGGGGATTGCATTACAACCCAAAGATAGTAAAAGACAACAACATTATTGGTTATCATGCTCCAATTTTGGATTTGGATAAAAAAGAGAGCATTATTATTTTAAAAAACATAATTGAAAACATTAAGGGTAGGGATTATCTAACAATCCACTTGCACAATGGAAAATATGGGAAAATTAACAAAGAGACATTAATTGAAAATTTATCGATTGTTAATGAATTTGCAGAGAAAAATGGAATAAAATTATGCATAGAGAATTTAAGGAAAGGATTTTCATCGAATCCGAATAATATAATTGAGATAGCCGATGAAATTAACTGTTATATAACGTTTGATGTTGGGCATATTCCTTATAATAGAAGGTTGGAGTTCTTAGAAATCTGCTCAGATAGAGTTTATAACTCTCACGTTTATGAGATTGAAGTTGATGGAAAGCACCTACCACCCAAAAATCTCAACAATTTAAAGCCGATATTGGATAGGCTCTTAGACATTAAATGTAAAATGTTTTTGATTGAATTGATGGATATTAAAGAGGTTTTAAGAACTGAGAGAATGTTAAAAGATTATTTAGAGATGTATAGGTGAAATAAATGATATTTAATGAAAATACTCCAAATTTTATTGATTTTAAGGAATCCTTTAAAGAACTACCCCTATCTGATGAAACGTTTAAAATAATTGAAGAGAATGGAATAAAGCTGAGAGAAATTGCTATTGGAGAGTTTTCTGGGAGAGATAGCGTAGCGGCAATAATCAAAGCCATCGAAGAAGGGATAGATTTTGTTCTGCCGGTTGTTGCATTTACTGGGACTGACTATGGAAACATAAATATATTTTACAAAAACTGGGAGATTGTCAATAAAAGAATCAAAGAAATTGATAAGGATAAAATTTTACTGCCATTGCATTTTATGTTTGAGCCAAAACTCTGGAATGCATTAAATGGGAGATGGGTGGTTTTATCTTTTAAAAGATATGGTTATTACCGTCCATGCATTGGATGCCACGCATATTTAAGAATAATTAGGATTCCTCTGGCAAAGCACTTAGGAGGAAAGATAATTAGTGGAGAGAGACTTTATCACAATGGAGATTTCAAAATTGACCAAATAGAGGAGGTTTTAAATGTCTATAGCAAAATCTGCAGAGATTTTGATGTTGAGTTAATTCTACCTATAAGATACATAAGAGAGGGAAAGAAAATCAAAGAAATCATAGGAGAAGAATGGGAGCAAGGGGAGAAGCAATTTTCATGTGTATTTAGTGGAAACTATAGAGATAAAGATGGAAAGGTAATTTTTGATAAGGAAGGGATTTTAAAGATGTTAAATGAATTTATCTACCCTGCTTCAGTTGAGATTTTAAAAGAAGGCTACAAAGGAAACTTTAACTATTTAAATATCGTTAAAAAGCTTATTTAGTGAGAGAATGAGGGCTATTTTAATTCTATTGGATGGTTTGGGAGATAGAGCATCCGAAATTTTGAATAACAAAACTCCTCTACAATTTGCAAAGACTCCAAATTTAGATAGATTAGCTGAAAACGGCATGTGTGGCTTAATGACTACGTATAAAGAAGGCATCCCTTTAGGGACAGAAGTAGCTCATTTTCTACTTTGGGGCTACTCCTTAGAAGAATTTCCAGGGAGAGGAGTTATTGAAGCTTTAGGGGAGGATATAGAGATAGAGAAAAATGCCATTTATCTGAGGGCATCTTTAGGCTTTGTTAAAAAGGATGAGAAGGGATTTTTAGTTATAGACAGAAGAACAAAAGATATAAGCAGAGAAGAGATTGAGAAGTTGGTTGATTCCCTCCCTACATGCGTAGATGGATATAAGTTTGAGCTTTTCTATTCTTTTGACGTCCATTTTATATTAAAAATTAAAGAAAGAAATGGATGGATTTCAGATAAAATCTCAGATTCTGACCCATTTTATAAAAATAGGTATGTTATGAAAGTTAAAGCAATAAGAGAGCTTTGTAAAAGTGAGGTAGAGTATAGCAAGGCAAAAGACACTGCAAGGGCGTTAAATAAATATCTTTTAAACGTCTATAAAATTCTACAAAACCATAAGATAAATAGAAAGAGAAGGAAGTTGGAGAAGATGCCAGCAAACTTTTTATTGACAAAATGGGCATCAAGATATAAGAGGGTAGAGAGCTTTAAAGAGAAATGGGGAATGAATGCTGTTATTTTAGCAGAAAGCTCACTATTCAAAGGATTAGCTAAATTCTTAGGTATGGATTTTATAAAAATTGAGAGCTTTGAGGAAGGGATAGACTTAATTCCAGAGTTGGATTATGATTTCATCCATCTGCATACAAAAGAAACAGATGAAGCAGCTCACACTAAAAATCCATTAAATAAGGTTAAAGTCATTGAAAAGATTGATAAGCTTATAGGAAATTTAAAGCTTAGGGAGGATGATTTACTGATAATAACTGCAGACCATTCAACTCCCTCTGTAGGGAATTTAATCCATTCTGGAGAAAGTGTGCCAATCTTATTTTACGGCAAAAATGTTAGAGTTGATAATGTTAAAGAATTTAATGAAATAAGTTGTTCAAATGGGCATTTAAGAATAAGAGGGGAGGAATTGATGCATTTAATTTTAAACTATACGGATAGGGCTTTACTGTATGGTTTAAGGTCTGGAGATAGGTTGAGGTATTATATTCCAAAGGATGATGAAATAGATTTATTAGAGGGATAACTTGATAGGAAAATTAAAGAATCTTTTTAAATTAGGAAAAGGGAAAAAAGAAGAAAAAGCTAAAAAGAGTTTAGAAGGAAAAGGATTAATTATATTTGAAAACACAAAAGACGCAATGAGAGCAGAGAGCATTTTAAAAGACAAATATAAAATTAAGGTTGTTGCTCCCCCTCCAGAAATTAGAGAGGGCTGTGATTTGGCAATAGAGTATGAATTAATAGATGAATTTGGAATTAAAAGAGAATTAGAAAGTAATGATATAAAGCCGTTGAAGTTTATCTCTCTAAATGATTATTCTTTAAAACCTCTTGAATTAATAAAAGTTAAAGAGGTAGATGGCTTTATATTGGTCAGATGTGGAAATATGAAAATAACTATTGATAAAGAGGGAAATATAGTCAATATCTCTGGTGGAGGATGTCCAGATGTACCTTATTTAGCATTAAAATTAAAAGGAAGGAATATTAAAGATATTAAAGAGGAAGAAACACCAAAGAATTTGGGATTTACATTGTGTGCTTATATATTAAATAAGGGGTCTTCCCAACGTGGTCATTCATGGACAATTATAGATTTTGAGGTACTTTCCATTTAAATCAACTGTATAGACCATCAGAGGGAAATCAAAGATTTGAACAAAATCCTTCGGATTTTGTAGCTCGAACCTTCGGTTCGATTTCCTTACTGGAAGCTTCGCTTCCACGTTGGGATTGGGCTTCACCAGTCTCAACTCCCCTCTGGGTTCATTGGAGAGTAAATCATCGACCTCAGCCCCAGCCACGGGAACTCCAACTCCGCCTAAGAGTTTTTTAGCTAATTCAACTCCTCTTTTAAAAATATTATAGCATCTGACAAACTGTCTATCAAAAATTCCACACTTATCGCATTTTACAACCTGCCCCTCTTGGGACTTCATTTTACTCCCACATACGGGGCAGGTTTTTGAAGTATAGTGAGGATTAACGTATAGGACAACACTCTTATACTCCAACTTTTTCGCTATTTTTCTCCAGTTAGTTCTATCCAAATTCCTATTAAAATTCGAATTCTTATCATACATGTTGAATTTATCTAAATCTTCAAAGATGAAAATCGCATCTGGAAAGAGTTTAGACAACTGAGAAGTTAGCTTGTTAATAAAATCTTCGACTCGGTTTTTTCTCCTATTCCAGTATTTTTTCAATAATTTACCAATTCTCTTCGGAGCTTTTTTATAGATAGATTTTAGCTTATCGGGTATGGTATCATAAACTCTCTTAATTCAATGTAATTCAGACAAATCTACTCTAATCCAGCCCTCTTCTGGATGATACAAATCTAACGACTTTAGATTACTATCAACACCAATAACAACCTTTTTATCTAATAAATTTAACGGTTTTTTAAAGGTTATTAATGCCTCGTTATTCTTTAAAATAACTTCTCCAATGTTAAAATTTTTTAACTCTTTCGAAAAACCACTCATCTTTAATGTTTAAAATTAAATACTCTTTCTCGGTTTTATTGTAATTCTTATAATCCCATTCTTTCTATCGTATTTCATCAAGGTAGTTTTAACTCTAACAAAAGGTCTTTTGAATATCGGTTTATTTTTCTTTCTATTAACGTTTAAATAGTTTGATTTCCAACTCTCTATTGCTGAATAAGCTGTCTTAATAGCTCCATCGACATAGTGAGAGGCAAACTCCCAGCCCTCTAATAAACGATTTCTCAACTCTCTTTTGAAATCATTGTCCTTTGGAATTTTAGGGATTAGTCGAGTAGTTGTGTAATATTTGTATTTCTTCTTTCCTATTTTGTATCGATGTTTAACTACCTTTTCCTTCCAGTTGATGTTTTCCCAAATAATATCGATAGCTCTTTGAGAGATTTTTATAAACTCATCAGGTAAGTTTTTTAAATCGTGGTTGTGTTTAACCTTATAAGTCAATACAATTTCGGTTGGGAGTTTATTCTTTTTCTTTGGCATCCTCCTCCCTTACGATTTCTTTAACTGTTTTTGTAAGCTTTTTATACTTATGAGAATGCATTCCGTAAAGTTTTCCAGCAAAGTGAGAAACGATTGTTATTAAGTCTTCTACTAACTCTTCCTGTGGTGTCTTATGCTTTTTATTTATGATTACAATTTCCGTTCCGTAAGATTTAAAGAATTCCTTTAACGTTTCAAAGCCAAATCTCGTTAATCTATCTGGATAGGCAATTATTACCTTCTCAACCTTTCGATTCATAACCATTTTTAAAAGTTTTTTGTAATTTTTCCTCTTTTCGTTTAAACCGCTACCAATATCTTTCAGTATTTGTATATCCCAACCGTTTTCCTCTGCATAGGATTTTATTAGTTGTATTTGCCTCTCTAAATCATCTTTTTGCGCGTTAAATGAAACTCTTGCATAGCCGATAATTTTTCTTTGTTCTTTATCCTTAATTCCTAAGATTCGTTTTATCTCACTTTCTGGAACTCTTCTTTTTCCTCCTAAGGTTCTGATACATTTAATCTTCCCTGCTTTATCCCATCGTTGCAACGTTTTAATCGAAACTCCCAAGATTTTCGATGCCTCTTTTAAAGTATAATGTCGCTCCATAATCATCAATGCCTATATTTGTCTATCTAATATATAACAGTTTCGGAAGGGTATGATTTAGTTGATGCGATTAAATTGGCAAATAAGGCAAGTTCAATTGTTGTTGGAAAGGTTGGGACTGCAACAGTTAGTTTGGATGGATTGTTTGGTGATGATGTTGAATAAGGCAATTTTTTTAGATAGGGATGGAGTTATTAATAAACGACTAATTGGAGACTATGTTAAAAAAATAGAGGAATTTGAATTACTGCCTAACGTTAGAGAGGCATTAATTGAATTTAAAAAGATGGGTTATTTGTTGATAGTTGTAACCAATCAGCAGGGTTCGAAACAGTTTTTAATTTTCTATAACTTATAGTAGCATATCATAATAAACAAACCGTAGTTCTCATTACACATTTAAATGTTTTTATTCATTTATTGATTCTTTTATGTTGTATGTTGTAAGCGATTGTGAAGAGTAAAAGCTTAGCACTTAAACCTTTCTTGCTTACAGCTCGGATGTGCCTTGGGAATGACTCTGCCAATTTGGATAAGTTTGTTTCGATTGCCTTTCTTAATTTATTCAGCTCTTTATATTTTTTAGCTTCTTCATTCGGTTTTATCATGTTTTTTCTTTTTATTGGGATGAAATAAACGCCTCCGAGTTTAAATAGATTTTGGAGACCTTTATCAATATAGCCCTTATCTCCGATTATTACACAGTTTTTGAAGTCCCTAATGATTTCTTTATAATTTTCCTCTAAAATATCCTTATCGTGCTGATTTGCTGGATTTATAAACAGTAACATTAAATACTTCCCATCGGTAATGAAAGTTGCTTTATATCCAAAATACCAACATTTTTTCGATGGATTGTAACCAATACTACTGTTTTTTTAATAAGCTTTGAAATTCCTATCCTCTCATGTCGAGTTTTCCTCACAAGCTCTTTTGTTTTAATTGGCATTGCATCGATGAACAACATTTTGGGAATCGGAGCGAAGCGAAGAGCAACGAAATCACAAAGTGATTTCGTCTAATAATTGTAAATATTCAATTAAAAACTCATATCCACATTTATACACTCCTGCAAAATATATCATGCATAAAACCGAAAAGATTATTAAGTCGATTAGAGAGATTATCTCTCTAAGGATATAGGGTGATTTATACTTTGCAACTATCGGATAAAACTTAGCTCGCATAAGCTTTATTAAACGCTTAACTCTCGGAATTTTTGATTTTTTGATAACGCTATCACCTCCACTATTTTTTATCGATATATTAAAGTTAAGAGTTTATATATTTATCTATTTGATGGGAGAGACTGTCAAGTTAAGTTTTTATCAAAATATTGATAAAAAATAATAAAATATGAGGCTCACAATAGAAGTTATAAAGGAGAAAATCGTAGAGAGGAAGCTTTTTAAAAGGAATAGGAAATCGATAGAGGTTAAAATCTTAGCAGGGCTTTTGTATTACCTCGGATTATCGTTAAGGAAGGTAAGTTTATTCCTTTCCCAATTCGAAGACATAAGCCACGAATCGGTTAGAATTTATTATCACAAGATTAAAGAAGTTTTAAACGAGCCAGAAAGAAAGGAAAGAAACTTAATTGCAATCGATGAGATTAAACTAAAGGTTGGAGACAAATATATTTATGCATGGTCTGCCATCGATGTAGAAACGAAAGAATGCTTAGGAGTTTATATATCGAAGACAAGAAATTACCTCGATACTATATTATTCGTTAAGAGTATATTAAAATTTTGCTCGAATAAGCCAAAGATTTTAGTTGACGGTGGAAAGTGGTATCCGTGGGCGTTGCGAAAATTAGGCTTAGAATTCGAAAAAGTTAAATTCGGACTAAGAAATTGTGTAGAAAGCTTCTTCTCAGTGCTTAAACGAAGAACAAAAGCATTCTTTAATAGGTTTCCTAATAATAGTAAATTCGATACAGTTATTAGCTGGATTAAAAGCTTCATGATGTTCTACAATTGGGTAAAATCATTAACTTGACAGTCTCGAAAGATAATAAAAATTTTATATTTAATAAAACTAATATATAGATAATATATAGATATAAATTAAGTTAATATATTTAAAAATATTTAAAAAACTTAATAATAATATTTATCTAAATATTTATATATTATTTGGAAAGAAAAAAGCATATATAACTATTAACTTTTAAAATTTGATATATGGGTAATTAGGTGGTGTATAATGATTTTCAAAAAAAGAAAAGGGCAACTCACATTAGAATTCATTTTATTAATTTTAGGTATGACAGTTGTTGGAATTGTTATTACTATGGGATTAGTAGAAAAAAGTCCAATATTTATTGGAGATAAACCATTAGAAGTTAAAAAAGAAACTATGGGATTGTTCATAAATGAATCGAAATTTAATTTAACAGTTGAAAATACTACAATATCAAATTTAGGTAATAATAATACAGAATCGAACAACTCAAATAATGAAACTGGTGGAGGGTATCTTTATATAAGAGTTTCAGGAAGTTCAAAAGGTCTAATAACGAAAGATTTAATAGTATCTGGAGATGCTAAAGATGTTTCTGGAGACATTTCTAAAACTATAAATAGTAAATGTGTTGAAGAAAATGCTATTGGAGAAGTTTATGGAGATATATATTTAGAAGGTAGTGCTAATTACAAATTAGGTAATTTATTATGTATAAATAAATTCCAGACATATTTAACTGGTAGCGGAAGCTTAAAAGTATATGTTCCGTATATACAGGAATTCATAATAAGGGACAAAAATAGCGGAGAATCTCAAATTGGAGGAAGTGTTTCACTTACTGTGGGTAATACAAATATTAATAGATTTTATGTTGAAAAGATAACTGGAGGAGCTAAAGTAAAATTTAAGGACTTTGCTATAAATACATTTGAAACTAATAGTGGTAACTTTGGAGGAGGGGCAGAGACAGTATTTGAAAATGGACGAATATCTACAATGAAATTAGGGGATATTGTAAGTGGAGGAAATGTAAAGTTTAAAAACGTAAATATTGGAAATATGATAATAAACAATATGATAGGAAGCCCAACATTTGAGCTTTCAAATTCAACAATAAACAATATGAAAATAAATAAATTAATTGGCAGCCCAAAAATATTAGTAGAGGATAGTTCAATTATAAATTCCTTAGAAACAGACCAATTAGGTGGAAGTGACATTGAAGTTAAAGATGGAAGTATAATAAAAGAAATTACAATACACGGTTCTACCGGAACAAACGGGAAGATATTTGTTGGATATGGGGGCAAAGTTGAAAAGTTGTTTGTAGAAGGCAATATCAATTCAAGAATTGATCTTAAAGGATTTAGTGGGCTTATAGATGTTAGTATTGGAAATATTGCTGGCGGAGGAAAATTATATGTTGATAATGTAATTGGAAATTCAATATCAACAGGAATTATTGGGAACAATAAGGGATTAGAAATTGAAGATTCAAGTTTGTCAGTTGTGAATATTGAAGGTGTATCAAATTCTGGAAGTGCATTTATTAAAAATACCCTCATATATCAGTTAAAGATTAATTCATTACCTGATTGGGGTTCAGATATGACGCTTAATAAAGTTAATATAACAAAATTATCTATTAATGAAATTAGAAATGGAAAACTTACTATTAAAAATTCAGAAATTGGTGAGTTGCATATTACTAAAATTTCAGGAAAAGGAAAAATAATTGTAAAAAAGTCTTATGTAAATGGAAAATACTATAAGAAGTTAGTAATCAAAAAGAGTAATTATAAGAAATGGAGTTAAATCTCCTTTAACTTTTTTCTCAATATATCATTAACTAACTTTCCATCCGCTTTTCCTCTTAGCTTTGCCATACATCTACCCATTAAAAATCCATAGGCCTTTTCTCCTTTTTCTTTAACCACATTTAAATGTTCTTTAATTATGCCCTCAATAATCTTTTCAACTTCTTCCTTAGATAATCCTTTTAATCCTTTAATTTCTAAAATCTCATCTATACTTTTATCTGGAAACTCACAAAAGCCTTTTAAAACCTCAACAATTCCCTCTTTAGCTATCTTACCTTCAGATAGAGCTTTAAAGGTCTCTTCTAAATGTCTATCCTCCAACTTATCAATATCATATCCTTCTCTTTTAATCTCCTTCAATGTCCCTTCTAAGGTTGTAGCAATTAAAACCGGCTTAACATTCTTAAATTTCTTACATAGATCTTCAAATAAATCAACGTAATAACTTAAAACCATCTTTTTAGCTAATTCATCATTTAATTTATATTCTTTCTTAAACCTCTCAAACTTCTCCTCTGGAAGTTCTGGCAGATTAGCTCTAATCTCCTCAATAAACTCCTTCTTTATAATTATTGGTGGGATATCGGTTTCAGGATACATTCTTGCGGCTCCAGGTAGCGGTCTTAGATATGCAGTATTTCCATCCTCTAAAGCCCTTCTTGTTTCCTCTGGAACTCCTATTAATGCCTCTTTAGCCCTCTCTATTACAGCCTCTAACGCCCTATCTACCTTGCTTTCCTCATCTGCAACAATAATTACAGCATCATTTTCTTCTGCATTAACAAACTCTTTAAGTTTTTTAACTTCCTCCTCTGTAATACCATATTTTGGCAACTCATCAGTGTGGAAAAGCCCTCCAACGCCAGCTATAACCTTGGCCCTATCTGAAAATTCAGTTCCTAATCTTCTTCCTGGCTGAATCTCTTTTCCAACTAAACCAGCAAATCCTTTTAATAAAACTGCCTTAACCTTTCCATTCTTTTTCTTTAAAGCATTTTGTATAATTTTTGATTTACAGTCTTTAAATATCTCTGTAACATCAAATATCTTCTCAACAACCTCTGCATTTCTTTCTCTTAATTCATCTCTAATCTTTAATAAGTTTAGTTGCCTTATAACTTCATTCTCTACAACCTTTTCAATTAAATCTAAGTCTTGAACTCCCTTAACCTCTATTCTTGCTCCATCTTTAATTGATATGTTTATATCCTGCCTTATAGTCCCTAAACCTCTCTTAACCTTTCCAGTGGCTCTTAATATCTCTCCAATTCTTCTTGCTGCCTCTTTAGCCATCTTTGGAGTCTTTATGTCGGGAGCTGTTGAAATCTCAACCAATGGAATTCCCAACCTATCTAAGTTATAAACAACTGCATCCCCTCTATCTTCTATCTTTCTTGCAGCATCTTCCTCTAAACATAAGCTTGTTATTCCTACTTTTCCCTCAGATGTTTCTATATATCCATCTCTTGCTAAAAATATGGTTCTTTGAAATCCAGAAGTGTTTGAACCGTCAATAACTATCTTTCTCATTGTGTATGCAACATCAACCACGTTCATATTCATCAATAAAGCAACCTCTAACGCTATCCTTAAAGCCTCTTCACTTGGTGGATGTGGAGGTTCTTCATCCAACTCAACCAAACATGTTGTGTCATTATAAAATTGATAAATGAATTTCTTCCCTTTCCTTGCCTCTATTAAAGCAGCTCTATCAACTTCTCCCATTTCACTTAATGAAGGTCTTAAAACTCTAACAATCTCTCCATCTGGTTCATCATCTCTTAAAATTGTTGGACAGTGGCAGAATAACTTTCTCTTTGTATTTAACTGTTGATGAATTTCTAACCCAACCTTTAAACCAACTTTTTCATAGTTAATCTCCATGTTATCACCAAATTAATTTGTTATTATTAGTATGCATCAAATCTGCTCCTATATTCAATCTCCCCAACCAAATTCTTATTAATTAATTTTTTAACTTCCTCTGGCTCATAATTTCCTAAGAGATACATTAATTTAACCAATGCAACTTCTGGAGGCATATCTTCACAACCAATAACTCCTAATTTTTGTAATTCTCTTCCATTTGAATAGACGTTCATATTTACTCTTCCATTGATTGTTTGAGTAGTCATTACAACAACTACTCCTTTATCAGTTGCATACTTTATGTGTTCAAATATATACTCTGGGGCATGACCTAAACCCGTCCCTTCTAAGACAATCCCTTTATACTCTTTATCAACATAGAATCTAATAATTTCCCCATCCATTCCAGGATATACTTTTATTAAAGCCACTTTTTCTTCTAAGTTTGTGTTTATCTCTACCTTTTTGCTGTTATCTGATTTTTCAACTTCCTGCAAATAGATGATTTCCTTTGTAAATGGGTTTATCTTAGCTACTGGAATTGAATTTATAGATTTAAATGCATCTCTTCTTGATGAATGGCATTTCCTAACTTTAACTCCCTTATGTAGATAGCAAAATGTATCTCCACTCTCCCCATGCATTACTACATAAACTCCTTTAATTGGTTCTCTTGCAGCTAAAACAGCACTTATTAAGTTTAGAGCAGCATCTGATGAAGGTCTGTCACTACTTCTCTGAGCTCCAACCAAAATTATTGGGACATCAGCTTTAACCATAAATGAGAGAGCTGAAGCTGTATAGCTCATAGTGTCTGTTCCATGGGCAATAACAATTCCATCAGCTCCCTCTTCTATCTCTTTTTTTATCTCTTCAGCAATCTTTCTCCAATACTCTGGTTTCATATTTTCGCTTAATATGTTCATTACAGCCCTTCCTTTTATGTTGGCAATGTCTAAAAGCTCTGGTACAGCCCTAATTAAATCATCTGCTGTAAAAGAAGGATGAACAGCTCCTGTTTTATAATCAACCTTTGAAGCTACTGTCCCTCCAGTGGATAAAATAGAGATTGTTTTTAATTTTTCATTTTTTTCAATGTTTAATGGAGGTAGTTCATACTTTGGCTTTTCTCCTTTAGCAATAATCTCAATATTTTTTACATTTTCTTTTAATATTCCAACGTTATAACCGTTTTTCATCTTTATTGTAATGATATTTTCGTTAGTTGATGGCAATAAGATACCTTCAAAAATCCCTTTGTCTGTCTCTACCCTTATAACATCTCCAACATTCATCGTTCCACCTTAAAAACTGATTCTTAGAGATTGTTATAGATTAGGGTATAAAAATTATAAAAAGATAGCTATCATATAAATTTTTATATTTAAATATATAAATTAATATTTGCAAAATAAAAAGTGGCGTCAGTTCGCCCATCAATCATCATAGCTCAGCAGCTACTCCGTTCATCATCCGCCATAAATATATTAAGTAGCTTTAAGTATATATACTTACCTCAATAGGACTTCGCAGGAATAAAATCTTTAAAGGAAAGTTTAACAGGTTGAATGCAATTTAAATATATTAAGGAACTTTGAAGCTTTTGGCTTCATCTATCCAATAATAAATTACTATTCAATATTTACGGTGAAAACATGAATGTTGAAGAGATTGAAAAATATTTGGAAGAAAATTTTGATAAATTGCCAGAGGGATGTAAGCAGTGTGTTAAAGGGGGAAAATTAGTTTTATTCATCACAGGAATTTGTAATAACAACTGCTACTACTGTCCTTTATCTGAAAAGAGAAAGAATAAAGATGTAATATATGCCAATGAGAGGTTAATAACTACCGTTGAAGAGGCTATAGAAGAGGCAAAGCTCTGCAGTAGTAAGGGAGTAGGAATAACAGGAGGTAATCCTTTATTAAAAATAAATAGAACTGTAAAATTCTTAAAAGCACTAAAAAAAGAGTTTGATGAATTTCATGCTCATCTATATACAACTCCGGAAACAGTAAATGAAGAGAACTTAAAACTTCTAAAAGAGGCAGATTTAGATGAGATAAGGCTACATCCAACAAAAATATTCAATGAAGGATATGATGAAGAATATATAAAGTTTTTATGTAATAAATTGAACTTATGCAACAAATACATTGAAGATGTTGGGGTTGAAATTCCAGCAATCCCAAATATGGAAAATGAAATTTTAAAGTTAGCTGAGGCAATTGATGGAATAGCCAAATTTATGAATATCAATGAGCTTGAGTTTTCTGAGGAAAATTATCATGAATTAGAGAAGAGAGGTTTTATGCCAAAGGATGATGTAAGTAATGCAATTGCTGGCAGTGAAGAAACAGCTTTAAAAGTTATAAAAGAATTTAAAGGTGATTTATTCATTAACTACTGCCCATCAGTTTTAAAAGATGCCATACAGATGAGAAATAGATTAATAAATAGAGCTAAGAATGTAGCTAAGCCTTATGAGGTTATAACTGAAGATGGCTTACTATTGAGAGGCATTATGATTTTTGACAATGAGGATGATTTAAAGGAAATGGCTGAGATTTTGGAAGAGAATGAGATAGAGTTTGAAATTATTGATAAAAATATATGCTTAAATCCATTTATATTAGAGGATATTATTGAAGAGATGAAAAGGCAGAGGTTTCCTATAACATTCTCAGCTTATATCTCAGAACTCTACCCTACAGCTGATGCTTTAGAAGTAGAGAGAATCCCATTAATAACTAAAAAACTAAAGTTTAGGAGAAGAAGATAGTTTTTTGCAAAAGTTATTAAAATTACTAAGGTTATTTGAACGCCAAAGGCGTTCATTTCTTCATTAATACTCAAAATGTTTTGCAAAAAACT
Organism: Methanocaldococcus jannaschii DSM 2661; assembly: GCF_000091665.1. NCBI lineage: Archaea > Methanobacteriati > Methanobacteriota > Methanococci > Methanococcales > Methanocaldococcaceae > Methanocaldococcus > Methanocaldococcus jannaschii. The sequence continues at coordinate 23,982 of NC_000909.1, forward strand.
ATAAAAAGATAATGGGAGATTATGATTTATGATTTCAGGAAAAAATCAAAATTTGGCTACACTACTGGCTCATGTGCTGCTGCTGGGGCTTATTCTGCATTATATTATTTAAAATTTGGAAAAAAACTTAGTTATGTTGAGATTGAGAATTTAAATGGTGATAAATTAATTATTCCAATAGAAAAAATTGAAAAATGTGGAAATAAAGCTAAAGCAGTGGTTATTAAAGATGCTGGAGGGGATATAGATATAACAAACGGAATTGAAATTATTACTGAAGTGGAGTTAAAAAAAGGAAAAAAGGATGTTATTATCAAAGGTGGAGAAGGGGTTGGAATAGTTACAAAGAATGGCTTGCAGGTAAAGAAAGGAGAGCCAGCTATAAATCCAAAACCAAGAGAGATGATTAGAAACAACCTTTTAAAATTGTTAAATGATGATGAAGTTGTAGAGGTAACAATCTCTATCCCAAAAGGAAAAGAACTTGCTAAAAAAACACTAAATCCAAAACTTGGAATTGTTGGTGGATTATCTATATTGGGAACAACTGGAATTGTTAGACCAATGTCAAATGAAGCATATATGAACTCTTTAGCTCCACAAATAGATGTTGCATTAGCAAATGGCTATAAGAGATTAATTTTTGTTCCTGGAAATATTGGAACTAAATATGCTAAACAACTTTTAAATGCTAATGATGATGAGATTATTGAGGTTTCAAACTTTTGGGGATTTATGCTTGATAAAGCTAAAGAAAAAGGTGTTGAGGAGATTTTAATCTTTGGACATGCTGGAAAAATAATTAAGTTGGCGGGGGGGATATATAATACTCATTCAAAGGTAGCTGATTGTAGAAATGAGATATTAGCAGCTTATTCGTCTCTATTTATTGATGACAAAGAGGCGATAAAAAAAATTTTATATTCAAATACAACAGAGGAAGTTATTAAAATTTTAGAGGAAAAAGGAGTTTTAAATGATGTGTTCAATTTTATAGCTAAAAGAGTTGTTGAAAGGTTAAGTGAAAGATGGAAGGGTATAAAATTCAGCTGTATAATTATAAATATGAAAGGGGAGGTTTTAGGAAGTTATATATGGAATAAAAAATAATTAAACATTAACAATGAACACAAAAAAGTAATCTTGAAGAATGTAGGGGTATTATGACAGTTGCCTATGCTAAGTTGTATGAGATTATTCATAAAAATGTTAAAGATAAAAGATTAATGAAATACTGAATACGGAAAAGAGGATAAATATGAGAAAAGCTAAGAGGCATCACCGAACATAGTGAGGTGAGTAATGAAATCCATAAGGATTTCATCTGATTATCGAGCGAAGCGAGATAATGCATCATGTTTTGATGAAACTTTTTTGAAAAGTTTCGCAGAGGAATTGTATAATGCAATTATTGAGATTATCAAAGAAAATAAAACTATTATTAAAAATGAAGTTAGAGATGAGTTAAGGAACGAATTGGCTACAAAAGAAGATATTTTATTGGTAGAAGAAAGATTGGGGAAAAAAATTGAATTATTAAATCAAAAAATTGAAAGAGAAATAAAATTAGTTAGGAGGGATATGATAATAATTAATTTAGTTATAATTTTAGCTATGTATGCTCCTGAGATTATTGGGAAACTTTTAATTTTTAGATAGAAAATATAATTATATTGTATATTTTATTTTTCATCCCTCTATGGCTCATAAATCAACTATATATCTAATCTTCCATCCATCTTCTTCTTGTTTAATTTCCATTTTATGATAGGTTACTGCTTTAACCTCCTCTTTTATATTATGTTTTTCTTTGTTTATCTTTTCTCCGTAAGCAGTACATTTTAACCTGTAGCCATTATCATTTTTTTCAATTTTTACATCGAAGTCATTAAAAACCAGATTTTCAACATCAGTATAAAAAAGTAACTCATTTAGAAAATTGTATAAGAGCTCTTCCAAATCTTCTCCTGTTATTTCAAACTCTATTTTTTCTTTTTTATCAACTTTATCAATATCTACCATAATATTGTAAAGTCCCTTAGCTCCTTCTTTAAATGCCTCTTCTAAACTCTTTCCTTTTGCTTCAACACCCAAATCAGCAGTAGTTTCAAAATAATTAAACATTTAAACCACCTCAATAGTAAATCCATTGCAATTATTTTCTTTATATTCTTTAATCTCAAAATCTACATCCAAAAAGTGTTTAACAACCCACATGTTTGTTTTTGTATGATTGGTTATCTCTGAAACCCCCACTATTCCTTTACCAAAAGCTAAGAATGGGATTATTTGGTCTCCCATATATTTATCTAAAGCCATCCCACTTTCCCTCTCCTTTAATAACTCATTAACCGCCCTTTCAGCAACAATCTCCGCCCTTAACCCTTTCTCTCCTAAACAACTTCCCCCTAAAGTATCGTTCCATAAAACTATCCCTGCTCCAGTAGAAATACCCTTTGAACATTCTATTTTTATATTGGGCAGAAGTTTTTCTTTGTTTAATAAATCAACTGCCTTTTTTCTCATTCTTCTTGCTATACTCTCATCTAAATTTTGCACATAGCTAATTCCTTCAACTAAGTTACTTTTAGAATGTTCTATTAAATCAAATTTTTTAATTTTTGAAGGCTTTACTTCAAAAATAACCTCTCCTCCGCCTTCTGGATAAAATCCTCTTTTTAAAACTTTTAGCTCTGTCAATACTCCAAAATTTCTAAGAATTTTTAAGGTTACATTTTTTACATAATCAATTGGTGGGGCTCTTTTGACATCAGTCCCTCCCTTTATTTTTACAGTGAATTTTTTGTTAATTCCTAATGATAATGGGAGGAGAGTTTGTATAACCAAAGATATGCTCCCAGCAGTTCCAATATCAATTGTAAAATCCTTTGGAGATAATTTTGAAGGTATAAAAGTTAATTCTTCTGAGCCAACGTTTAATCCAAAAACTTCAGCATTGCAAAGCTTTTTTACTGCTTTAACTGCAGATACATGTTGAGGAGCTAAACCTTTATTCTTTCTCTTTTTCCTTATGTTAATAATTTTTACTGGTTTTTGAGTTAAAGCTGATAAAGAAACAGCAGTTCTTATAATCTGCCCTCCTCCTTCTAAGTAACTTCCATCAATAACAATAAAATCCATCTCATCACCAATTATATTTTTCTCAATTTTGCAATAAAAAATGGTTCATTTGGTGGAAAAACTCTTAAAGTTCCTTTTATATATCCCTCTTTTATATTAATTCCTTTAAATTCATTTGCTTTTATAATTATTAACTCAACATCATTTCTTTTTTGTAGAATATATTTTATCACTTCCTCATTTTCTTCAACTTCCATTGAGCAGGTTGAATAAACTAACTCTCCATCTTTTTTTAATAAATCTATACCTATATCTATCAACTCCTTCTGCCTTAAAGAGCAGTATTTTATGTCTTCCTCTGAGACGTTTCTGTTTTTATCTTTAATAATATTTCCTGAGCATGGGGCATCTAATAAAATCTTATCAAAAAATATCTCATTTTTTAATAAGTAATCTTTATATTTTCTCATATCTGCATTTATTATAATAGTGTTTAAAACTCCCATCCTATTTATATTTGATTTTAATGCCTTTGTTCTTGTTTTGCTAATTTCAACTGCAACTATTGTCCCTTTATTTTTCATTAATTGGGCTAAATGAGTTGTTTTCCCTCCTGGAGCGGCACACATATCTAAGATAAAATCATCTTCTCTTGGATTTAAAACAATCGGCGGAATCATTGAAGATATTGATTGAGGCATATAATAGCCAAACAAATACTCTGGAGTAGAACCAATTGAGAAAGGAGATTTCTTTACTTCAAAAGCATAATCTAAGAAAGTTTTTTCTAAAACAACACCTTTATTTTCTAATCTTTTTTTCAATACTTCTGGATTAATCTTTAGAGTATTAACTCTTATAAATTGCATTTTCTCCCCTTTATAGACAATCATCAAACTTTATTATTTAATAAGGTATTGATAAAAGCCCAAAGGGCTTTTATATTACTTCCTATTTATAAGTGGGATTTATTTGATGAGTGTCTATATTTTTCAATAATTTTTAAATAACCTATAACCAATACTGGAACTAACGTTAATATAACCCCATATCCCGCAATTTCATGATATAGATAAGAACTCTCCGGATGCATATTTACCAAATAGCAAATCAATACAATCCTAAAAATATTTACAAAAAATGCTAACAATACAAAAAAGATTCCAATTATAAACTCTTTAATGTTTTTTGAATAAACAATAATTAGAGCTAAAAGTCCAGCAATTAAAAAACTTCCTGTGCATTCTTCAACCACTTCAACAGTGTTGTTTGGCAAATATATAAAATTATCTGCCAATCTTGCATCTGAAATAATTATTTTTGTAAATATGTAGCTTAGATATGTAACAATTCCTATTAAATATTTTCCAAAATAGCTTAAAATAAAAAACACTACTAAAAATATAATATAAAACTTTATCAAAAACAAAATTTTTTCTTTTTTACTCAATTTACCATTTGTGAATGTATCCTCCACCATAAAATTCCTCTCCATCAATAAACTGCCCATCTTCTATAATTTTACCGATTTTATAAATCTTTGAATAGCCTTTTAGTGAATCTTTCACTTTATTAAATTTAGATGTTGTGAATAAAAGCTCAAACTCCTCTCCACTATTTAGAGCAACTTTTATGGGGTTTAAATTAAAGGCATCACAAAATTCAATGACATCTTCTGGAATAAGCTTAAAAATCCTATCACTGTATATCTCAAAATTTTTGAAATAAGTAATTTCCTTTCCCAAACCGTCTGAGATGTCACAACAACCATTTATGAGTTTATTCATTAATAGCCCTTCTTTAATCCTTGCAATAGGTTTTCTTAATTTTTCAATAATCTTTGGATATTTCTGGCAGAGTCTTTCAAACTCTTTGTAGCTAATTTTGTTCTCTTTAAGCATATAATATAGAGTTAAAGCACAATAAACCCTACCTAAATCATTAGTTACACAGATATCATCCCCAACTTTCCCTCTCCTATATATAGGATTGTCAGTTATTCCAAAGGCAGTTCCTGATAATATGAGCTCATCTCCCCTATTTGTATCCCCACCAACCACTGGGCAGTCATAAAGCTTAGAAAAATCATCTAAGCCAGAATAAAGCTCTTTAATAAACTTCTCATTTGCTTCTTCCTTAGATAGGGATATCGATACTAAAAATGCCAATGGCTTGGCTCCCATAGATGCAATATCTGAAACATTGGCGGTTAAAATTCTCCCTCCAATTTCATATGGGGATAATATAGAAGGGATATGGGCTTTTTTAACCATCATGTCTGTTGTAGCAACTAAATAAAAATTTTCATCAATTTTTATAATTGCACAGTCATCATCAATGCCTTTTACAATATTTTCATTAGAAAACTTTAGAGTTTTTTTGATTATTTCAATTACTTTCATCTCGTCCATTTTTAGCCCCTCTAATTAGAATAAAAGAAGTTTTTTATGACTTTTCTTTATTAGTTGATAAATAAAAAAAGGAAAAGTGGCATCAGCCGGCTTGCTACTCATCATAACTCAGACGGGGATAAACGTCATCATCTGCCAAATAAATACTCTTAGCGTTACATTTATTTAAATCTTTTTAGAGTATGGTAATATCTATTTATAATATTTTATTCGATTAATAATACAAAAAATTGATTTTTAACATATCCAAAAACCTAAATCCCTATATTGGCATTTTTAAAGAGATATTAGCTTATATAAGCTTATATAAAACAACCTAATGATAGTTGATTAAACAAATATCTCTTTTCAATGTTTTATTACTTTGGAGGTGAATTTTGTGACCAATAGAATAGAAATTGCCCCTACAACCAGGCATGAAGGACACGCCAAATTAATTTTAGAGGTTGATGAGGAGGGAATTGTAAATAAAGCATACTATTTAAACACAACCCCAGTTAGAGGATTCGAAACAATGTTAAAGGGCAAGCCAGCAGAGTTTGCTCCAATAGCAGTGATGAGAATCTGTGGAATCTGTCAAACCACACACGGAATTGCCTCCTGTGAAGCTATAGAAAACGCTATTGACTGTGAAGTTCCAGATGATGGTTTGCTATTAAGGGAGTTAGTAGGAATTGGAAATAGATTGCACTCCCACCCATTACACCACCTATTGACAATTGACGACTTCTTAAAACCAGATGAGACAGATTTAAAAATTGAACTAATAAAATTAATCCAAAGAATGAGAAAGGTTGGACAATTAGTTGTAGATATTGTAGGAGGAGAAGGAATCCACCCACCAAACATTGTAATTGGTGGAATGAGAACAAACATAACAGAGAGAGCTAAATCAAGACTATACTATGCATTAAGACAGTATGAAAAAGATGCCTATGAGTTGTATGAGAAATACACTGAATTAATTGAAAGATACTTAGAAGAGATTGGAATCCCAGACTTAGGAGCTCATGAATATCCATATATAGCAACTCACACAACATACGGAGACAGATATGCAATAAACTGGGATGATGTAACTGAAATTCCAGCCCAAAGATACTACGATGATGAAGAAGCTAAACAAACAACAACAATCCAAATTCCTTTATATGCTGGAGTTCCTGCTGAAGGAGGGCCAAGAGCAAGAATGGTCAAGTTTGGTAATTTCAGAGAAGGAGGAAGTGCAATGGATATAAATATAGCAAGAGCTCAAGAGAACCTTGGAGCTGTTTATAGAGCTTTAGAGATTTTAGATGAACTCGACTTAAACGGAAAAACAAGAGCTGAGGTAGAATATAAAGATGGCTTTGGAATAGGGGTTCATGAAGCTCCAAGAGCTACAAACACACACATGGCAGAAGTTGGAAAGGATGGAAAAATTAAGAGCTATAGAATTATAGCGGCATCAACATGGAACTTCCCAATTGTTGAAAAGGCAATTGAAGGCTATCCACAGCAGTATGCTGAAGTCATAATGAGAGCTTATGATATATGAGCTTCATGTGCAACACACGTTATAGTTAAAGATGAAGAGACAAAAGAGATTATAGAAGTTAGAAAAATGTTATAAGCCTCGAGGGGAACCCGAAAGGGACCCGAGAGGCATAACAGGACTTTCGCAGGAATAAATATTCAATGGAATATAGACATCCAAAGATGTCAAAGTTCCAAAGTGCATATATAAACTGCGAAAGTCCTGTTTCTTTGGAAGCTTAAATTAAACCCTTAAAAAACTTAAAATGAATGAAACCATGAAGGCAGAGATAGAAAGCCAAGATGATGAATTGTTTGATTTAACCCCTTCATATTTAAAAAAAGAGATTATGGTCTTAGCTTGTGGTAATATACTATTTGCCGATGATGGCTTTAGCGTTCATGTCATTGAAAAATTAAACAAAATCTTAACTGACAAAGAAAAACAAAAAATTGCCTTAGTTGATGCTGGAGCTGGAGCCCCTCAGCAAGTTTTAACATTAATAGATGAAAACTCTAAAACAAAAAAAATAATTGTTGTTGATGTAATTGATTGGGGAATAAAACCAGGAGAAATAAAAATAATTGAGAAGGATGAGCTTCCAAATCCAAAATATCATAGATTAGATTCTCATGACTGGCCTTTAGCTCCTTTATTAAGGGAAGTTGCTGAAAAATATAATATAGAGGTTAAAGTTGTCGGCTGTCAAGCCAAGTATATTTCTGAGCCAGATGTTTATATTGGGTTGAGTGAAGAGGTTGAAAAAGCCGTTGATAAGGCAGTTGAGATAATTCTTAGAGAGTTGAGAGGTGATTAAAGTGGTTAAAGTTGCTCATGTTCAATTATGCAGTTGTTGCGGTTGCTTAGTGTCTTTAGCAGACACATATGAAAAGCTTTTAGATGTTTTGAATTCAATTGAGTTGGTTTATTGTCAAACTTTAGCAGATGCAAGAGAAATTCCTGAATGCGATATTGCTTTAGTTGAAGGCTCTGTCTGTTTAGATGACCACCACTCATTGGAAGTAGCTCAAGAAGTTAGAAAGAAGGCAAAAATTGTTGTTGCCTTAGGAGCATGTGCTGCAACAGGAGGGGTTACAAGATACTGTAAAGGAAACCAATTATCAAAGCCTGTTCATAGCTCATTCTCTCCATTAACTGAAGTCATTAAAGTAGATTTAGCAATTCCTGGATGCCCACCTTCACCAGAGGCAATCGTGGGAGTAATTACAGCAGCATTAAACGGAGATATGGAGTATCTACAACCTTATGCTGAATTGGCAGAAAAAGGAAGTGAAGCTTGCGGATGTGATGTTATCTACAAAGTTGTCAATAAATCCCTTTGCATGGGATGTGGAACTTGTGCTGCTGCTTGTCCAACAAGAGCTATAGAAATGTTAGATGGAAGGCCAAATGTCTTGAAAGAACTCTGTATTAAGTGTGGAGCTTGCTCTGTCCAGTGTCCAAGAATTAGATTCCCAGAGTTAATTGAGAAAATAGAATAAAATAATATAATATAATTTTTTGAGGTGGAATAGGATGAATCCTTTTGGTAGCTATAAAAAAGTTGTCTCAGCAAGGAGTACATTAAAAGAAGTTTTAAAGAAGGCTCAGGATGGGGGAATCGTTTCAACAGCTTTTATTTATGGATTAGAAAATAATTTATTAGATGGAGTTATAGTTGCAGACAACGCTGGGGAGTTTAAGGCAGTTCCTAAAGTAGCTACAACACCAGAAGAAGTTTTAGAGGCAGCTGGAACAAAATATACAGTCTGCCCAAACATTTCAGTATTAAAGAGTGCTGTTAGAGAATATGGCTGTGAAAAAATTGGAGTTGTTGGAACACCTTGCCAAGTTAGAGCTGTAAGAAAGTTGATGAAATATCCAGTAGGATTTAGACACGTTCCAGATAAGATTGCTTTAATAATCGGAATCTTCTGTATGGAGAACTTCCCATACTACGGATTGAAGTTGATTGTTGAAGAACACTGTGGAGTTAAGATGGAGGATGTCGTCAAGATGGATATTGGAAAGGGTAAGTTCTGGGTCTATACAAGATGGGGAGAGACAAAAGCGATTAAATTAAAAGAAACTCATCCTTATGAACAAATCGCTTGCCATGTTTGTACAGATTATACCGCAGAGTTGGCAGATATTTCAACAGGTTCAGTTGGAAGCCCAGACGGATGGAGCACTGTATTTATAAGAACTGCTAAGGGAGAAGAAATATTTAACAAAATGGTTGAAGATGGGTATTTAGAAGTTAAACCAATAGAAGAAGTTAAACCAGGATTAGGATTAGTTGAGAAATTAGCACTGCAAAAGAAAGAGAAAAACATGAAAGAAATCGAACATAGAAAAGAGCTCGGACTACCTATTCCATACTAAGAGGCACTGCCGAGCGTAGCGAGGCAGTGCATCCGTTTTGATGAACCTTTTACTAAAAGGTTCATGTGAAGGAAATAGAGCATAGGAAAGAATTAGGATTACCAGTGCCTTATTAAAAATATTACTATTTTCTTGTTCTTTTTTTATTTATACTATGCCAATTTTTTCATTTAGGATTATTTTTTTCATCAAAGCTATTTTGATTTATAAGTTTTAAATATCTGATGAGGGTATCCTATTTTTGGTGATAAAAAATGAAAACTGATATCTTAATTATAGGCGGAGGAGGAGCTGCTGCAAGGGCGGCAATAGAATGCAGAGATAAGAATGTCATAATAGCTGTTAAGGGATTGTTTGGAAAGAGTGGATGCACAGTTATGGCTGAAGGAGGTTATAACGCAGTATTTAATCCAAAAGATAGCTTTAAGAAGCATTTTTATGACACAGTAAAAGGAGGGGGATTTATAAACAATCCAAAGCTGGTAGAGATTTTAGTTAAAAATGCTCCTAAAGAGCTTTTGAACTTAGAAAGGTTTGGAGCTTTGTTTGATAGGACTGAAGATGGCTTTATAGCTCAAAGACCATTTGGAGGGCAGAGTTTTAATAGAACTTGCTACTGTGGAGATAGAACAGGACATGAAATAATGAGAGGTTTAATGGAATATATCTCAAAATTTGAAAGGATTAAGATTTTAGAGGAGGTTATGGCAATAAAGTTGATTGTTAAAGATAACAGATGCTATGGAGCGATATTTTTAGATTTAAAGACTGGGAATATATTTCCAATATTTGCTAAAGCAACTATATTGGCAACTGGAGGAGCTGGGCAACTATATCCAATAACATCCAATCCAATACAAAAGACTGGAGATGGTTTTGCTATAGCTTATAATGAAGGAGCTGAACTTATAGACATGGAGATGGTTCAATTCCATCCAACTGGAATGGTTGGGACTGGAATTTTAGTTACAGAGGCCGTGAGAGGAGAAGGAGGAATTTTATACAATAAATATAAAGAGAGATTCATGGTAAGATACGACAAGGAGAGAATGGAGCTATCGACAAGGGATGTTGTTGCAAGAGCTATATATAAAGAGATTCAAGAAGGTAGAGGAGTTAATGGAGGAGTTTATTTAGACGTTTCTCATTTGCCTAATGAGGTTATTGAAAAGAAGTTAGAAACTATGTTAAAGCAATTTTTGAGAGTAGGAATTGATATTAGAAAGGAGCCGATGATTGTTTCTCCGACTGCTCATCATTTTATGGGAGGTTTAAAGATTAATGAAAGATGTGAAACCAATATAATTGGATTATTTGCATGTGGAGAGGTTACAGGGGGAGTTCATGGAGCTAATAGATTAGGAGGGAACGCTTTAGCAGATACCCAGGTCTTTGGAGCTATTGCTGGAAAATCTGCCAAAGAGTTTGTTGAAAATCATGATTTTAATAATATTGATGCTGAAGAAGATGTTGCCAAAATATTGGAGGAGATAAATAGCTTGAAAGGAGATTTAAACGTCTATAATTTAATTGAAGATTTGAGAAAGGTTATGTGGGATTATGTATCCATTATTAGAAATGAGGATGGATTAAAAAAAGCCTTAGAAAAAATTGATGAAATTGAGAGAAATATAGATAATGTCAAAGTTAATGGAATTATTGACTTGCAGAACTACTTTGAATTGAAAAACATGGTTGTTGTTGCTAAGTTGGTTACAAAATCTGCTTTATATAGAAAGGAGAGTAGAGGAGCACATTATAGGGAAGACTTTCCAGAAACAAAGGAAGAGTGGAGAGGAAATATTATTATAAAAGGAAAAAAGATGTGGTTTGAAAAGTTGGATTATAGTGTCTTTCAAAACTTCTTGGAATAACTGAGGTATAAATGAACGCCTTCCGAAGGAAGGGCGTTCAAACCTTCCTTAGTAAATTTTTATTAATTTTGAAAGACACTACGATGTTGATGAATATCTAAAAAATCTTTAAAATAATGGTTTGGCTCAGCTGCGGGAGTAGTCATCACAGAATCAGATAGCGAAATTGTCATCATCGCCAAATATTTTTATAAATCCCCTATCATTCCCTTAACAATTATTTCAGTTGCCTCATCCTCATCCAATCCCTTAGCCATCAACGTCTCTAACTGCTTTTTATCAACACTTCCAATTGCCGCCTCATGGGTTATTCTTGCTTTATCATCTCTAACAACAACTATTGGGATTGATTCAACCTCAGCATTTCCTTTAACTATTTCAGCACAATCAATATGTCCTTTGCTGTATGGAGCGTTTCCTTCAATCTTTAACTTTAGGGATATTTTTGAGTTATCCATCGCCGCTCCTCTACTCTTTATAATGCATTTAGCATTTTCTCCATTCAACTTAACAACTTCATTAACCTTAACAACATCCTCCTTTATAGCGTATGTTCTTGTGGTTATATCAATTATTGCATCTTTTTTGGCAATAATCTCCTGTTCTATATCCAAAGTCCCTATCCTTCCCTTAGTTAATGTGAAGTTTGATATATAGATGCCACCTTCATCAATCTCAACTTTTACAGTTGGCTTAACTAAAATATCTCCATCCATTCCATGGTAGTGGAATTCATTATAGGAGAACTTTGCATTCTTACCAATCTTTATAATGCCGTTCATAATATGCTTAATTCCTTTACCTTTTGGAAATGAGCAGTGAGACATTAGAGAGATTGAGCTATCCTCCTCTAAGATGATTTCAACATCTATGATTTGAGATATATTTTCCTCAGTGATTCCAAAGCACATGTGAATTGGGTATTTAAATTTATAGCCTTTTTTAACAATAATCTTTGCCTTTATCTTTCCATCCTCTTCCTTCCCTTCTAATATTATTCCTTCATCTCCTTGAACATCAATAATCCTACTCTCTTTAACAATGATTCTTGGTCCTTTACCATGAACAATCTCTTCAGGTTTTTCAGACGTATATTTAATTGCTTCAATTATTTCCATTAATTCCTCTTTGATGCTCATTTCTCTCCCTCTGGGATTTTAATTTTATTCCCTCTCCTCTGGGACTTTTTTGTAGCATTTTCCTCAGCATAGGAGAAACTCCTATTGCGATACCTATAACACCTCCTCGCTTCGCTCGGAGGTGTAAATTATTTTGTAGGACTATTTTCCATCTGGCACTTTCTTATAGCATTTTCCACACTCTTTTTTATAAAACTCTCCAACTTCCTTTGGGTCTCCACTCTTTATAACCTCTCCAGCACAGATTAAAGAGACTCTATCGGCATGTTCAGCTAACTCCTCTCTGTGTGTAATAACTAATAAAGAACATCCTTTATCCTTTAAATAGTCAAAAACTCTCTTAATCTCATCAAATGATACAATATCTATCCCACTATCTGGCTCATCTAAGATAGCCAAATCCGGCTCCATACAGATAATTGAAGCTAACTCTATCCTCTTTCGCTCTCCTCCACTTAGTGTTTCATCCACATATCTATCTAAATATTTGTCTGGGTCTAAATTTACCAATTTTAAAGCTTCCCTAATTTTTTCCTCTGCTATTTCTTTATCTTTCTTATACTTTTCATTCATTCCAAGCATTAAGTAGTTTTTAACTTTAATCCCCTCAAATCTTGCAGGTTCCTGCCAAGCTAAAGTCATTCCCATCCTCGCCCTTTCAGTAATATTTTTATCAATTATATCAACACCTTTAAATATAATCCTTCCCTTAGTTGGTTTATATCCGGAAATTCCCATTATTGTATAAGCTAAGGTTGATTTTCCCGCTCCATTCGGCCCTATAATTGCATGAATCTCATTTTCCTCTACAGTTAAATTTACACCTTTTAAAATCTCTCTGTTCCCTCTATAAACATGTAAATCCTCTACTTTTAATAACATGATACTCACCAAAAATTATAAATAGGTCTTTTGTGAATGTTCATTAAAAGCGGATATATTTTTAATAGCTCATACAATAAAAAGATTACCATATCGATAAAATAAAAATAACAAAAACATGCCAGGTCTCTTCAGACCCATAGGGAAACCCCTATTGAGATACCCGAGTGGGGCTTCACTACGTTCAGCCCCACTGTAGTCTAGTATCCCAATAGGGCGAAGCCCTATGGAAATAAAAAACATGCCAGGTCTCTTTGGACTGGCGACCATCGGGTGATAGAATGGCAAGAATGCACGCAAGAAAAAGAGGTCGCTCCGGTTCAAAGAGACCCGTCAGGAAGGAAGTTCCTGAATGGGTCCAATACACACCGGAGCAAGTAGAGCAGTTAGTAGTAGAGTTAGCTAAGAAAGGTTACCAGTCAGCACAGATTGGTTTGATATTGAGAGATACCTACGGAATTCCAGATGTTAAGTTAATTACTGGTAAAAAAATCAGTAAGATTATGAAAGAACACGGCTTATATCCAAAAGTTCCAGAGGATTTATTGAACTTAATGAGAAGAGCTGTCAATTTAAGAAAACACTTAGAACAGCACCCAAAAGACTTGCACTCAAAGAGAGGTTTGCAGTTAATTGAATCAAAGATTAGAAGATTAGTCAAATACTACAAGTCAAAAGGTGTGTTACCAGCAGATTGGAGATACACACCAGAAACAGCAAGATTGTTGGTCGAACAAGCATAAAGCTTTCTTCTATTTTTCTCTTTTATTTTTAAGTTTATAAAACCTCAATTAAGTGATTTTATGGAGGAGAGACTTAAAATTAAAGATTTTTATATAACGGTTGATAGATGTTTAGTTTATAAGGATTATGCAATAATAGCTGACACACATATAGGATTTGATGTCTTTTTTGGTGAAGGGGGAGCTAACTTCCCATTATTGCAGAAAGATGAGGTTATAAAGAGGACTTTGAATATAATCGATAAATATAAAATTAACAATTTAATAATCAATGGGGATATAAAGCACAACTTTAAGCCATATCCCAAGGAGATTAAGTTTTTAAAAGAGTTTATTGAGTTTTTGAGAGAATATATTAATGTTATTTTAATTAAAGGAAATCATGATACTTTTATATCATCTGCTGGCTACGAAATCTTTGATTATTTTGAACTTGGTAATTATTTAATCTTTCATGGGGATAAAGAGATAAAAATAGATAGAGATTTATTAAAAGAGAAGTTTTGGATTTTAGGGCATGAACATCCTTCAATAAAACTTAGAGATGATGTTGGTGCTATTCTAAAATTTCCTACCTATTTATTAAACAAGAACTATATTGTTTTACCCGCTTTTAACCCTTTATCTCCTGGGAATGATTTAATCAATAACTCTGCATCATCCAAAATTATAAAGAAGAGTTACTTAGAGGCAGAGGTTATAGCAATAACTGATATTGGTCTGCTAAATTTTGGGACTCTTAGAGATTTGAGAGAGTTTGCTAAAACACATTTATGACTATTCTTTTAGATAGAATGTCATATTATCCTCATTCAATATTATTCCTTTCTTCCATTTTACAAATAAGTAGTATTTATCTTTTTTGTCATCTGAAAGCTCTTTTTCAATTCTTTTAGCTATAATTCTCACAGGATTTTTCCCAATTCTCTCTTCAAAGTCCTTAAAACTTTCAAATTTTTTTGCTTCTCTCTCTTCAATAATTTTCCACATATATTTCTTTTTAATTTCTGGAAGTAATTCTAAGGTATGTAATCTTGTGGTTATTGGTGGGCATTCATTAAAGAATCTCACAAACCTATCCTCCTGTATTTTAACGGCTTCCATTACTACATATAAAAGTTCTGATTTAGCTGTTGGAGTTAGTTGTTCATATTTAATCATTCTTCTAACGTGGTCTATTTTATCTCTCTTACCTTTTCCAATATAGACTCTTTCACCTAATTCAATATCTACATTTGGTTTTGGAATCATCTCCATTAATAAAAACTGATATTCTCCAAGCCCTTGAACTATAGGTTCATCAGGTTTGTCGGGATAACCGTAAGGTAAATAATCCAAAACCCATGCGTAGTTTTCAAATTTTTGTGGCTTATTTTTTTTAGGAAATCTCATTCTTTCATCGTTTCCTTTTTTATATTGCCCTCTAACCATAAAATTTCACCCTTCATTTAAATCTACGAATATATCGGAGCAATAAACACCCTGGACTTAATTTACACCTCCGAGCGTAGCGAGGAGGTGTTAGGTTTTGATGAAACCGAAGCATTAGCTTCGGGCTATGAAAACTCGGAGAGTTTTCATTTAACTTTTTCTAAAAGTTTCATTTAAATTTACAAATTTAAAGGAGTAATAAAAAAATTAAATATATTTCCTAACGATTTCTAAGATTTCCTCAGCATTTTCTGGCAATTCTCTTTTGTAATATATTGCTCTCAAATCATCTAAATCTTCAGGTAATATATCAGCTATTTTAACTGCTGTTTTTTCATCTATTCCTAAAGATATTAACTCTTCAACCAATTTTTTTGCCTCTTCTTTATCTAATTTGGCAAACTTTTGTAAATAATCTAAAGCACATCCCTGTTCGTAAGATAACTCTCCAATTTGGGCTCTATTATACATAATTTCAGCAGCCTCTGATACTGTTACATACCTCTCTCCAAGGATTTTTTTGCCTATCATTCTCTCCCTCTTAGCTTGATACAATAAAAATATAATTTAATAATTTATTTCTGGAGTTGTATTTAAATCAAGGAAAAATAATTAAAGTGTTTAATTAATAGAGATTTTTATGAAATTAAATATTTATGCAGTAGCAGGTCTTAAATGCTGTGGGTAAGCAATGATTTGTTTGTATTTTCCTCCATCTCTTACTTTAACAATAAATGCTCTTCCCTGCTTACCAACAACAATCCCTGTTCTTCCATGAAATCTTGGGTGTGGCATTCCCTTATGGACTGATGGATCTATAACTATATGGACATACTCTCCTTCTTTAAACTCTCTCAAAGCTCTTGTTATTGGATAGAGACCTCTTTCTCTTGGGTGTTTTGATAACTTCTTTCTTGTTTTTCTTCTAAATCCTTCACTCATTTGAACCATAATTCTCACCTTTTTGAATAGGTTTTTAAATGAGGCATTAATTGCCTCTGAAAGAGGCAACTTAATGCATCTGTTTTGATCAACCTTTTTCTAAAAGGTTGTTATCGTGTATTTTCAAAACATCTAATTCCTTACAGATACAGTTTTTATTTAATATAGATGAGACTGATGGGTTTGTTCTCCCATCATCTCCACTGATTAGCTCTTTTATATATAATCCACCATCACAATATATAATCATCTCAAAATGATTGTCATCTACTTTACTGGTTTTAACTTTATATACCTTACGGATTCTCTCTAAATCAGCTCTTCTATGTAAAACCCTTTTTGGTGTTTTTTGATAGATAGTTCTATTTTCAAGTTCTTTTTCAAGGAGTTTTAGTTCTTCATCAGTAATTTTATCAGAGCATTCAACTAAAGCCCTATATGTTTTTCTATGTGGAGTGTTTTTAAATATAACTTTATCCTTCCTAACACCAAACTCTAAGTTTAAAACCTCTACTCTACCATCCTTATTAATTTCCTCAGCAATTTTATTTAAATCAATTTTTCTTATCTTTGGCTCTTTAATCTCTAAAACAAATGGTCTTCCATCTCCAAGCATTCTTACATCAATATCTTCTCTCCCAGCTCCATGGAATTTTGCATCTACTCCTTTTGTTGCCTCTAAGAATGGTTTGGCAATAATTTCTTCAACTGATATTGGATATTTTTTACCTGTGTAGTTGCAGAGCTCACAACCTTTTCCTCTACACTTTCTGCAAGGCCATCTTGTTTGTGGAATCCCCCTAACTAATTTTCTATATCTTCCTTTAATAAATAAAGGATTTATTTGTAGATAGATTTCTTCAGTGTATGGATTTATATGCACAACAATATCTGGATATTCTTTATCTGGGGCTTTATCTAACCTAACTGCCAACATCTTCCCAAATTCTCTACCAAATTCCTGCTTTATACTCTCCATAAATTCTGTTTCAATCTCTTTCTCAAGGTCTTTAATCTCTTCTGGTATGTGAGTTCCAATTAAAAATGTATCAAAATCATATTCTTTTAAAAGTTCAATGGCTTTATTTAACAACTTTTCCATTTTTTGTTTGTTAAAAATGCCTCTACACCATGGGCAGTTCTCTTTCTCTATCTCTATATCTTCCAATCTTATTTCATCAACTCCACTTTTTGCCAAAGCTTTTAATAACTCTAATTCTTCTTCATAATTTATTCCTTTTTCCTTAGCTTTTTTTATCTTTGCCTCAAGTTCCAAAGCTTTATATAGCTTTAACGCCCTACCTCTTTCAGTGTTTGTTGTATGTAATAACTTAGCATACAACCTTCCAAAGCATCTATCACAGAGAGGATATTTTTTTAATATTTCATAATTTATAATCTCCATGTTTCTCCCCGTTGGACTTATTATTTGCTTATTTATTATACTAGCCATGATAGTTCATAATATAGTTAATATTAAAAATTAAGTAAGTTTTAAATCATTGTTGGCTCCCAAAATGCAATCCAACACTTTATAAGCTTTTCAATTAACTCCGGTCTTTGTGATAATGGTGGATTTTCTGAATATTTCTCTCCTAAGTATAACCTTAGTCCTTCATCTCCCTCTTTAAGCTCAAATCCTAATTTTTCTGCTATCTCTTCCATTCTTTCTTTTGGTAGCTTTATTTTACTTTTATTAACTCCCTCAATAATACCAAATTTTTGCTTTACGTATATATCGTTATCTTCATCAACTTGGAAATTTTTAGTTTTGACACTACCACAATAGTGAGATACGGATTTAACTACATATACCATTCCTCTATATTCTGGTTTTTTAGCAATTTGCCATATTCTGAATTCATATATTTCTCCATTTATGTTTGCTTTTACTCTAAGGGCTTTTAATACATCCTCAGATTTTGTATCTTTATATGGTGAAGTTTTCTTTGTTTCCTCTATTTCAAGTATTTTTACATCTAAAAAATCTTTATCTCTTTTATTTTTCATTTTCTCACCCATAGGTTTTACTACGTATATTGAAGTCCCACATTTAGGGCATTTTACTTCCATAGCGTCTCCCCCACTATCTTCTTCAACAACATATATCCATGCCCCACATTCTGGACATTTCACATTCATAAGGTATCACCTAACTTTACCTTTTCATTACCTTTTCATTCTCAGATAATACCTTAGGTTATCTAATATATAAACTTTTCGGTATCTTTTTTGTATCTTATTAAAATTAGGTATTACCTAACATGACATAATAATTTGTATATTTAAATAAATATACATTACTCTAAAAAACAAGTTTTAAAAGTAAGGAAAATTAAGCATTAAAAATTAACCATAATGGTGATACAATGATAGCTAATGTTGATTTGCACATCCATTCAAGATTCTCTGGTGGAACATCAAAGGATATGAATGTAGAGAACATCCTAAAATATGGAAAACTAAAGGGATTAAACATTATTGGAACTGGCGACTGCACACATCCAGATTATTTAGAAGAGATAAAGCAATACAAAGATAGAGAGCTAATTTTAACTACTGAAATTGAAGATAAAAACAGAGTTCATCACCTTATCTTATTGCCTTCAATAAGCAAAGTAGAAGAGCTTAGAGAGATTTTAAAAAAATACTCTAAGGATATTGATAAAGAGGGAAGGCCAAGAGTATCTATTGGTGGAGCTGAGCTTTTAGAGATTGTTAGAGACGTTGGTGGCTTAATAGGTCCTGCTCATTGCGTTCCTCCAGATACACTGCTGATATTAGAAAATGGCTTTAAAAGAATAGTCGATATAAAAGTAGGAGATAAGGTATTAACTCATGAAAATAGGTTTAAAAAAGTTGAAAAAGTTTATAAAAGAAGATATATTGGAGACATAATAAAGATTAAAGTTAGATACTTCCCAGAGGAGATAATATTAACTCCTGAACATCCGGTTTATGCAATTAAAACAGAAAAGAGATGTGACGGCTCTCATGGAATTTGTAAATTCAACTGCTTAACTCAATATACAAATCCTTCATGTAAAAAGAGGTATAGAAAATATAAGAGAGAATGGATTATAGCTAAGGATTTAAAAGTGGGCGATGTGATTGTCTATCCAATACCGAATAGAGTGAGAGACATTAAATATCTGTCATTAGATAAGTATCTTAGCAATATTAAAAGAGAGTTCTGTAGAAGTAGAATCCCAGAAAAAATTGAAGTTTCTGAAGAGTTTTGTAGATTAGTTGGATATTTCTTATCTGAAGGTTATTGCTTTAGAGATGGGATAGGATTTGCATTAGGAGAAAATGAGAAAAAAATCATTGATGATATAGAATATTTGATGAAGAAAATATTCAACTTAAAACCGAAAATAAGAGATGATGGAAGAAGTGAAGGAATAGAATTAAAATATTACTCAAGAGTTTTAAGAGATTTCTTTGGAGACATGTTTTATTGTGGAGACGAAAAAAGAGCTTGGAATAAAGCTTTACCTAATGAGTTTTTATATCTTCCTAAGAATAAACAACTTCAAATATTTATTGGATGGTGGAGAGGAGATAAAGGTGTAACAACTTCAGAGATTTTAATGAATCAGTTAAGATTGATTTCTTTAAGATTAGGTTTTATAATAACATTTAGCAAACATGTTCCAAAAAATCCAAAAATTGGAGATAGAGAAGTTATTAAATACCATGCAAGATGGCAGGGGAGAGTATCAATATTGGATGAAAAAATTGTAGATGAGTTAAAAAACGAAGATATTAAGCTTCCAAAAAAAGATGTTAGATATGGATGGATTAAAGGAAATTACCTATATGCTCCAATTATAAGAATAGGGAGGGAGTATTATGATGGATTTGTATATAACTTGGAGGTTGAAGATGATTCAAGCTATGTAACTGTTTCAGGAACTTTACATAACTGCTTTACTCCATGGACATCCCTCTATAAATCTTTTGATTCAATATATGACTGCTATAACAAAAAACCTGACTTTGTAGAGCTTGGTTTGTCAGCAGATACTGATATGGCAGACATGATTCCTGAGCTAAGAGATTTGCCATTTTTATCAAATTCAGATGCCCATTCATATCATCCTCATAGATTGGGAAGAGAATTTAATCAAATAGAGGTTGATTATATTGGCGGAATTGAAGATAACTTTGAACAAATAAAAAAGGCAATAAAACATAATAAAATTATAGCTAACTATGGATTAGACCCAAAATTGGGGAAGTATCATTTAACTGCTTGCTCTAAATGCCACACAAGGTTTAAGTTAGAAGATGCTAAGAAATATAATTGGAAATGCCCAAAGTGTGGAGGAAGTATAAAGAAAGGAGTTTTAAGTAGAGTTGAAGAGCTGAGTGATGGAAAGATAGAGCATCCAAAATTTAGACCTCCCTATTATAAGCTAATTCCATTGGCTGAGATGATTAGCCTAACTATTGGTAAAGGGATATTTACAAAGGCTGTTCAAAGCTTATGGGAGGAGTTTATTAAAAAGTATGGAAATGAGATTGAGGTTTTGATAAATGCTGATATTGATGAGCTTTCAAAAATACATCCAAAAGTAGCAGAGACAATTAATCTATTTAGGAAGGGAAAAATATACATCTATCCTGGTGGTGGAGGAGAATATGGAAAAATATCCTTTAAACCTCAAAAAGTAGAGTGGTATAGGGAGGAGGTAACATTAGATAGATGGTTAAAGCAATAAAAACTTATTCTGAAAAATCAATTTCTGTTCCTTCAACCTCCCCCAATAAAGCTTTGTATATATTATTAGCTTTATTTCCATTAAATACAAAACCTCTACACTTATTTTTCCTAATCATGTCTATCTTATACTTCATTCCACCAGTAACATCTATACTATTAGAACCACTTAAATAATTCAAAATTTTATAGATATTATTTTTATCAATCCTCTTTATTGGCTTATTATCTATTAAAACACCATCAACATCTGTAGCATAGAGAATTAAATCAGCTTTTAATTCATTTGCCAAATATGGAACTATGTCATCTCCAGAAATTATTCTATAGCCGTTTTTATCATCAATTACAATATCTCCATGAATAACTGGAACTAAATTCCTTTTAAGCATCTCTTTTATAGCAGAGGTATCAAAAATTAACTTATCCCCAAAAACGACAAACGAAGATGGTTGTATAGAAACAGCTGGGATGTCATAGCTCTGTAGAGTGTCTATAATGATGTTGTTAAATCTTCTCATTGCTCTTTGAATTTCCCAAAATCCTTTCTCCATGTTTATAAATATTTTTTTGCCATCTTCAATTTTTAAGTATTTTTTAGCTACTGGATGACCAAAAGCTCCTCCTCCATGGACGAGTATTAATTTTATCTCTTTATTTTGGTTTTTATAATAATCCAAGGCGTTTTTTATCTCCATTGCTATTCTCTCCAAGTTGTCCCATTTTATTGAGTATGGAACATTTTTATCTGATAAAATACTCCCTCCTAATTTTAATATGGTTAGCATAATATTACCTCCTTATAATTAAGACTTTATTTCCTCCTTTCATAAATTCATAATCTGTCTTTTCAATCCTTGCTTTATATTCCTTTAAAATCTTGTCCAAAAATATTGATTTCTCCCCTCTTAAATTTAATATTGGGAATATTCTAATTTCTTCAGAAATCCTTAAAAGCTCATCAATTGTTTCTTTATGGAATTGATAGTTGAGGATATTATCATACAACAACAAAAAATGCCCTACAAGAGAAATAGCAAATTCATCATCTTTAAAATTCGTTTTTGGATAAGTTGTGTAGATATATCTTTTCCTATTTGTTTTATAATCCTCAATAAATGTTTTGTAAGTTCTTTCTCTTGTTTTCTTCCATTCATCAACTGTTTTAAATTCATTCCAGTTAAAGTTGTTTTTAAACATCCCTCTTAAATGTTTTTCCATAAAATCCAAGTCTTTTTTACATTTTTCTTCAATTTCCTCTGGTTTTAGATTATAAATTTTATCTGAAGATGTAATGTTATAGCCTTTTTTATTCCCTTCTGCACAAAAAGAGCTAACTCCAGAGGCAACATCTAAGATTTTGTTGCTTAATAAATCTTCATTTAAATTAAACATCCTTACATATTCATTAAAATTCCTTCCAAGTAAGACAGTATCTTTTAAATTCAAATATCTCACCCTTTTATTCCCTTAATAATATATCTCAACCTATTTCCAGTTTTAATTTCATCAACCTCAACATCTAATCCAACTTCTTTCATCTTTTTAATTATAAGCTCTCTTCTTTTTTCTGGTTTCTTTGGCATCATTAAAGAGATAACTCCTTTTTTATTTAAAAAGTTGATTCCCTCCTCAATTATTTTAAATGAAAATTCCTCTCCAAATTTTCCTCCACCAATTAGCTCAACATTTTTAGCTAAAGCCCCCCCAAACTTTCTTCCACTTGCTACTGAATTTTTTGAATAGAAAGGAGGATAAGAAATAATTAAATCGAATTTTTTATCTTTAAGCTCTTCAATGCCTTCAATAGCTCTACCCTTAGAGTTTATAATCTTTATATCTAACTTATTTTTCTCTATGTTTCTTTTAGCAAAATCTATAAATTCTTCATCAACCTCAGTGGCATAAACTTCAGCATTATAAAATTTTTTTATTAATAAGGAGATTATGGCAGAGTGCCCAGTCCCAATCTCTAAAACAGTTGGTTTTTCTATACCAAGCTCCTTTAAAGTTTCAAAAGTGGATTTTATAAAGAGATATCTGTTTATTGGTGTAGGGATTAATCCATTTTTATGAAATTCTATATCCAAATCAAATAAAACTTTCAAAACTGTTTTGTTATATTCTATTAACGCCTCTTTGTCTTTAAAGTTAATTCTAAGCTTATCTCCTTTTTTATAAACATACTTTTTTAATTTTTCATTGTATTTTATAGCATCTTCAATCTTTAATCCCAACATATCTCTTCCTCTTTATCTTTAGATTCTTATTTTTTCTCCTAATTTTGGAGTTATTGCATCAAATCCATGTTCTAACGCCCAGTTTCTTAAAATTGTTGCCTGAACTTCCTCTCCATGTTGTATAATTAATAGCTCAGGATTGACTTTTTTAATTATCTCATGTAGCTCATCCATCCCAGCGTGGCATGAGAAGTTATACATGCAAACTTCTAAGTTTGGCTTAATTTCATCTTTTCCAATAAATATCTTTCCAGTTTCAATTAAATGTCTTCCATTGGAGTCTCTAACTTGGTAACCAGTTAATAATAAGGCATTTTTAGGATTATGCATGAATAATTTTAGATAATACAGTATAGGCCCTCCATCTAACATTCCTGCAGTTGTTACAACAATTCCTCCATTTTTTGATAAGTTTTCGATTGCTTTAATCCTGTCCTCTGATTTTTCAATTATTTTAACATTTTTTAGAGCTTTTTCTAATTGAGACGATTCATTTAGCATATGTTTATAGTTTAGCATTAACTTTGTAACTTCTACAGCCATTCCATCTAAGTAAATTGGAGCATCTATGTTGTAGTCATTTAAAATTAATAATATTTCCTGAGCTCTATCAACAGCAAAGACCGGAATTAAAGCAACTCCTCCCCTAAATAAAATCTCTTTTATCTTTTCTATAAAACTCAACTCTACGGCTTTTCTATCTGGGTGTATGCTGTTTCCATAAGTTGATTCTATAATTAAGATATCAATATCATCCTTTGTATAGCTTAAATCAGCTCCTTTGGTTAATCTTGTGTCCCTCAACTTTACATCCCCAGTGTATAAGATGGTTTTGTTATTTTGGTAATTTAATAATATGGATGCACTTCCTGGAATATGCCCAGCACTAAACAATTCATAGGAAAAATCTTTGTAGTATTTTTTATCGTTGTAATTTAATGGGATTGTATGCCTTATAGCTTCTTTTACATCATGGTTGTTGTAGGGGATTTTTTTATTTTCTGTTTCAGCTATTTTTACCATATCTTTTAATAAAACCTTAATTAATTTTTTTGATAATTCTGTTGTAATTACTGGAACATCCATCTTCCTATGAAATAGGACTGGTAAAGCCCCTGAATGGTCTAAATGGGCATGTGAGATAAAAACTTTATCAACATCTCTTATGGAGTTGTCCAATATAGGATATTCTATTTCTTTTCCAAGCTTAACCCCACAATCTAATAGTATTTTGCTTTTATCAGTTTTTATTTCTATACAACTTCTTCCAACTTCTAACGCCGCTCCTCTAAATATAATTTCCATGATACCACCATTTTTATTCAATTTTTAATTTCTGTTATTTTTGCTATTAAATACTTTTTATAAAATATTAATTGTTATATTCAAATATATTGATAAAGATAAAAACAAAATAACAATAAGCTGATTTTAATTAAAACAGAATCCCATTCCGAAACGGTCTGATTTTAATTATCTTATAAATTAAAAGCATTGAAATATAATACTCATCCGTTTCCATCCTCTATCCATTCTCTAAGAGGTCTGATTTTAATCTTCAGTAAATACTGTTTTAATGCCTTCAATCTTATCTATTTCCATCCTCCAAGAGGTCTGATTTTAACAATTATTTGGGAAAAGGGAAAAGTATCAATAACAGATAAATTTCCATTCCGAAACGGTCTGATTTTAACTAACGCCAAAAACCTCCATTACCCCCAGCATAACAACTGGATTTCCATTCCGAAACGGTCTGATTTTAACAGGGCAATCATTCACAACATAATATACTTCATCACTCTTAATATTTAAGCTTTTCTATACCATATTTTTCTAAGGGTAAATAACCATCTTACAATATAAACCTTTTAGTATTTAAAATTTTATCTCTTTACTAAAACTAAGCATTTTTATCTTCCTAAATTCAAAAATTTAACTTATTTGTTAGAGAAATCTTATTTACTTACCTAATTAATCTTAATTTTCAAAAATCCAAATAATTTAATTAAGTTAAATATTTTAAACAATCAAACCAGCAAACCCTTAGAAATTAAATAAAAATCCTTTGAACTAATTAATAACTTCTAAATACTCTTATTTTCAAATTTCAAACATATTCAACAAGACAATCCATTAACCAAACAACAAAATTGAAAATAAGTTATTAAATCAGGCCTAAAGCATCTTCAATGATTAAAAGCTCAGGCCCTGTTGTGTCTCCACCAACTACAGCTCCTTTGGAGTTTGCTATAATGCAAGCTCCAACTGAAGTGGTTCCTTTATTTGCTGTTCCTTTACCAATATATTCCACTTTGAACAAGCTTTTTAAGAATTCAAGTTCATCATCTTCCACTAAAGGATGGGTCAAACAGCCTTTGTTTGTTACAACGGCATTACTTCCAACGGTTGGAAGTTCAGCAATAGTGCCAATCTCAACCTCAACATTTAAGGAATCTTCAATATCCTTCTTAAAATCTTTTAGTTCAGGAGATATTAAAGCTCCTTTGTCATTTGTTAATATTAAGTTACCTAAAGCCGTGTTTTTTGATTTTATAATCTCAACATTTAAATCTAAATTATTTTCTTTTAGGAAATTTTTTATTCTATCTAATTCTTCATCTTCAACTATTTTTGGTAGTAATAGCCCATATTTATTTGCTAC
Source organism: Methanocaldococcus jannaschii DSM 2661 (assembly GCF_000091665.1). Taxonomy (NCBI): domain Archaea; kingdom Methanobacteriati; phylum Methanobacteriota; class Methanococci; order Methanococcales; family Methanocaldococcaceae; genus Methanocaldococcus; species Methanocaldococcus jannaschii. The sequence goes on from NC_000909.1 coordinate 50,014, forward strand.
TGATAAAGAACCAACTAATGAACTGCCTCCAATATTAGTTTGGAGGCATTTTGTTTCTAAAACCTCAGATACTTCATTAACATCATCTTTGTCAAGAAAAATTGGTAATAGAGTTATTTCTTCAGTTGTTAATGCCAATACACCAATTGTGGGAATTCCTGAGAAGTATTTTCTTATAATCATGGTCATCCCTTACTCTGCAAGTGTAGCTATAACAACATTTCCTTCTTTAACTGCCTTAACTCTAACTCTTGCTGGTGGTTTTTGAATACCTCTCTCCCAAATCTTTTCATTTAACTCATTGTCAATTTTAACAATCTCAGCTTTCATGTGTCTCTTTAAAAACTGTTTTATCTTCTTTATAGCTCTTGGAGCTCTTTTTGTTCTAACTGATTTGTTTATAACATCTCTCAATGGGATTGTGTATATTCTCTCTTCCATCATCAACACCTCCAAAATAGTTAAGATGATAAAAATACCCTACCCATAGAGATATTGAAAATAGATATTTAAAGATTACGCTGACATCTCCAACCTTAAGTTTTGAAAAGTTTTCAATTTTTATAACATATATACGTAGCTAAATGCTGTAATAAATAATAAATATAAATATTACCAAATAAATAACAAATAAATAATCTTACTCTCTAAGAGCTTTCATATACTCTTCTCTTTTAATTTTTAGCTCATTTATCTTTTTATTGATATGTTTTATCTCCTCTTCATTTTTATACGAATTTAAGAGCCACTCTAACCTGGTTATTTTTTGATTAATTTCTGCTATATTTTTAATAGCAATTTTTCTCCAAGTTTCGTCCATACCCCTCCCCCATCTTAAATTTTTAAGTTACAAGGTATATGCCAAATAATATATACTGTATAACATTATATTGAGATTAATAGATATATGTAGATATAACCAAAAATAACAATTTATAATAACTAAAAGCATAAATTATTAATATACATAAATTATTAATATATTTATTATTTTATTAAGATATAAATACTTTTTCAATTTCAATCTTTTCAATCAATCCCTTTTAATACTATTCAATATTTCGATAAAATTATCTATATGCTCCCTCTTAATATGTGGCATAACAACGATTCTCAAAGCTTTAACACAATTGCAAACTGAAACGTAAATGCCTCTATCTCTAAGTTTTTTGCAGACTTCTTTATAATCTTCATCTTCAATTGCAACAATATTTAATATTGGTTCAATGACTGGTTTAAAATTATTTTCCTTCAATTTTTTGTAAAGATAAAGGGTGTTTTCCATACATTCATTAACAATTTTTCGCTGTCCCTCTCTACCTAAATATCTTAAAACTGCATAAGTGCAGGCTCCTCCGAATCCAACCCTTGTTCCTAAGATTGTTGCCTGTCTTGTTTCAGTTAAATAAGGGGCATCAACATCCAAATATCTTTTATAACCTATATCTTTAAATAGAATCCCTCCACTTGGGATTGGGCAGTGCCCCATTTTATGGGGGTCTATGGTTATAGAATCAACTCCCAAAGAAAAGTCAAATTTATAATTTACTCCTTTTTTCTTATATTTATCATCTAAAAATGGAATTACTAAGCCTCCAAATGCCGCATCTACATGGATATAAATGTTGTTTTCTTTTGCTATTTTACTTAGCTCCTCTATGTTGTCAATAGTTCCAAGCTCTGTTGTTCCAGCAATTCCTATAATGCCATCTACATCATAATCCTCTACGGCATCTTTAACGAATTTCTCATCTATTGTATAATCTTCTTTAATTGGGGCATAGATATACTCTAAGTCCATCATTTCTCTTCCTTTTTCGAATGAGAAATGGGCAGTTATTGGAACGATAATCTTTGGATGTTCATTTTTTGATAAGCCCTTTCTCCTTTTTTCCCTCCATATATTTTTTATGCATCTTAAAGCCATTAAGTTGGCTTCAGTCCCTCCACTAACTATATGTCCATAGGCATCTTTGTTATTTAACAAAGAACCCAATAAAGCCACAGCTTTTTCTTCTAACAATTTAGTCCCTTTAAATAGTCCAGGGTCTCCCAAGTTTGTTTCTAAGAAGATATCTACAATTTTTCTTGTTATTGGTAATACATTGGAACACATTGAACCGAAAATATTTCCATCTTCATACTTTAAATCCAAACTCCTATATTTTTTCAATTCCTCTAAAATTTCTTTCTCACTAACACCTTTTTCCTGCATGTTTCTCATCCTTTAATTTTTTTAGTTGATAAACATCATGATTAAATTTATAAGTATTTAATGCGTTCTTAGGTATAAATATAATACAATATACTAAACATTTATTTGAGGTTTAATTATGAAGATGGTTGTAGTAATAAGGAACGATTTAGGTATGGGAAAGGGAAAGATGGTAGCTCAGGGAGGACATGCAATAATAGAGGCTTTCTTAGATGCTAAAAGGAAAAATCCAAGGGCTGTTGATGAATGGTTGAGAGAAGGACAGAAAAAGGTAGTGGTTAAAGTAAATTCTGAAAAAGAGTTGATAGATATTTACAACAAAGCAAGAAGTGAAGGATTGCCGTGCTCAATCATTAGAGATGCAGGACATACACAATTAGAGCCAGGAACTTTGACAGCTGTAGCCATAGGCCCTGAGAAAGATGAGAAAATAGATAAAATAACAGGACATTTAAAACTTTTATAAATTTAAATTTTTTATTTATCTACTGCATGCTTAAACGCTTTAAAGCCACCTATTAATCTTTTAACTTTAAAACCCAATAGTTGTAAAATTAAAGCCATTGTTTGACTCCTCATCCCTCCTCTTGCACAGAAAACAACAATTAACTTATCCCTATCAAGTTTTTTTGCTTCATTTAAAATTCTTTTTAAGCTTTTCTCAACAATATCTGTTGCTATTTCTATAGCTTTTTCTCTACTTTCCTGCTTGTAGGTCTTTCCAATTAATGCATGCTCATCATCCAAAAATAGTGGAATGTTTATAGCTCCAGGGAGTGTTTCCTCCTTAAATTCTCTTGGACTTCTTGTATCTACAATAATAACATCCTCTTTTTTTATCAACTCTAACAACTCACTAACAGTTATTGTATTTTTAACAAATTCTCCCCCAATGGATTTTAAAAACTTGTTGATATCTATTCTTTCAAAGTATATGTCGTAATCTTTAAATTTTTTTACACCGACCTTTTTATCTTCTAAAAATTCTTTAGAGGCAGATAATATAAAAGAAGCAAGCTCTCCTTCAATTTTTCCAGCCAATATTTTTTTACCATTAGTTATCATCTTCCTCCCATCATTTAAAACAATACATAAAACAACATCCTCTGTAAAGGTTATTAGCCGAGCTAAAATTCCCTCGTCCATGTTTTCCCTCTTAAATTAAATTATGCTCCTTTAATTTTTTCTTAATAAATTCATCAATTATTTTAGCTGATTTTTTAACATCCTCATTATAAACAATTAAATCTGGCTTTATCTTTTTCACATTTCTCATATAATGTTCTCTATAAAGTTTTTCTTCAATTAATTTTGCTGCTTCATAGTATTTGTCTTGTTTTATGAGTTCAATGATGTTATCAACTGCTTCAATCATCTCTGGCTTTTTAAAACTCTCCTTTAATATTAAAAATTTGTTTATCAAAATTTCTTTCTCTTTTTCATTTTTTGGCTTATAAATGGAGACTAATCTGTTTATCTGGCATTCATAAGGACAGTCAATTAAGATTTTGTAAGTATAGTTTTTAATATCAGCCAACAACTCAGGAATTTTTAGCTTTTTCTCTCCACCAATCTTCCTTCCCTCATATTCAACCACTGCATAACCAAATTTTTTAGCCTTTTCAATTTCTTTATTTATTAGATAGTCAAACTCTTCCTGGCTTCTCATACTTAAGTGATATAAATCCCCTAAAATACTCCCTCTTGTTCTTGCAATTTCTTCAATATCTATTACAGGATGATGTTTCTTTAATTCATTTAATATTTCTGTCTTTCCACATCCTGTTTTTCCAAATAATCCGAAGATAATCATGTTTTCACCATTAAAACTTAATCCCATGTCTGGGTATAAATATGTTATTAAAAATGCTGATATATAGCAGTTATTGTTTTTAGTTTTGTAACAATATCTGTTAAAAAAATTTTTCTAAATCAAGGGCTTTGGCTGATTATCATTTAATACTGGCAAGTTCTCAATACTTATTAATACCTTATCTAAATCTTTAGCTCTCTCCAATAAAATCTCTTTTCCAAAATCAGATAATGCAAATATCGGTATAGTTTTTCCAATCTGTGCTTTTATCTTGCCTTTTAATTTTTCCCTTAAAACCTTTGATGCACATGCAGTTACTAAATCAAAGTATTTGGCTATTTCTTCACTTCCCTCAATTCCAGTTAAATGAACACCAAATGTTAATATCTTTATCTCATCATTTTCTAATGATTTGCATCTTTTAGCATCTTCTAAGTTTGTTACAGTAACAGCTATTTTTTTATAATCCAACTCAATAGCTTTTTTAACACCTTCAAACTGATTTATTTCAGCAGTTTTTTTATTTAAAACAACCCCTCCAGCTTTTTCAATCTTTTCTATAACCTCTAAAATGGGAGAGGTCTCTATTATTCCAGAGATTCTCCCACAGAGACCTTGAACTAAATTTGGATTTGAAGTTATAATAGTCCCAGCACAATCAGCCACTATAACAGCAACATCTATAGCTTTTCTCTTTAAAGCACTCATTAAAATCTCTGAAGCTCCAAAAGGAACTATATATCTACTTTCTTCAACAACTCTATTTTTTGTAAATAGCCCAAAATCCTTTATCCTAAATTCTATGTTTTCTTTTATGCTCTCTTTTGTTATCTCCTTTATTCCTCTATGCTTAGCAAACAATGGGCAGTATTTTATTTTTGGTTCTGTAACTTCAACAACTCTGCCATTTTCAACAACAACTCTTGCCTTTCCTAATGCCTCCATTACATGTCTATCCATTTACATCTCCCATTAAAATGATAAAAATTACAAAAAATCAAAAAAATAAAAGAAATAAAAATAATTAGTCTCTAACCTTTAATCTTTTAAATATTTATCCAAATAATAGTTAATTATCTCCTCTCCACTTAAATAAATTAAATTATGTTTTTCAGCATATCTTTTTGTTTCATTTTTGCTCATAGCATTTCCATCATCGCCCATCATTTCACATATTGTGGTTATAGGCACTAAATTGGCCAGCTCTGCCAAAGCTACAGTCATTTCAGTGTGTCCTTGCCTATTTTTAACTAAACCTTCTGCTGCCCTCAATAGAGTTACATGTCCAGGACTTCTAAATTCCTTTCCAAAGTCATTAAATCTTCCTTCTTTAACCAATTCAGCCAATTTTTTTATTGTAAATGCCCTATCATTATCTGTAATTCCAGTAAATGTCTTTCTGTGGTTTATTGTAATTGAGAAAGATGATTTTTCATCATAAGGAATGTCATTTGGATAAAGCTCCCTCAATACTTTAAATTTTTGAGATGCAAATTCTAATATATCAACCATGAATGGAATTCCTAATTTATTGCATATATCCGGATGTAAAGCTGTGCAAATCAATCCTCCAGCGTCTTTCCTCATTATCCTTATATGCTCTGGAGTTATAAATTGGGAGGCAACAACCATGTCCGTTTCTCCTTCTCTCTCATCTGAGTCATAAACTAAAATTATTTCTCCTTTTTTTAATGCTTCTATGGCTTTTTCTACATTATTCATCTTTATCTCCCTTAATTAGTATTTTTATAACATCTCCATCCTTTAAATTAAATTGCTCCCTAAGTTTCATTGGGGCAATTATCTCTATAATCTCACTACTATGATATGTTTTTTTCGGCACAACTATCGCCCCATCTATTTTTTTATTACCTATTAATATTTTTATTGGTAAAACCTTAACTCCAAAAAATCTTTTCCCATTAAATTCAAAATCCTCTGTTTCAATATATTTAAATTTGTTTATATCAAATTCTCTATCTAATTTTAAATTTAATGTCCCCTCATAAGGTTCAAAGCCAAGAATCTTCTTAAATATCTCTTTGTAAGGAGGGAGGGATAAAAAATATCTCCCTTCTCCAAGTCCTGAAACTACTTCTCCCTCAATAATCATCAATTTCACCAAAAAATTTTAATAATTTTAATGGTGGGATTCTTCTTTATACTTTGGTTTATACTCTCCCAACAACTTCAAAGCCAACATTCCAGCCCATGATGCCTCTAAGATAACACTCAATAAAATTGTCATAAATGTTCCAATGATTATTGTTCCTGCAATATCTGTTGGAGTAATATATTTTGTTATAGATGCTGGAATCTTATCAGCATTTTTCAATATTTCTATACCAACAGTTACAGCTAAAGCGGCAGGAACAACACCTCTTGGTCCCTCTAAGGCAAAATAGAGTTTTTCTTTAAATGAATGTTTTGAACCTATCAAACCCAAGAAGACCCCAAGAGGTCTTGCTAAGAATATAGAGCCAAGAGCTACTAACAAACCTGGAATGAAATAATTTTCTAACATGCTTAGCTTTATACATGCTCCCAAAAATACAAAAATAAACACTCTTGCCAACAAAGATAAATCATCACAGAACGATACTATATATTTATAATCTATATCATCCGCTCTAAATAATGCATCTCCCAAGTAAAGTCCCATTATTGCAACAGCCATATAACCACTAAATCCATAACCACAAATACTTGGCAATAAATCATCTCCCACATATAAAAGGAGCATTGCTCCTCCAAGAACTAATGGAGCCACATACTCATGGAAGTCACAATGTATAATAATTTTTTCATATATTTTAGCTAACAATAAGCCAACAACTATGGCTCCACCAGCAAGTGTAATTAAATCAATTAATGGATTTGATGAGGAAAATAAACCAAACAACCCCAAAATAACACTGGTTGAAACTATTCCCAATGGGTCGTTAAAGATACTCTCCGCCTCTAACGTTATAGCTACTTCAGGATTTGTTCTAACTCTTGAAAACACTGGAATTAAAGTTGCTGGGTCTGTAGCAGCAGTTATTGCTCCAAATAAATAGCCAACTGGGGATGTATATGGAAGATTTAAGACCATATTAAAAATAAAACCAGAAATAAGTAGAGTAATTAAAAATGTTATTGTATCTAACCTCACTACTGTTTTTATAACTCTCTTAAGTAGTGAAATCCTCATTGTAAATGCTCCTCCCAACAAAATAAATATTAATCCTATCGGTCCCGCATATTCAAAAATCTCCATTGCTGAATCTGATGGGATGATTTGTAAAAAAGGCCCTATGATTAAACCTAACAATAACAATAACGGTATATCTGGAATTTTTAACTTTTCAGCAATTTTTGCCACTAACGAACCAAGAACTAAAGCTAATCCAAGGTAACCAATAGCCATCATAAGTTCCATGTTATCACAATATAAAATTATCTTTTTGGCTGAATATTTAAAATCTAAAAATCATATAAATATTTTATCGAGGAAAATAATTGGAGATTAAAAAAAGGAATATGCGTAATAAAAAATTATTAAGTTTATTCTTCTGAATATGCAGTTGTTTGCAATATTGCAGTATCTAAACCAACTTTCTCTGCTTCTTCACTGACTCTTAAGCCAATTGTTAAATCCAACCCTTTATAAATAATTAATCCTCCAACGATTGCAATTAAAGCAATAACAATAGCCCCAATTATTTGCCCAGTAATTGAAACTTTAGACACTGCATCAGCTTTTAATAAGAATGGAATTCCTGCACAGATAACTCCAATCAAACCACTCATAGCATGAACTGGCCCTATAGCACAGACGTCATCAATCTTTAATTTCTCTTCAATAAACTTGTATGTAAATGGCTGCTGAATCCCTGCTAATAAACCAACTATAAACGCTCCAATTGGAGTGAATAAATCAACTCCACTACAAACAGCTACTAAACCAGCACACATACCGTTTGCTGTGTAAAGAGGGTCGTTTCTTGAGCTTAATGCTCCCCCTATAATTCCTCCAGCTAAAGCCATTGTTGTTGCCATAGCTACGCTTGCCAACTCTACTCCATTAGCTATGCCAGAAGCACTTCCAATGTTGAATCCGTACCATCCAAATGCCAAAATAAAAGCTCCTAAAACAGCTATTGGAATGTTATGCCCTGGAATTGCCTGTGGTTTTCCATTTATATATTTATCAATTCTTGGCCCTAAAACATAGGCAGCCATTAAACCAACTAAACCACCAAATAAATGAACTGCCCCACTTCCAGCATAGTCGTGGAAGTTTATTCCTAAATTAGCAAAACCTCCTCCCCAAACTAAATGTTCAACAATTGGATACAAAATACCTCCAACAATCAAAGCCCCTATAAAGTAAGGTAAGATTTTAATTCTTTCAGCGACTCCTCCTGTTATAATTGTAACTGCAGCAGCGGCAAACATAACCATCTTCATCCACCAAGCTCCCAAATCAGCATCAAAAGTTCCTGTTATTAAGGGCATTATATTTTCAAATCCGTAAGAGATACCATAACCAATGAACAAATAAGCGATAAACACTGCAGCTAAATCCAACAACTTTAAAACACAATGATATGAGACGTTTTTAGCCCTAAACTGCCCTATTTCCAACGCAATAAACCCTGCCTTCATGAAAAATATTAACGATGCTGCCCACATAAAAAAGAAAACATCAATACCATCCATATGTTTCACCTCAAACACTTTTATAGGAATTATCTTACCTACTACCCATCTTCCTAATTCCCCTAATGGAAAAGCTTAAATATATAACTTACTAAGGAAAGAATTTTCCTTCCTATTATTTAGGAATAAAGAATCTTTTTTCCTTTTAGATAAAAATAAAAATGATTACTACCAAATTCAAATTAATCTAAAAACCACCAAATTTGTAAAATTATAAAAATGAGGTTGAGATTATGAAAAAAGTTGAAGCAATCATAAGACCGGAGAAGTTGGAGATTGTTAAAAAGGCTTTGTCTGATGCTGGGTATGTTGGAATGACTGTTAGTGAGGTTAAGGGTAGGGGAGTTCAAGGTGGAATAGTTGAGAGGTATAGGGGGAGAGAGTATATTGTTGATTTAATTCCAAAGGTTAAGATTGAGTTGGTTGTAAAAGAGGAAGATGTTGATAATGTTATTGATATCATATGCGAGAATGCAAGAACAGGAAACCCAGGAGATGGAAAAATCTTCGTCATACCAGTAGAAAGAGTCGTAAGAGTAAGAACAAAAGAAGAAGGAAAAGAGGCATTATAACTTTAATCTATTTTTATTTTTCAGGATATCTATTATATCCATTAAAATTTTTATCAGATGGGTTTTAAATAAAACATAGAAAATTATTTTAAAGTTATTAAATAAAACTTAGTTTATTTATTTTTAATCATGTTATTTTTGGTGATAGTGTGATTGGTATAATAGGAGGGACAGGAATAGCTGAAATATTAAAAGGAGACAAAGAAGAGATTATAAATACAAAATATGGGAAAGCAAGAGTTATAATTGATAAAGAAAACGAAGTAGTTTTGTTATTTAGGCATGGAGTAAGACATAACATCCCACCACATAAAATAAACTATAGGGCTAACATCTACGCTTTAAAAAAGTTGGGAGTTGAAAGAATATTGGCTATAAATTCAGTTGGTTCATTAAAAGAAGATTTAAAGCCTGGAATGTTTTTTGTTCCAAATGATTTTATAGAATTTACAAAGAAGAGAGAAGAGACGTTTTACGATGAAGGAAAAGTTGTTCATATAGATATGACAGACCCTTACTGTCCAGAGTTGAGAAATATTTTAAAATCAATATTAGATAAAAATAACTTCTCTTATGGAGAAGGCGTTTATGTTTGCACTGAAGGACCGAGATTTGAAACAAAAAAAGAGATAGCCATATACAAAAACTGGGGGGATGTTGTAGGAATGACTGGATATCCTGAAGTTGTTTTAGCAAGGGAGTTGGAGATGTGCTATGTCTCTCTATGCAACATAACAAACTATGCCTGTGGAATATCAAAAAATATTTTAACAGTTGATGAAGTTTTGGAAAAAATAAAAGAGATGGAAAATAAAATTTTGAAAGTTGTTGAGGACTTTATAAATTATGGCTTTGGAGAGAGAAAGTGTATCTGCAAAGATGCTTTGAAACATGCTGTTATTGGGTAAATTATAAAACTAAAATCCTTTAATTTACACCTCCGAGCGTAAGCGAGGAGGTGTTGGGGTATCCCAATAGGGTTTCCCTATGGGCTTTAAAACATGCTATTATTGGATAAGCTATTATTTTTATTTTAGGTGAGATAATGTTATCTAAAATTTTAGGTATATTTAAAGGCAAAGAAAAAATTGAAGAGAAATCAAATAAAATAATTGAGATTGATTATAACAAATGTAAAAACTGTTTATCATGTTATAGAGTCTGTAAAAATAACGTTTTTGCTATAAAAAACAATAGAGTTGTTGTTAAAAATGAAAATAACTGCACAAAGTGTGGGGAGTGTTTAAAAGTTTGTAGGTATGGAGCAATAATACTTTATGATGCTTAAAAGGGATAACCTATGGGACTAAAAAACAAGATAATAAAAATCTACGAACTTAATGAAGAGGAGAGAAAAAAAGTTTTAGAATTTTTAAAAAAAGAGATATTAAATGGAAAGATTGTCATCTGTGGGACTGACACTTTATATGGTATTTCAGCAAACGCTTTAAATGAAAAAGCAGTAAGAAAAGTTTATAATATAAAGAGGAGGGAGTTCAACAAGCCTCTATCAATATGTGTTAGAGATAAGAATGAGATTGAAAAATACGCTTATGTAAATGATTTAGCTAAAAAAATTATTGATAAATTTCTTCCAGGACCTTTAACGATAATTTTAAAGAAAAAACCAGGTATTCCAGATATTGTAGCTAAAGATTATATTGGGATAAGAATCCCAGATGAACCAATTATTAGAGAGCTTTCTATAGTTCCTTTAACAACCACATCAGCAAATATTTCTGGAAAAGAAAGCCCTACTACTGTGGATGAGATAGATAAAGAAGTGTTGAAAAAAGTAGATTATGTTATTGATATTGGAAAATGCAAATATTCAAAACCTTCTACAATTATTAAAATAGAGGATGATAAAATAATATCAATTAGGGAGGGAGTCATCCCTATTCAAAAATTAGCGAGATGTTGATACCTAAAAATAAGTAATTATAATATGATATAATTATTAAGTAAAGAACTTAATTAAAAATTGAATTTCGGGTGTTTCAAATGGAAAATAGAAATGATGAACTTTTTATAAAATTGGATAGTTCTATAAAATCACTACTAAGAAGTGCCAGAGAATTCAAAAAAGAGAATGAAAGTATCTCCAATGTGCTATTACAATTAGCGGAAATGTTGGATAACATTGATAAAACATTAGAAATTATTGAAAAAAACTTTCAAATAATTCTAAAAAATCGTGAAAGTGGTAAATTTTCTAATAATGAGATTATCCAAAAATTTGTTAAACCTTTAGAAAATTTAATCAAAGTTATTGAAAATATTGAAAGCACATCTAACAATTTAAAAAATGAAATTGAGAATTGTGCGTCATCAATCCCTACATTAAAAGAAATAACAGATAAACTTAAAATTATAAATATGGAGTCAGCAACTCAGGCCATAGAGGAATTTAAAATAGCATACGACATGTTAGAGGATAACAGAAAAAATTTAGATGAGTTAATTGAAAAAACTAAAATATTAAAAGATAAATTAAAGAATCTCCTTCTACAAATTGATAATTTTCTAAATGAGCATTGAAAATAACTTTTGTGGGGAGGGGCGTTTAGGTGATAAAGATGAACGATAAACAAGCTGATTGGCTTAATAAATTAATAGAAGAACTCGACAAGAGCTCTTCAAGCGTTTTAGAAACAGAAATTGTATTAGATGAAATTATAACAAAGCTTAATAACTTAATTTCTGAAATTAACAACTATATCACTGAAATACATTATGGATTAAGAATAACAAATGAGAGAATAAATCTATCTGTTTCAGAATTGGATGAATTAGAGAAAAAATTAAAAGAATATTTAGATTTTGCAGAAAATATGAAAAAATCTGTTGAAAATACCCATAACGCAATAATAGCTGTTAAAAATGAAATGAGAGATATAAAACATTCATTAGAGGAATCTTCACTCAAAATAAGCAATAGATATAACCTTATGGAAGATACTTTAAAACATCATAGCAAAAAGATTGAAAGTTTAAGCAACAGCATTAAATCCTTATCAAAAACTCAAGAATCTATAATTAACTCTATAAATTCAACTAAAATGCTACTATATATCACAATTGCATTAACTGTTGTAAATCTGATTATCTCACTAAAAACTTCAGGCATTATTGGCTAAATTTAATAAACGAATTCTTCATAACAAATATTATTATCATTAAATATTTTTTTAACTTCATCTAAAAGCTCTTGATAGCAGTATTTTTTGTTAAGGTTTAAATTTTTTTCTAATATTCTGCCAACATCATCATCCCGCATATTTTTAATTAGAAAAATTACTGAACCTTTTAATATAACTGGATTTTTTAATATCTCATCTCTATCCCCATCTGTAATGCCAATAATCTTTATTCCAAATCTTGCCAATATATCTCCACATATTGTTGTAGTATCATCTCCAATTGTAATCACTGCCACAACGCCTTTATTTTTAATCATCTCTATAACATCCTCTCCAGCATGATTTATAATGATTGTATATCCTTCATCAATCTCTTTACTCTCAATCTTTGGATTTGTTGGATGCCTCCTCAAAATCCCGGTTTTTATAACTGCCTTTTTTAAATCAACATTTTTTAATTTTTCAATTCCTCCTTCCTTTAACTCTCCTCCAATAATATCAACTAACTTCCCATTCTCAGCAATTAAAATAACTTCATTACTCTTAGCTTTTCCAACAACAATGCCATTTACCAATATTGCTTCACCAACATCAACACCATGAACCTTTCTAAAAACTCTCCCCTCTTTTTCCCAAACCTCTAAGCCATTACTTATACATTTTTCAATCTTTAAATTTAATTCTTTTGATAAATAATTAGCTATTTCTTTAACAATTTTTGAATTATCATCATTCCAAATAATTATAGTTCCATCCTCTTCTCCCGGTCTCTCAATCTGAATTATTGGTTTATTTAAATTAGCTCTCTCAACTACGATTTTTCCAAATGTATGCCCTGTAATCTTAGATTTTCCATAGTTCATTAAAATTAAAATATCATTGTTAGCTAATTTTTTTAATGATTGGGAAGGCATCAATTTTTCAGATATATCAATAATATCTTGCAGATTGTTGTCTATAACAGCAACTCTTCCCATTGTACCTCCTAACTTTGCCTTAACCTCTCCAAATTTCTTCAGTAAATTTATGATTTTTAATGCGTAGCCACTATCTATAATCTCAGGTCCATGAATAACAACACCAATCCTCATAATCTCACTTTAAGTAAATAATTAATAAATTTCACTATTTGTAAGGAAATAATTATAAAATGTTTCCCTCCATATAAAGAAACATTATATAAAGCTTAAAGTTTATTGCCTTTTATGTTTCCATCTCCACAAACCTTTTTTTATCCACCCCTCTCCTAAGTTATGTTTTTCAGCATATTCTCTCAAAACATTTTCCCACTTTTCCCAAAGTTTTGGAAATTCTCTTTTTATTTTATTCATCTCTCCCATTTCCATAGCTGGACACATAAAACAGCCAATCCTATCAAATCCCTTCTCATACAGTTTGTTGTATGGAGCTTTCTCTCTCAACAGATATATCCAAACATGCAGAGAACTCCAATGGAATATTGGGAGGGCATTTATCTGCTTTTTAATGTAAGTGTTTCTATGAATTCTCTTTTTAGTAGCTCTATTAAAGCTCTCATACTTCCTAATCCCAACAAAGGACAAAACATCATCTTCGTAATTCTCTTCAATAAACTTTTTTAACGGCTCTAACTTACAGATTTCAGAACACCATCTATAATCTCTTGCTGGAATGCCGTATTCTTTAACTTTCTCCCAGAAATTCTCTCCTCTCAGCCTAATTATTTTAATACCATAGTGTCTTTCAACATCTTCAACGTTTTTTAGTGTTTCCTCAAATTCTAAGCCAGTGTCTATAAACACAACATCTATGTCTTTACCTAAAGCCTTTAATGTTAAAATTAAAGTAACTAAGCTATCTTTTCCTCCAGAGAATGCAACCATAACGGGTTTTTTAATTTTTTCATAAGTATTTTTTATAAATCCAATAGCATTTCTTTCATAATTATCTATAACTCCCTCATTAGCTCTAACCATTAAATCGAATGCCTCTTCTAAGTTATCATAAATCTTTCCAGGCTTATAATCTTCATTATCTTTAATAAAAAATCTAACCTTAACTACTTTTCCCTTCTCCATGTTTTTTATATCTTCGGAGGAAACAACAGCTAATCCAACACCAACAACTCTGTCATTCTCATCAACTATTATCACATCATCTTTCTCTTCAATATCATCCGTAAATTCGACTATTCCAGGTCTTAAAACAGAACCCTTTCTATTTTTTAAAAATTCTACAACATCATTCTTTATTTTAATTATTTTTTTGTAAGCTCCTTTTTCCATTAAATCCTTTGCTCCATTTAACTTTAGCTTAACTTTCCATTTCTCCTTATCTTCATCAAAATATATCAGATATTTAACTTCTCCATCAACTATAATCTCATAAGCCTCCTCATTACCAGGAATTTTATTTAACAAAATAATTTTTCCATTTAATACATTTTTAGCTCCAAATTCTTCTTCCAAAATTTTATTTATAAAATCCATGTCATACTGAAATCCCAATCTTGGGTCTCCTGGTGGAGTTAGCTTTACTTCTTCAGCTTTTGAGCCACAAACTTCACAAACTCTCCCTAATAATGGGACATTACAATTTTTACACCATTTTAAATGTATCTTTCCAATGTATGTCTTCATAATTATCACTTCCCACAAAGAAACTTTTATATACCAAATTAAAGAAAATCTTTTTAGTTTTAGATAAGTTATTTATATAGGGTGATTATTTTGGACTTCTCACAGTTTCTTCCAGATATAGGTAGCGGATTTATTATTGGATTTGTTATTGGCTGGGCTGCAAAAAAGGCTATAAAAGTAGTGGCATTCTTAATAGGGATTTATATATTATCTTTGCTCTATTTGGCTAAAATAGGAGTTATTAGCATTAATAAGGAAGCGTTTTCAGCATTACTTGGAAATCTTGAAAATTCGTTATTGGTGTTTGGAGATAAGATTATTGGACTTATCCATTCATTTTCGTTTGGGACATCTTTCCTAATAGGATTCGGACTGGGATTTAAAAAAGGATAAAATTATAAAATTTAATTTAATTTAAAATTTAATTAATTTTTTTTATTTTTCTAACTCTACAACATCAACGGGCTCTAATGGAATATTTTTTAAAACTTTTCCAATTGTTGCCTTAGCTATTCTAATAGCATGTTCTGGACTTTCAGCATTAAATACCTTCATAGATAGTAAAACACCAACCAAAGCTGTTCTTGCTACAACTAAAACACAATCTACCAACTCTCCACATTTCGGACAGATAGTTAATCCAATGTCTATATCTACATAGTTCAATCCTTCTTTATTCAACATCTTCCCTATTTGTGATATAGTTACGCTTATAGCGTCTTCAACATCATCTACGTTTCTCACAATATATGCAGCTTGTAAAGTCACATGATAATTCGGCATCTTATCTCACCAACTACCAAAAATCTCGTTTTATCTAAAATCTTAATTTTTATTAATTACCTTAGTTACGGCTTCTATTATTTAAAGTTATTGTTTGATAAATTTTAAATAATTCCTTTATCCACTCATAAACTTAAAAGGTTTTATGGGGATGGACATGATAGAGATGATTGAAAAGGCAGAGATTTTAATGGAAGCTCTTCCATTCATACAGAAATTTTATGGGAAGATTTTTGTCATAAAGTATGGCGGGCATGCGATGATTGATGAGAAGGCAAAGAATTGGACTGCTCAAGATGTTGTTTTGTTGAAGTATGTTGGAATAAATCCAGTTGTAGTTCATGGTGGAGGTCCAGAAATCAACAAAGCAATGGAAAAAATGGGGAAGAAACCAGAGTTTGTCCATGGGTTGAGAGTTACTGATGAAGAAACTTTAGATATTGTTGAAATGGTTTTAGCCGGAAAGATTAATGGAGACATTGTCTCAAAGTTATCAAAGTTTGGTGGAAAGGCTGTTGGACTATCTGGAAAATCTGGAAGGATAATTTTAGCCAAGAAAAAATTAAAGAAAATAAAAACTGAAAAAGGGGAGGAGATAGAGGTTGATTTAGGTAGAGTTGGAGAGACAGTTGAGGTTAATACTGAACTATTAGAGATTTTGATAAACAACGGCTACATCCCAGTTGTATCACCAATTGGTTTGGATGAGAAGGGAGAGGCATATAATTTAAATGCCGATACCGTTGCTGGAGACATAGCTGGAGCTTTGAAGGCGGAGAAGCTTATTTTAATAACAGATGTTGATGGAATAATGGATGATATAAATAATCCAGAGACGTTGCATAGAAAATTAACAGCTTCAGAACTAAAAGAAATGATAGAAGATGGAAGAATAAAGGGAGGGATGATTCCAAAGGCTGAAAGTGCCTTATATGCCTTAGAGCATGGAGTTAAGAGCGTTCATATAATAAATGGAAAGATTCCTCATGCTTTGTTGTTGGAGATATTTACAGAGGAGGGTATTGGGACGATGATAACAAGAGATTAAAGTTTTTATATTATAAACTACTTAAGAATTAAAATAAGACAAATAAGGGGATAACTATGCTCAATATAAACAAAGAGATAGCACAAATAGAAACTGAATTGAATGAATTGAAAAAATTGAGAGATGAAATCTCTGAAAGGATTGAAAAATTAGAAATAAAGTTATTAAAATTGAAAGCATTAGCTATTCCAGAGGAGGAATTTGAAGAGGATTATGAAGAAATTATAGAAGATGTTAAAAAATCTCTGGATAAAAAAGAGACTGTGCCAGCAGAAGAGGCTTTGAAAGAATTGGGATTATTATGAAGTTTAACGTTGAGATACATAAAAGAGTCTTAAAAGATTTAAAGGATTTGCCTCCCTCAAACTTAAAGAAGTTTAAAGAACTAATAGAAACATTAAAAACCAATCCCATTCCAAAAGAAAAATTTGATATTAAAAGATTAAAAGGCAGTGATGAGGTTTATAGAGTTAGAATTGGAAAATTTAGAGTTCAATATGTTGTTTTATGGGATGATAGAATAATAATAATTAGAAAGATAAGTAGAAGAGAAGGAGCTTATAAAAATCCCTAAGCTATTAAAAATTCTAATGGCTACATTTTTATATCTCTTTTCTTAATTCAAATAGAAAAAACAGATTCGGCTGATACCATGATTATTCTTTTAGATTTAAATGGAACAATAGCTACTGATGGGAAGATAAAAGAGGGAGTTAAAGAGAGATTAACTATTTTAAAAGAAAGAGCTGAAATATATATTTTATCGGCAGATACTTCGGAACTTTAAACGATATTGCTAAAAGCTTAAATGTCAAAGGTATGAAGGTAGATAGAGAGAAATACGGCAGTGAAAAGATAGCTAAATTAAAAATTTTAGAAGAGTTAAAAAAAGAAAATCCCAACAAAAAAATTATTGCTATAGGAAATGGAAATAACGATGAACTATTATTAAAAAATGCTGATTTAGGCATCTGCGTTATTGGAGATGAAGGAGCTTGGAGTAAAACGATATTAAGCTCTGATATAGTTGTTAAAGATATAAATGATGCTTTAGATTTATTGTTAAATGAAAATAGATTGAAAGCTACAAGTAGGGATTAAAATTATAGCAATCTCTTTATAGCATTCCAGACTAAATAACTTTGAGGCTTTAAAATTCTCTTTTGCGGATTTAAAAATAAAATATTCTCCTTAACTAAGTAAACATAAACTGGTGTTGGAATATCTTTCTTAGGTATCTCATACTTATCCTTAAATAATCTTAATGCTTTAATGATATCTTCTTTATTTATCTCAATAACTTCATTTCCAACCTCTACCCTTGGCTTTGAATAATCTAAAATTTCTAAAAACATATCTAATTTAGAAATCTCATCATTTAACAGGTAATCTAAAACTTCCTTTAAATCTTTAAAATTGCTTTCTTCAACAACATATTTTATATCCTTTGGCTTCCCTCCTACGTAATTATAGATTAACTCTTTATCTTCATTAGTTAAGCTGATGTTATTCTCTTTAGCTAAAAAATCCATAAACTTTAAGGCAGTTTCTTTATCAAAATCATCCACCAATAGATACTTAGCCCTACCATCTAACATCGCCTCATTATAAACCCTCTCTATAAACAAACTATCAGAACTTAAACAAAAAACATGACATAGATGCTTATGCTTTGTTAGAGAAACAAAATAATTAAACAACTCATAGATTAAGAATCCATTAATCTTCATATCACCAATCTTTTGTAATTCATCTATAATTAAAATTGGCTGTTTCCCTTCTTTTTTAATATCCATTAATACTTTAGTTATATATCTAAAGACATTTTTAGTTGTCTTTTTCTTCAAGATTTCTTCTAATGTATTTTTTGGTGCTGGAATACCACATAGAGAAGGAACGTCCTTTATCAAACTCTTTATAATTTCTACTGGCTTTTTATTTCCCTCATATTCTTCAAATAAAACTTCAATGAAGTCGTCATACTTAGAAATAAAAATCTCCCTTAAATCAAAATAAAACACAACATATTTATCCTTGTCCAACCTATTGTTAATAATCTCATTGATTAAGGCAGTTTTACCGCTATTTATAGGGCCGTAGATAAAATAAACGTCATCTGGCTCTCTATTTAATATATGAAGTATTTCAGCAATCTCCTTTTCTCTATCAAAGAATTTCATAGAAACACCCCTTCTTTATCAAACAAAGCTCTATAATAACTTTTTTATAGCATTCCATACTAAAAAACTTTGAGGCTTTAAAGGAAACTTTTAGTAAAAGTTTCATCAAAACTCGTCCATTAAGTTGGGACTTTCAGTCCCAATTAATGTCCATTCAGTAATTTCTTTATAGCATTCCATACTAAAAAACTTTGAGGCTTTAATGTCCCTTCTATTGGATTTAAAAACAATATATTTTTCTTAACTAAAAACTCTCTAATATTCTTAGGTATTTTTATATCTTCAATTTCATAATTTTCTTTAAATATCTTCAATGCATCAACTATTTTGTTATAAAGCTCTTCATCATCTTCTTTAACATCCTCTAAGAAGTATTTTAGCTTTTGGATTTCTTCTTTGAGCATGAACTCCAAGATATCCTTTAACTCCTTACCAAGCTTTAGCTTAATAATCACATCATAAACATCCTTTGGCTTCCCACCAACATAGCTATAAATTAGCTCCTTCTCATCCTCAGAAAGTTTCCTGCCTAAAATATCCTCAGATAAAAAATCCATAAATTTTAAGGCAGTTTCCTTATCAAAGTCATCCACTAATATATAGTCAGCTCTCCCTCTGAGTTCAGCCCTATCATAAACATACTCAATAAATAAACTATCAGAGCTTAAACAAAAACAGTGCGTTATATGCAATTCCTTAGTCAATCTAACAAAAAAATTAAATAAATCATCTATCAACTCTCCATTAGATTTCAATCCTTTTAATCTCTGCAGTTCGTCAATAATAATTACAGGCTTTAGACCCTTTTTATTCATCTCTCTAAAAACTCTCTCCAAGTATCTAAAAACATCAAAACCCTTCTGTTTGGATAGAATAACTTTTGCCAAGTCAGAAGGGAGAATAATGCTCTCATTGAACAGTTTTGCTGTTTTTTCTATAAATTTGATGCCTTCAACTAAAACATCAGCATCTTTTACCATCTGTTTAAATTTGTTATCCTCCCTAATTTCAAACATTATATCAAAAAAATCACTATAAGATGATATTCTAACTCCTCTTAGATTATAGTAGAAGATTCTATATTTTTTGTCATCTTTTAATCTGTTGATTATCTCCATCATTAGAGTAGTTTTCCCACTGTTTATAGGGCCGTAGATGAAGTAGATATTATCTGGAGTTTCATCCAAAATGCCCAAAATTTCATTAATCTCCCTCTCCCTATCAAAGAATTTCATTATCAATCCCTCTATGTTGATTATTTTATTCTAAATCTATATGAGATTGCAAATTTATAACTTTTGTTAAATCAACATATCAAACACCTTTTCTGCTGTTTTTGACGTTAGCTCATAAATTGTTACTGATACATCTGATATTTGCCTCAAACTAACTGTTGGTTTTGTGTTTATGCAGATAGAGTAAATCTTTATCTTCCTTCTCTGCTTCTCCTCCTTAATCTTCTCTAAGAACTCTAAAGAGACTTCACACTCTCCATCTGTTATAAAGACAATATCTCCATTAAACTTTAACGCCTCTCTTAAAGGTTTTTCAAAGTTTGTCCCTCCACCATAAAACACGGATGCAAATTCCAAAATCTCATCAAAAGATACCTTTTTTTCATAAATCTTTATATCTCTAACTCCATCATCAAATAAAATTGATATATATCTTTTATTTCTTTTTAAAGATATATCCATCAAACATAAGGCTATTGCTTTAGCCCAAATCTCCTTATTTCCTCTCATAGAGCCACTTAAATCTAAGCAAACAACAAAATCCCCGCAGTTTTCATTATTCTCCAATATTTTATAATTTAGAGGTTTATTTTCATTATATCTTCTCAATAAATCAACAAACAATATCTCTTCAGCAAAGTTTTTGTATTCTGATGATAATAAGTTTATTAAATTATTTCCCAAGTTTATTGAATACTTCTCTCCAGAGAAGTGTTTAATCTTCGTTTTATACTTTTTTATAGCCATTCTTTTAAACTTTCCTAAAACTTTCATAAATTCTTTAAGTTTGTTGTTTTTTAATAATTTTTCAGTCAATTCTAATTTTTTCTTTGGGTCTGTATAGCTTTTATATCCCTCACCAGAACCAAAAGAACTAAAAGATGATGTTATATTTTCCATATAACTCTCAAGCTCATCCAACAATTCACTTATATCCTCTTCTCTGCCCTTTTCTTTCAACTCCTTAAGCTTCTCACAAAAGAATTCAGTGGCTATTAAAGAATAGTTTTCATCCAACGTAGTTATGGATTTTACATTCTTAAATCTTCTATCCCTCACAATCTTTTTGATTAAATCAGTTTCAGTCAAAATTTCAACTTCATATTTAAAGAAGAGATAAAACACTATCTCCGTCTCTCTTTCACTTAAATGGAAGGTAATCTTATTCTTACATCCCTCCCAAACCATCTTATCATATTTGTCATATCTAATCATTCTTTCACCATAATACTAAATCTAAAATAAATCATAAAATATATATACTATCTTGTATAAAAGTATTACACGGTGAGAGTATGGAGGTTAATCTCTTAAGTATATCTATAAAGCCCCCAATAAAAATACCTAAGAATAAAACGGTAGAGTTAGATGTTGATTGGAACATTGAGTATAAAAAATTAGACGCAAAAAAATTCAACTTTGTTTGTAATATCAAAGCTTATGGAGACTTTTCCTTTGAAGCAAATATTGAAGGAGAGATAAGCACTGAAAATGATTATGATAACATCCCAGACTTTATATCTGTAAGTATAGTAGAGAATTTGATGAAATCTCTTCCTAAGTTAGTTAGCTATGCTCAACAATTCAGAATTGAGGAAAATGTATTTGTTAATCAGCCTTTATCTCTTGCATCATAATTATAGTTTTTTGCAAACATCTTGAAATACATAAGGTTATAATGAACGCCTTCTTATTGAAGGCGTTCAATTTTCCTTTATAATTTTAATTACTTTTGCAAAAAACTATATAAACCATTATTTCCAAACTCTTTTAAAATTAATGGGATAAATTCATAAACTAACTCCTTATCATATTTATAAAGCTCTTTTATCACATAGAGAGAATATTCGTTAAAATTTTCAAAAAGTTTTAATAAAATTGCCTCCTTATTATCTGATTTCATGATTAACTTAACCAGCACTTTGGCATAAACTTCATTATCCAATTTCTTTATAAGTTTTGGATATGCATAGATTGTTAGTTTTGAAGGGATGTTTGCCAAAGCCTCAGCACTTGCAAATCTAATGCATTCAAACTCACTATCTAAGAGTTTTATTAAATAAGGAATATAAATATAAACCAAATTTGGATATTTAATGCCAACTTTTTCTATAATTTTTATGCAATAATATATAATAGCCTTATTCTTTGAGTCAGAAGTGTAGTGTGTAGATATTATATCCTCAAACCCCCTCTCCTTCGTTGATGTCAATAACTCAAAAACATCATCTAAAATGTTTAACTTTGTTATCTCATCAACTTCCATTTGATATAGTTCCTTCAAAACCTTTAATTTTTCTCTATTTCCATAATTTAGTTTTAATTTCTTTCTATATTCTTCACAGTTCATTTAAAATCCCTTCAATATAATTATTAAATTCATCCGTCTCTTTAATTACCTCATCAATAAAGTCAGTTTTTCTTTTGTTTATTATAGCTTCATTCCTTATTTTTTTCAATTCTAATCTTATATATGCCATCTTACAGAGAATTTCAATTAACTTGTTATAATCTTTTTTACACTCTCCAATTTTCTTAATATCTATGTACTTAAGTTCATTTTTGAGATTTTTAATAATTTCTGCCTTATCCAGCACTTGCTCAGCATATTTGTTTGTTATATCAAATATTACCTTTGAAACAATTAAGATATCATCTATATCATCCCAAAATATATGTCTCAATATCTCTAAATCTTCAATTTCTGCCTCTCTTCTACCATTTAGATAGGCGAAGCACTTAATAGCTTTAACTGACTTTTTAAATCTCCTATCTGAAATATAGATGTGGTTTTGGGATAATTTCTTCTTTATATCTACCAAATATCCAATGATATTCTCTATATCAACTTCATTAGCTTTTTCTTGCATCTTTCTAAGTTCTTTTATTGATATGGTAGTTTTTGGTTTATACTCTTCATCTAATTTAATGAGCTTTACTAAATTCTCACAGCTTCTTATCCCTCTAACCACTTTCCTAAATAAAAATCTATCATAGAATGCCAACAACTCATTCTCCTCTGGCAATTCATTTGATGCACCAAACAAACTAATTAAAGGCACTTTCTCAATCTTATCTCCATTGTGGTAAATTCTTTCATTGATTATTGATAATAAAGCGTTTAATATTGAACTGTTAGCCTTAAAAACTTCATCTAAGAATGCTATTTCTGCAGTTGGTAGATAACCAGATGTTTTTCTAACGAATCTGTCATTATCCTTTAACTCTTTAATGCTTAAAGGGCCGAATAACTCATCTTCGGTTGTGAATCTTGTTATAAGTTTTTCAAAGTAGTTGGCGTTTATATGGGAAGCTATAGCCCTAATTAATTGTGATTTTGCAACTCCAGGATTTCCTAAGAATACAGTATGCTCATTTGCTAAGATAGAAGTTAAGGCTATATCAATCTCCTCCCTTCTTTCTAAGAAATATGAGTTTAACTCCTCCCTAATCTTTTCAAGTTTGTGCATGATTTCACTCAATGCTGATTGTGGTTAGTTGAGCAAGTTCAACGCTACTAATACCTTTCAATTTATTTGTAAATTCTATTATCCTATCCCTCTGCCCTTTAATCGCAATCATCCTAATAATTTTTCCTTCAAATGGAATTTCGAGGGATATAATTACAATATCCTTATATTGGCTTTCCAATTTAACGATGTCTTCAACTGCCTTTGAGTTATATATAACGGTTATCTCACCAATCTTTGATTCAATTCTACTCAACCAGTCGTATTTTTTTACGTAGTATTCCAAAGCTCTTCTTATAAATTCTGAACGGGATATTCTTTCCTTATTAATAATTTCATCAACTTCCTTTAATAGATTTTTCTCGATGGTTAATGAAATCCGCTCCATGATATCACATGTAATATTTATTTTCTGGATAGTATTAATAACGATGTTTTATAAAAATATTGCTATTAAAGATTAATTTAAATATACAAATATTATGTTATGAATATTTTAATCTAAGATAAAATTTTATATTAAAAATTAAACCGAAAATATTATATATGATGAATTTTGTTATATGGAGTATGCCATAGGAATCACTCCCACAATGGAACTTACGCAGAGGCTATACTCTATTTGCTATTGATGATACTTTTAGGCTTTCTTTATGATTCAAAAAAATGCGTAAGTTCTATTGAATAGGGCTCACCTCTGTGAGGAATTCAAAATTTTTTTAAAGATTTTAAAGATTTTTTTAATTTTATCATTTTAATATTATTATTTTAACATTTTTTAGTAATTTTTAGGATAAAATAGAAAATTTTATATACCTATTACTATCATTTTCTATAGCTGTAGTAATATATTAACAAAAAGGTTGGTGTTGGTAATGTTACATTATGAAGATAGAATAGATTTGTATGATGAAAGAGGAAAGTTGTTGGAGGAAAATGTTCCATTAGAAGCGATAAGTCCTCTAAAGAACCCAACAATTGAGAAAATAGTCAATGACATTAAGAGGAGCGTTGCTATAAACTTGGCAGGAATAGAAAACGCTTTAAAGACTGGAGCTGTTGGAGGAAAGGCATGTTTCTGTCCAGGGAGAGAGTTAGATTTACCAATTGTAGAAAACGCTGAAATTATTGCTGAAAAGATTAAAAGAATGGTTCAAATTGAAGAAGATGATGACACAGTTGTTAAGTTAATCAACGGAGGTAAGCAATTACTATTACAATTGCCATCAAAGAGGTTGAGAGTAGCTGCTGATTACACAGTATCAGCGCTGATTGGAGGAGGAGCAACTGTTCAGGCAATTGTTGATGCCTTTGATGTAGATATGTTTGACGCTCCTGTAGTAAAAACAGCAGTTATGGGGAGATACCCACAGACAGTAGATTTCCATGGTGCTAATATCGCTACATTATTAGGACCTCCAGTTTTATTGGAAGGATTAGGTTATGGTTTGAGAAATATTATGGCAAACCATATTGTAGCAGTTACAAGGAAAAAAACATTGAATGCTGTTGCTTTGGCATCAATATTGGAGCAGACCGCAATGTTTGAAACGGGAGATGCTTTAGGGGCATTTGAAAGATTGCACTTATTAGGTTTAGCATTTCAGGGATTAAATGCCAACAACTTAACTTATGAGCTTGTTAAGGAAAACGGAAAGGATGGAACAGTTGGAACTGTAGTTGCTTCAGTTGTTGAAAGGGCTTTGGAGGATGGGGTCATAAGACCATTAAAAACAATGCCTTCTGGTTTCACCGTTTATGAACCAGTTGATTGGGCTTTATGGAATGCCTATGCTGCGTCAGGTTTAGTTGCTGCAGTTATTGTTAATGTTGGGGCAGCAAGGGCAGCTCAAGGAGTAGCTTCAACTGTCCTCTACTACAACGATATCTTAGAATACGAAACTGGTTTGCCAAGCGTTGATTTTGGTAGGGCAGAGGGGACAGCAGTTGGTTTCTCATTCTTCTCTCACTCAATATATGGAGGAGGAGGGCCTGGAACATTCCATGGAAACCACGTCGTTACAAGACACTCAAAAGGATTTGCTATCCCATGTGCTGCAGCTGCAATGTGTTTAGACGCAGGAACTCAAATGTTCTCAGTTGAAAGAACATCAGCATTAGTAGGAACTGTTTATAGTGCTATTGACCACTTAAGAGAACCACTAAAGTATGTTGCTGAAGGTGCTGTAGAGGTTAAAGAGAAAGAAAAAGTAATTTAAAATGGTGATTGGATGGCATACAAACCACAATTTTATCCTGGAAATACTTTAATTGCTGAGAATAGAAGAAAGCACATGAATCCAGAGGTTGAGTTAAAAAAGCTGAGAGACATTCCAGATGATGAGATAGTCAAAATATTGGGGCATAGAAACCCTGGAGAAAGTTATAAGACGGTTCATCCACCATTGGAAGAGATGGATTTTGAAGAAGACCCAATTAAAGATATTGTTGAGCCGATTCAGGGGGCTAAAGAAGGAGTTAGAGTTAGATACATCCAGTTCGCTGATTCGATGTATAACGCTCCAGCTCAGCCTTACGATAGGGCAAGAACATACATGTGGAGATTTAGAGGGATTGATACAGGAACACTATCAGGAAGGCAAGTTATTGAGATGAGAGAGCTTGACTTAGAAAAAATCTCCAAGAATTTCTTAATTGACACAGAGTTCTTCGACCCGGCAACTTGTGGAATTAGAGGAGCTACTGTCCACGGGCACTCATTAAGATTGGATGAAAACGGTTTGATGTTCGATGGTTTGCAGAGATACATCTATGATGAAAAGACAGGACACGTTTTGTATGTTAAAGACCAGGTTGGAAGACCATTGGATGAGCCAGTAGATGTTGGAGAGCCATTACCACACGATTATTTGGCAAAAATAACAACAATTTACAGAAAGGATAACATCGGAATGAGAGAAGATAAAGAAGCTTTAGAAGTTGTTCAAATAATCCATGAGGCAAGAACAAAAGGAGGATTTGGTTTAGAAGTATTTAAAAAAGATTTGAAAAAGAGATTAGGTGAAGAATAATGGATGTTGAGAAAAAACTCTTCCTAAAGGCTTTAAAAGAAAAGTTTGAAGAAGACCCAAAAGAAAAATACACCAAATTTTATATATTTGGAGGATGGAGACAGTCAGCAAGAAAAAGAGAGTTTGTTGAATTTGCTCAAAAATTAATTGAAAAGAGAGGAGGAATTCCATTCTACAACCCAGACATTGGGGTTCCATTAGGGCAGAGAAAGTTAATGACCTACAAAATATCAGGAACTGATGCATTTGTTGAAGGGGATGATTTACACTTCTGTAATAACGCAGCAATACAGCAATTGGTTGATGATATTAAGAGAACTGTTATTGTAGGGATGGATACAGCTCACGCTGTCTTAGAGAAGAGATTAGGGGTAGAGGTTACACCAGAAACAATTAACGAATACATGGAAACAATTAACCACGCTTTACCAGGTGGAGCTGTTGTCCAAGAGCACATGGTTGAAGTCCATCCAGGTTTAGTTTGGGACTGTTACGCTAAGATATTCACAGGAAATGATGAATTAGCTGATGAAATTGACAAGAGATTTTTAATAGACATAAATAAAGAATTCCCAGAAGAACAAGCAGAGCAAATTAAGAAATATATTGGAAATAGGACTTACCAAGTAAGTAGGGTTCCTACAATAGTTGTTAGATGCTGTGATGGAGGGACTGTTTCAAGATGGAGTGCTATGCAAATAGGGATGAGTTTCATTACTGCCTATAAGTTATGTGCTGGAGAAGCTGCTATCGCTGACTTCTCATACGCTGCAAAGCACGCTGATGTCATTCAAATGGGTATGATACTGCCAGCAAGAAGAGCAAGAGGGCCTAATGAACCA
Organism: Methanocaldococcus jannaschii DSM 2661; assembly: GCF_000091665.1. Taxonomy (NCBI): domain Archaea; kingdom Methanobacteriati; phylum Methanobacteriota; class Methanococci; order Methanococcales; family Methanocaldococcaceae; genus Methanocaldococcus; species Methanocaldococcus jannaschii. The sequence goes on from NC_000909.1 coordinate 77,669, forward strand.
GGAGGGGTGCCATTTGGAATATTCGCTGACATAATACAGACTTCAAGAGTTTCAGATGACCCGGCACAGGTAACATTGGAGGTTATTGGTGCAGCAGCTACCTTTTATGACCAAGTTTGGTTAGGAAGCTATATGTCTGGAGGAGTAGGATTTACACAGTATGCGTCAGCAACATACACAGATGACATCTTAGATGATTTTGTTTATTATGGAATGGACTATGTTGAGAAGAAGTATGGATTATGTGGAGTTAAGCCAAGCATGGAGGTTGTTAAAGATATAGCAACTGAAGTTACATTATATGGATTAGAGCAGTATGATGAGTATCCAGCTTTATTAGAAGACCACTTTGGTGGGTCACAAAGAGCGGGGGTTACAGCGGCAGCAGCAGGATGTTCAGTAGCATTTGCAACAGGAAACTCAAATGCTGGAATTAATGGATGGTATCTAAGCCAGATATTACATAAGGAGTATCACAGCAGATTAGGATTCTATGGTTATGACTTACAAGACCAGTGTGGAGCAGCTAACTCACTATCAATCAGAAGTGATGAAGGTTTATTGCATGAATGTAGAGGACCAAATTATCCAAACTACGCAATGAACGTTGGACATCAGCCAGAGTATGCTGGAATTGCCCAAGCTCCCCATGCGGCAAGGGGAGATGCATTTTGCTTAAACCCAATAATTAAGGTAGCGTTTGCTGACGACAACTTGATATTTGACTTCAAGTGGCCAAGAAAATGTATAGCTAAAGGGGCTCTAAGAGAGTTTGAGCCAGCTGGAGAGAGAGATTTAATCATTCCAGCAGCATAATCTTTATTATCTTATTTTAAGTTTTATTTTTTGGACTTTATTTTTAATTTTAAAATTTTAATTGGAGGGCATAATAATAGATTCAAACATTTTATCAAAAGTTTTAGATAAAATAATATTAATGGAAGAGACTTTGAGATAGAGAATCAAGCTGTTGGCATAGTTTCAGACCAGTGTATGTTCCTCCACTTGTTAGAAAAAGATTTATACTAAATAAGATATTAGGTTTTAATTAAATTTAAATCAGACTGAGGGAGAGGTATGAAAATCTCTATCTGTGGAAAGGGAGGCTGTGGAAAAAGCTCTATAACAACTTTATTGGCAAAGGAGTTTGCTAAAAAAGGACATAATGTCTTGGTTATTGATGGAGACGAATCTAATCTAAGTTTGCATAAATTGCTTGGTATGGATTTGCCAAAGGACTTTATAGAGTATCTTGGAGGACGAAAGGAGTTCATGAAGAAGTTGAGAGAAAAAATGGATGGTAAAGAAGTTGAGTTATTTGAGGGAGAGATATCTATAGATTCTTTACCAAAAGAGTATTTAGTAGAGAAAGATAATATCAAACTTTTAGCAATTGGAAAAATCCATGATTTTGGAGAAGGTTGTGCATGTCCAATGGGTGCTTTGTTAAGAGAGTTTTTAAAATCTTTAAAGTTGAAGGATAAAGAGGTTGTTATCGTTGACACTGAAGCTGGAATAGAGCATTTTGGTAGAGGGGTTGAGGGAGGATGTGATGTTATTATTGCAATTATAGACCCAACCTATGAATCAATAAGATTATCTAAGAAGATAGAGGAAATTGGAGAGAAATTGGGTAAGAAGGTTTATTTCATAGTTAATAAGGTAGATGATGAGACAAAAGATTTAATTCTTGAAAATGTCAATAAAGATAAGGTTATTGCAGTTATTCCAAACAATAAGGAGATTATGAAATGTGGATTAATGGGAGAGGAGTTAAATGCTGAATTATCTGAAATTAAAGATGTTGTAGAGATTTTAACTAAATAACTTTTTTCTATTTTTTATATAATTTTTATGAATATTGATGTATTTTTAACGATTATTTTTGATAAACTACCGAAAAATATATATTAGATATTAAAAATTTTTGTTCATATCATATAGCCTAAAATGGTGACAATATGTTAAAGAAATTAATAGGTTTATTAACAATTCTAATTATTGCCGTAGGGTTTTGTGGATGTATGGAGCAGAATATAGAAAAACAAACTCCAACTGCAAGTGAAGCTCCTAACACCATAAAAGTTGTTGATTTGTATGGTAGAGAGGTTGAAGTGCCTAAAGAAGTTAATAGGATTGTATGCTGTGGTCCAGGATGTTTAAGACTTATTGTCTATCTAAACGCAACGGATAAGGTTGTTGGAGTTGAAGATACTGAGAAGAAATGGACTCCATGGACAAGACCTTATAGAATTGCACATCCAGAGCTTGCTAACTTACCAACAATAGGGCAAGGAGGGCCTTGTCCAAAACCAAACCCAGAGGCTATAATTCAGGTCAAACCAGATGTAATATTTGTTACATACATGCCAAAGGATGAAGTTGATGCATTACAGCAAAAAACTGGTATTCCAGTAGTTGTTTTAAGCTATGGGCAGTTGGCAACATTCAACAACGAAGATTTATTTAAATCATTAGAGCTTGCAGGAAAAATATTGGGCAAAGAAGAGAGAGCTAAGGAGGTTATTGAATTTATAAAGAACTGCCAAAATGATTTAAATGAGAGAACAAAAGATATTCCAGACGATAAGAAGCCAAGTGTCTATGTTGGAGGTATTGGATACAAAGGACTGCATGGAATTGACAGCACTGAGTGCAAATATCCACCATTTGTTGCTGTTAATGCAAAGAACGTTGCAGATGAGTTGGGTAAAGAGGGGCATGTATTTGTTACTAAGGAGCAAATTCTAAAATGGAATCCAGATATAATATTCATTGATGAAGGAGGATTGAAGTTAGTTGTTGAAGACTATAAGAGAAATAAAGAATTTTACAACTCATTAAAGGCATTTAAGAATGGAGATGTTTATGGTTTATTGCCATATAACTTCTACACAACAAATATAGGAACAGCTCTTGCTGATGCTTATTATATAGGAAAAGTAGTTTATCCAGATAGATTTAAAGATATAGACCCAGAACAAAAAGCAGATGAGATATTTACCTTCTTGGTTGGAAAGCCAGTTTATAAAGAGATGAAAGAGAAATTGGGAGGATTTAAGAAATTAGAGTTTAGCAGCTAATTTTTAATTTTTTATAATTTTTATTTTGGTGATAAAATGCTTTTAAAATCTCCAGATAAAAGCCCAGAGAAGATATTGAAGCTTTTTGATGAAGTTTATTCAAAAGCAAGGATTTTTTATTTGTTGAGGACAGCTATTGATTTAAATTTATTTGAGTATTTAAGCAGTTTTAAAACTGCTAAGGAATTGGCAGAGATTTTAGACGCTGATTTGATTTTAATGGAGTATATGCTAAAAATCCTTAATGAATTAGATTTAATTGAGAGTAAAGTTGTAAGTGAAAGAATTTATTACAAAAATGCTGAAATAACCAACATCTATCTGAAAAAGGATTCAAATTATAGCATAATCAATCCAATATACAGCTATTTTGAGAATATTAAAAATTGGGAAAATTTAGCTGATATTTTAAAAAATAAATCCAACTGCTCAAATATGGATGTTGATAACTTTTTTCCAAAGGTTGTTAGGAGAATGGCAGATGAATGCAAGTGCTGGGAGTTGCAGAAGGTTTTAAATTACATGGCAAAATATGAGGAGTTTAAAAACGCCAAAAAACTTCTTGATTTGGCTGGAGGACATGGATTGTATGCAATTGGATTTAGCATGTTAAACAGAAATTTAAAGTGCTATGTCTTTGATTTACCAAATGTTATTGAAGAAACCAAAAAATTTATCAAAAAATACAATGCAAAAAACGTCTTCACAATTACTGGAGATTTTTATAAGGATGATATCGGAAAGGGCTACGATATAATATTCTGCTCATATAATCCAGGTGGAAAAAATCCAAAGATTGCAGAGAAGGTTTATAATGCCTTAAATGAAGGAGGTTTATTTATAAATAAGCAATTCTTTCCAGATAAGGAAGAGGGTATTGAAGACTATATAAACAACATGGAATGGAACTTCTCTAAACCAGAAGGGCTTAAGAAGGGTAAAATAAGATACACATTTGAAGGAGATTTAAATCTCAATGATTATTTAAAATACTTAGAAGATTTAGGTTTTAAAATCTTGGAAGTTGTTGATATGTCAGAACTTTTAGGACTTGACGAAAACTCTTCGAGTTTTCGTAAGTCAGCGAATCCTTCGGATTCGCTTCGATTTAAAGATAATTCACCAGCAAAGATGATTGTTGCTAAAAAGCTTTAAAATAATTCAAAAAATGTGATAGTATGGACATCCCACAGAAATATAAGTTATATACAAAAAAGAAGATAATTTTTGGGATTATTTTACTTATAACTTTATTTTTAAGCTCAATTTATGCCTTATGCGTAGGAGACTATAAATTAACTGTTAATCAGGTTGTAAATGCCTTAATGGGTTATGGAAAAGATGATATAAACTTAGTTATTTGGAATATCAGACTGCCAAGGATATTTGCCGCAATAATATCTGGAATGTCTTTAGCTGTAGCTGGGGCAGTTATGCAGTGCATTTTAAGAAACCCATTGGCAAGCCCATTTACGATGGGAATTTCACATGGAGCAATGTTTGGTGCATGTTTTGCCATAATCATGTTTGGTTTTGGAGGGGCTGAGAGCACTGGAAGAATATTTATAAACAACCCATACATGATAACAATCTTTGCATTCTTAGGGGCTTTGATTGGTGTTGTTGTAATCTTATTACTTGCTAAGTTGAGGGGATTAACTCCAGAGGCCATGATTTTAGCTGGAGTTGCTATGAGCTCTCTATTTACAGCTGGAACTATGCTCATCCAATACTTTGCAGATGATTTGCAGTTGGCGGCAATGGTTTATTGGACTTTTGGAGACTTGGGAAGAGCTATATGGACAGAGATTTATATCATGGCTGCAGTTATGATTCCCTCTTTAATATATTTCATGTATAAAAGGTGGGATTACAATGCCTTAGAGGCTGGAGAAGAGACAGCTAAATCCTTAGGAGTTAATACAGAGAGGACAAGATTGATTGGCATGCTTGTAGCTTCATTATTAACATCAGTAAATGTAGCATTCTTGGGAATAATTGGATTTGTTGGTTTAATCTGCCCACATATAGTTAGGATTTGCATTGGAGGAGATTACAGGTTTTTAATTCCAATCTCTGCATTGTTTGGGGCTGTTTTATTGCTTATTGCTGATACGTTTGCAAGGACAATAATTGCTCCGATAGTGTTGCCAGTTGGGATTTTAACATCTTTCTTAGGAGCTCCGATGTTTCTTTACTTGCTGTTAAAGATGTATAAAAGAGTATAATAATAGTATATTATTAGTTTGCCAAATATTTGGGGTGGAATGTTGGAAAAAACTGTAAAAATAACCTTTATCTTCGAATCAGAAAAAAGGTTGAACTGGGAAGGTTATGTAAATTATTTAATATTTGCTCATTATTTTAAATTAATTTATATTTTATTGAGAAACAATAAAGAACTTTTAGAGAGGATTTTAAAGGATTCTCTGGATAATAAAGAAGACTATCATAAATTAGGGAAGTATTTGCATCATGATATAATGGGATATATTAGAAGACATGGATATCTCTCATTTCTACCTTTTACTCCACTTCCATTTTATAAAGAGCTATGTGAAAAATTCATGACTAAAATTCCAGAAAAGCCAATAATTGATTATAAATGCATTGAGAGAATTGAAAATAATAAGATAATCTTTGAGTTTGAAGGAGAGGAGGAGTGTTTAAGATGTTTAATGTATTTAAAAGATTCATCCATAGATGAATCAATTAAAGTTATAAAATCAGAAGAAATGGTAGTTAAAATATTGGAAATTTTGCTATATATCTTGCATAATTTATTATAGGTGAGTTTAATGATTCTCTCTGTTGATGGAGTTGAATTTGCATATAAAAGTAGGCAAATACTAAACAACATAAAATTTGAGGTTAAAAGAGGAGAGGTTGTTTCTATTTTAGGAGTTAATGGAGCTGGGAAATCTACCTTATTAAAATGTATAAATAAAATCTTAAAGCCAAAGAGAGGGACAATATTGATTGATAATTTTGATATAAAGAATTTAGATAATCTTGAATTAGCTAAGAAAGTTGGTTATGTTCCACAGAGAGCTGAAGGAAATTACATGACTGTATTTGATGCTGTTTTGTTGGGAAGGAAGCCACATATAAAATGGGAAGTCTCTGATAGAGATATAGAGATAACTCACAAGGTTTTAAAGCTTTTAAACTTAGAGGATTATGCTCTAAGATATACGAATGAGTTGAGTGGTGGAGAACTGCAAAAGGTAATAATAGCAAGGGCTTTAGTGCAAGAGCCTCAAATATTACTTTTAGATGAGCCAACAAACAACTTAGATTTAAAGAATCAGTTGGAGGTTATGAAAATCATTATGGATATATCAAAATCTCAAAACATAGCCTCAATTGTAGTTATGCATGATTTAAATTTGGCTTTAAGATACTCCGATAAATTTATAATGCTAAAGGATGGAGTTATATATGCTGAAGGAGGGAGAGAAGTTATAAATCCAGAGAATATTAAAGCAGTTTATGGAGTCGATGCTTATATTGAAAATGTTAGAGGGATTCCTGTAGTTGTTCCAATAGGATAATCTTTTTTATATAATGAGGTCATATTGGTTATTGCTATTTTATACTTCAAATATAATTTAAAATTTAAAAAAATTTCTAAGTGATGGTTATGGTAGAGCTTTTATCTCCAGCTAATGATTTAACATGTCTAAAAACAGCTATTGATTATGGAGCAGATGCAGTTTATTGCGGATTGAAAGAGCTAAACATGAGAGCAAATGCAAAAAACTTTACAAGAGAGGAGTTAATAGAAGGAATTAAATACGCTCACGATAATAATAAAAAGGTTTATCTCTGCACAAATACGGTTGTTTATGAAAATGATTTAAAGAAAGTTGAGGAAATTTTAGATTTTGCAAATTCTGCTGAAGTTGATGCAGTTATAGTTAGTGATTTGGGAACTATGCAGTTAGCTAATGAATTAGGGCTGAGAGTTCATGCAAGTGTTCAATGCAACGTAACAAACTCCTTAACAGCCAAGTTTTATTCAAAGTTTGCTAAAAGAGTTATATTATCAAGAGAACTAACCTTAAATCAAATAAAAGAGATTAGAGAAAATTTAAAGAAGGATAAAGTAGATTTAGAGCTTGAGGGCTTTGTTCATGGTGCTTTATGTGTTGCTATAAGTGGAAGATGCTTTTTAAGCTCCTATTTATTTGGAAGACATGCAAACTGTGGAGACTGCCTACAACCATGTAGAAGAAAGTGGAAGTTGATTAATGAGCATCATGACGGCACTTATGAGATAGTTTGTGAAGGGAAATATCTTTTATCTCCAAAGGATTTATGTATGATAGAACACATCCCAGAGTTAATGGAGGTTTTTGATTCATTTAAGATAGAGGGTAGAGCTAAAAATGCCGATTATGTGATGAGAACTACAAAGATTTATAGGGAAGCAATAGATAGCGTTTTAGACGGCAGTTATTATGATAAGCTTGAATATTTCAAAAAAGAGCTTCAGAAGGTCTATAATAGGAGCTATGATACTGGATTTTACTTTAGAGATATAAATAAAAATCACGACTTCCAATATGAGATTGAAGGAAATGCATCAAAGTATAGAAAGATTGAGATTGGAAGAGTTGTTAATTTTTACAAAAAGGTTAGTGTGGCAGAGATTGAGCTATGGCATGATTTAAAAATTGGAGATACCATATTAATAATTGGAAAAACTACTGGCTGTGTTGAGGAGGTTGTTAAATCAATGCAGATAAACCATAAAGATGTTGAAATTGCTAAAAAAGGAGAGAGGGTCGGAGTTAAGCTAAATCACTTAGTTAGAGAGGGAGATAGGGTTTATCTATTAAAGGAGACAATATAAATACAATATGGATGAACTGAAAATTTTGCTTAAGTTTAAATATTATTGCAGAATATATTCAAAAACAAACTTTAATTAATTTAGTAGGGATAAGAATGCTAATTTTAGGGGTTGGTTATTTTCTATTAGGGCTTATTCTACTGTATTATGGGAGCGATTGGTTTGTCTTAGGAAGTGAGAGGATAGCAAGGCATTTTAATGTGTCAAACTTTGTCATTGGAGCTACGGTTATGGCTATTGGAACATCTCTGCCAGAGATATTAACATCTGCTTATGCTTCTTATATGCATGCTCCGGGCATATCAATAGGAAATGCCATTGGTTCTTGTATCTGCAATATAGGTTTAGTCCTTGGCTTAAGTGCAATTATAAGTCCAATAATAGTTGATAAAAACTTACAAAAGAATATATTAGTTTATCTTCTATTTGTTATATTTGCTGCAGTTATAGGAATTGATGGATTTTCATGGATTGATGGAGTTGTTTTGCTAATTTTATTTATTATCTACTTAAGATGGACTGTAAAGAATGGAAGTGCTGAGATAGAAGAAAATAATGATAAAAACAACCCTTCAGTAGTGTTCTCCTTAGTTTTGTTAATAATTGGGTTAATTGGTGTTTTAGTTGGAGCTGAATTATTTGTTGATGGAGCAAAGAAGATAGCGTTAGCTTTAGATATATCTGATAAGGTTATTGGATTTACCTTAGTGGCATTTGGAACATCTCTACCAGAGTTAATGGTTTCCTTAGCAGCAGCAAAGAGAAACCTTGGAGGCATGGTCTTAGGAAATGTCATTGGAAGTAACATAGCTGATATTGGTGGCGCTTTGGCAGTTGGAAGTTTATTTATGCATCTCCCAGCGGAAAATGTACAAATGGCTGTGTTGGTAATTATGAGCCTTTTACTCTATTTATTTGCAAAATACTCAAAGATTGGTAGATGGCAAGGAATTTTATTTTTAGCTCTATATATAATTGCAATAGCTTCTTTGAGGATGGGATAATGATAAAGATAACAGTTAAGAGATTTAACGGAGAGAAAGAGTATCTTGAAAGCTATGAAGTCCCAGAAAATATAACAGTTTTAGAGGCCTTAGAGTATATAAATAAGCATTATGAGGCTAATATTTTATTTAGAGCGTCTTGCAGAAATGCTCAGTGTGGAAGTTGTGCTGTAACAATAAATGGAGAGCCAAGATTGGCATGTGAGACAAAGGTAGAGGATGGCATGATAATTGAGCCATTAAGAGGATTTAAGGTTATTAGAGATTTAATTGTTGATAGGGAACCATATTATAAAAAGTTATTAGGCATAAAAAACTACCTTATAAGAAAAAATTATCCTGAAGAGCTTGAAATTCTCATTCCCAAATATGTTGAAGAGAACAAAGAGCTTAGAGGTTGTATTGACTGCCTATCTTGCCTCTCTGTATGTCCAGCAAGGGAAGTTAGCGACTATCCTGGCCCAACTTTTATGAGACAGTTGGCGAGATTTGCGTTTGATAAGAGGGACGAAGATGGCAGAGAGATAACTGCATACTTTGAAAATATCTACAACTGCACAACGTGTGCTAAGTGTGTTGAGGTCTGCCCAAAGGAGATTGATATTGTTCATAGAGCTATAGAAAAGCTTAGAGCTTTAGCATTTAGTAAGGGCTATTATATAGAAAATCACTTAAAAGTTAGGGAAAATGTTTTAAAATATAACAGAAGTGTTGTTGAAGAGGAATTGCCATTATTAAAGCAAGTTGCTGATTTCTATCCAGCTGAAAGTGAGAAATTAAGAGTAGCTTTCTTTACAGGATGTTTAGTTGATTTTAGACTGCAAAATGTAGGAAAAGATGCAATAAAGGTTTTAAATGCTCATGGTGTGTCAGTTGTTATTCCTAAAAATCAGGTTTGCTGTGGCTCACCATTCTTCAGAACTGGGCAGAGGGATGTTGCTGAAATGCTAAAAAGAAAAAACTTGGAAATATTTAACAAGTTGGATGTTGATTGTGTTGTAACAATCTGTGCTGGTTGTGGAAGCACATTAAAAAACGATTATAAGGAGAGAAAGTTTGAAGTTAAAGATATAACAGAGGTTTTAACTGAAGTTGGACTTTTAAAGTATAAACCGTTAAAGATGAGAATCACTTACCACGACCCATGTCATTTGAGGAGAGGACAAAAAATATATAAACAGCCAAGAGAGATTTTAAAGTCCATTCCAGAACTTGAATTTATTGATATAGAGGCAAGGTGTTGTGGAGCTGGAGGAGGAGTTAGGAGTGGAAAACCAGATATTGCTAACTTAATAGGTAAAAGTAGGGCAAGGATGATTTATGATGCCAATGTAGATGCTGTAATTACAGTTTGCCCATTCTGTGAATACCACATAAGAGATAGCTTAAAAAGGTTTAAGGAGGAGAATAAAATAGATAAGGAAATAGATGTTATGAATATTGTCTCTCTATTGGCTAAAGTCATTTAATTTTATTTATATTCCAACGTATATTTTTTTGTCTCCAATTTCAATAACCTCTTTATCTCCTTCTGGCATCTCTTCAACAATCTCTATATAATCCTTATTGGCTATATCGTTACTCAAAACATCTAAAATATATCTCAAATCTTCATCATCTGTGTAAATCTTAGCTTTTACTTTAAATCTCCTCGCCAATCTTGCAATATCTCTTAAAGTCAATTTTGCTTCAGTAATTAACTCTAAATATTTTTTAGCTTCTTTTAAATCTTCTTCTTTTCCTATTAACACTGGATATTTAACATTGTATATTTCATCCTCCCTAATGTCAAATTTTACATTACAAATCTCTATCAATCTGGCAATTATTGATTGAGGTAATCCAGGAGGTATTGGGATTTCCTTTTCATCTATATCATAGCATTTAAAATTAAAGTTCTCCATGTTTCTCCCTCGTAATGTTATTTATAAAAATTATAAAAATAATTTAAGCTTTATCCTTATGCATCTCAAATTCAACTTCTGATTTTGGTTTTATTTTTATTAATATATAGTTTTTCATCTCACTTCTTTTAATATCTGCTATATCTCCCAATGTATAGTTTTTGACTTTAACTTCCCTAATTTTATCTGCATATTTATCATAATCTAACTTAACTCTCAAACCATCCAATTGAGTAACGATAGGCATTGGAGATAAAATTGAATAAACTTCTTCAACCTGCTTCTCAATCTCATCTTTAACAACTACTGGTGGAACAATTGGAGGGTCGTAAGATAACTCTCTCCTCCTCTCATTTATAAGTTCTGTTATTACCTCAACCATCTTTCTTAAAGCTCTAATTTCTTCTCCATGCCTTAATCTATGGCTTCTTCTCCCAAGATTTCCAACATACGGGTAAGGAATATCTATTTTTTCAGGTCCTCCAGTAACAACAACTGGAATATCCACATCAAATAGATGGGTTTTATTTTTAATGCAATCCTCAAAATTACCCATTACATAAACAGCCAAATCATGCTCCTCTATTAATCTCCTTTCTTTTTCTCTCAATTGGGCTATGTCTCTCCCAACCCCTCTTGCTAAACCAATCATGTTTGGCTTAGCTCCAAATCTTCTCAAATATTCTGAAATATCACAGGCAGTATGTGGGAGGTGATGTCTTGATAAACTTGGAGCCACAACAGCTATTTCAGTCCCTGCCAACGGGGTTTCTATAATCTTACCCTTATATTTTTTAGCTTCCTCTTTGATATTTTCAAGTTCATTTTGAGGAATTGCCAAGGTCATATAAACGTCTAACTGCATAACGTGCTCTTGAATAACAAAACCTCCGATATCCTCAATCCATTCTTTGAAGATGTTGTTTTTATAAACCCCTCCTTCGTATCTAACTATCTCATACATTAGAATCACCAAAGTTTATTTCTTAAAAACTATCTTATTATGTTTCAGCTTTTTATTTTTTACCAGGCAATATAAAGTTTCTATTAACTTTTTCTTTTTTCTTCTATAAGCAGTTTCCTAACAGAATAAGAAACATGGTGGGCTATATTTATCGCTTCCAACTCCCCTCTGGTCTTTGGAAATATAACCTCTTTTTTTAAAATTGCTGAAATAATATCCTTGGATATGTTGAAAAACTCTCCTCTTTCACATAGAATGTAATCAAACTCATCTCCAACTTTATCAATTAACTCCTTAACCTCTTTAACAATATCTCTCAACTTCTGAGTTTCTTCTTCTTTAACCATAACATCTATTTTTTCCACATGCACAATTCTATCTGCTTTAATCTCAACTAAAACCCCAGCATAAACTCTAAAAAATATATCATTTTCATGATGCCTTCCAGATATATCTATAGCCAATACTTTAATCGTATCACCTCAAGATTTAAAAAGCATAGAAATTAGATACAAAAATAAGTTTTTATACCCAGTTGCAAAGGCAGCTAATAGGGGAATTCCATAAGCTTTTGCATAGCTATAGATAAACCAGTCAATTGGCTCCAACATTCCAGCAATAAAGATAAATATAAAGGAACAAGCTATAAGAATTACTATTTTTTTACTTGTTATTTCTCTTTTAACTATTGGGAGAATTTTATTTGATAATTCTACTCCAACAACGACTGCAGTGGCAAATCCAAAAAATTCAAAAAATCCATGTGGAAGGACAGCAATTAAATCAGAATATTGAAGATTTACTCCAATTAATCCAGTCAGTGGATTTATGACAGTAAAGATAAATAATATTAATAGATATTTTTGATAACACTTAAATAGTTCTTCTTTCTCTTCAAGTGTTTTAGCTTTTTCTAAGTCTTTCTTATATAAATAAGCAAGTGCTCCAAGAGCAAACATTATAATCAAACACCCCATAAAATTAGAAACTATATATGAAAGAGCATAAGTTAAGTAAGCATTTTTTACCCCAACAGTATTCGATACAGCTGAAGAAACAGCGTTAAATTTTGCAGTTCCAACACTTTGAGCTAATTTAGCTGGTTCAGATATAAAATTGGATTTTAAAATAGATGATAAATATAAAAGGAACTTCCCTACAGAGAAAGAAAACAGAAATCCTGCCCAACACAAAAAATAGGTTATTAAAATCTTTTTTGGAATATTTAAAGAGAGATATTTTTTAAAAATCTCCATGGCTTTTACTTCCATGATTTCCCTTGGAACTTTTTATAAACGTTTAGATGGAAACTGTTAGGTTTTCATTACCGAAGCTACGCTTTGGTTAAATAAATCCTAACGGATTTGTAGCTCTTCGCTCCGCTCCGATTAAATGAAAACTTTTTGAGTTTTTGTAGCCAGAATTGAAACTTTCTGTTTCATCAAAATTTTTATGAGCATCCCTCGTAGAAAGGGATTCCAACCTATTGGACATTAATTGCCCCTGTAAGGGGCAACTTAATGGACATGTGATATCCCAATAGGAGGCATCCTCCTATGGTATTTAAATCATTCTTATTGGTCTTATAGCACCACAAGCCATACATTTGAGTAAATGAACTCTTCCCTCCTTAATAATCTTGGTATCTGGCTTACCGCACTCTCTACAGATAACATACTCCCTCAAGAAGTCATTAATTCTTGATTTTAATAACTCTGGGCTGATTCTTCTCTGTAAGATTAATCTACCTCCCTCTAAGTTACCAGCACTACCAGTCTCTTTTAAAAGATACTTAGCAAAGAATTCCTCATCTCTATTAACTGCCTTAGCCAACTCTCTAAAGTTTCTTATTATTGTTCTATTTCCTTCTATCAAAATCTCAATTTCTGGAAGTTCAAATCTATCTTTTTGGAAAACGTAATCTGGAATCTGACTTCTTGCTCTCTTTAATAATGCCTTATAATCATAATAGTCAATATTTTCAAGGTCGCTCATTTTATCACCAAAATAAGATTATCAAAAAACTATAACTTTTAATTTATATAAAAAACTATCCCAATTGCCAAATGGTAATATAGTGTCTTTCAAAATTTATAAAGCTTATTTATTAATAAGGAAAATTTCAAAGTGTTTTGAAAGATACTATAAATTCAATTAAAAAAGAATAAAATTTCTAATTAATTATTTTAATTATTTTATTCTCTTACCATTAACTTTCTTATTTTGCCATGAATATTTTCTCATTCTTTTATTTGGAAATCCACATGCAGCACATCTCTTTTTTCTTACGTGGTAGGCTCTTCTCCCACATCTTCTACATCTTATGTGATATGAACCTTTGTTTCTTTTACCCATTGATGGAGTTCCTTTTGACATAAGTTATCACCTTAAAATCTTTAATTTGTGTTTTTATAGTTTTTGCAAATATTTAGAATACATTAAGGCATATAATGAACGCCTTCTTATAGAAGGCGGTCAATCTTCCTTCGTCAATTTAATAACTTTTGCAAAAAACCATATATCCTCTTTTTGTTGTTATAAAAACATTGATTGACTATAATAGCAGATTATGCTATTTAAACTTTACCTTCTTTGAATAGGACTTTAGCAGTTTATATACTATTATCTTTATATGAGAATTGTAGTATCTTTCAAAACATTATAGAATTTATATGAAGGTAGATATAAGTCAAGAAATATTTACTCCTACAAAAGTCCTATTATTGAAGTTATAAATTTATTTATAAATATTTAAAAAATAGAATTTAATTAGTATTTTATTCCAGAAATCTGATTTTGCGATATTTTGTTTAAATTGTTTCCATTCCGAAACGGTCTGATTTTAATAAATTTGCAAGCAGAATTCCCATATAATAAAATTAGTTTCCATCCTCTAAGAGGTCTTATTTTAATAAAATCATGCCAAAACAGAAGATTGATAAGGATAAAGATTTCCATCCTCCAAGAGGTCTTATTTTAATTGTTACTCTACCTGTTTTTGCCGTGATTTCTCTACCTAATTTCCATCCTCCAAGAGGTCTTATTTTAATAGGGTAATCATTCACAACATAATATATTTCATCACTCTTAATATTTAAGCTTTTCTATACCATATTTTTCTAAGGATAAATAACCATCTTACAATATAAACCTTTTAGTATTTAAAATTTTATCTCTTTACTAAAACAGAGTATTTTTATCTTTTTAAATCCAAAAATTTAACTTATTTGTTAGAGAAATCTTATTTACTTGCCTAATTAATCCTAATTTTCAAAAATTCAAATAATTTGATTAAGTTAAATATTCTAAACAATCAAACCAGCAAACCCTTAGAAATTAAATAAATATTATTTAAATAAAGAAATAAAGCCTTTAAATTTATTAAACATAAGTCTAAACTCTTTCAGCGTGATAAATATATTACTCAAAAATCTCAATTGCTTTAAATGGACAGGCTTTTAAACAGTTTTTACAGCCGACACAGTCCTCTTCTTTGAATACTACATTATAATCCTCATCCATATAAATTACATTAATAGGGCATTGGGTTATGCAACAGCCACAATGCACACACTTCTCCAAATCCCTTTTTATAACTTTAGAGATTTCCTCAACTTCTCCAAATTTTGATAGATAATTTAAAGCTTTCTCTATAGTTTCTTTACTACCAAACAATTCCAATATCAAAAATGCCTCCTGTGGCTCTACCTTAGCTTTTAATATGTTTATCTTAACTCCTGTATTTAATATAGTATCGGAAATAACTGGCTTGTTTATATGCTCTGAATCTGTCCAGTAATACACTCTCTTTCTCATTTTTTCCCTCCGAATAATCTTGAGATATCTTCAGATGTTACAATGCCCACAACTCTTCTGTAGTCATCAACCACTGGAACACCAGAAATGTTATATTTACTCATTTTTATCGCTACATGGTCAACGGGTTCATCTTCATGAGCAGTTATTACATTTCTTGTCATAATCTCTTCAATTGTCTTTTTGTTTTGAGCAAGAGCTTTAGCTATATCCCACGATGTAATTATTCCCACTAACTTCCCATGTTCATCAACTATAGGAAGATGGTTTATATTATGCTTTATCAAAATCTTAGCAGCTTCCATAATGGATATATTGCTATGAGCAGTTATTGGTGGTTTGCTTAAAATATCCTTAACTAATGTTATTGGTGACTTCATTGGCTTGTTTTCAGCTCTTCCTAAAGTATCAACCCTCTCAGTTAGTAAAAACTTCCCATCCAAAATCCACTGTTTGAGGGTTTCAGCAACCTCTCTTGCCATCTTATAACTTGAAACAGAACCAGTTTTTACGGTTTTTTCAACATCTTTCCCATCTATATTTACATTTAATGTTATTTTTCCACTTCTTAACACTTTATAGTTTGTTTTTGCTATTAATGGTCTATCCCTCCTTGGAAATCCATAATCATAGATTGGCACTTCAATATCTTCATCTCTAATAGCACATCTCTCAGCTATCTTTTCATTTAAAACTGGGATTGGGATGCCTATACCAACATACAACGTGCTTCCATACCTTGGCATTGTAGCAGCCCTTATAAATTTAGGATTCATCTGTTTTAAATCTCCTTTAACCATTAATGTTCCAAATGGTGGGTTATGCTGTGTACCCTCACCAATTACATATCCAATTCCTCCTCCTAAGAAAATCCTTGTTCCAATACCTATGGTATTAAATGATTTTGTTTCTGGGTTATAATCATTCTGTAAAGGATTTAACTGTCCAGCGCCTGAATAATGAACGTTGTTATATTCAGGAAGTAGAATGCCCATGTAGGTGTATATTTTCTCCTCCCTACTGTTTGTTGCTGCAGCATAAGTTTGATAGCAATTTCTTGGATTAACCATAATTGCCTGATTAACATCATCTAACGTTATTCTAACATTAACCTCCTTCCTTGGATAGCAGTCAGTTGTATATCCCTCAGCATAAAGCTCAACTTCCTTTCCTCTAACTAAATCCTCTATAACATGAGCTCCTCCGTAATCAATATCTACATCTGGGTCTTCGTTCGGTTGTGCAGCTCCTATATAAGCATCAACAGCAGCTAAACCTCCATAAGCTTCAACATTGTTTAAATAAATCCTTAACATCTTTATTGGCGGGTCTGAATGTCCAAAGTTTATAAATACTCCAGATGAGCACATAGCTCCAAATGTTCCTGTTGTAACAACATCAACATAATCAGCCGCTCTTTTAGCTCCTTCTTCCTCAACTATTTTTATCATCTCTTCCGCTGTTACAACAACAGCCTCTCCTTTTTTAATCTTTTCATTAATCTCTTTGATTGTTTTCATAATCATAACCTCTACAAATTTTTATAGTGTTTTTCAAATGTTTTACGGTATAAGGTATTTATAAAAGCCCTATAGGCTTTTATATAAGTGCCTTAGAAATTTTATTAAGTTTGAAAAACACTATAGGTAATCCCTAAAATATATAAAAAGAGATATAAAAATTTTAAACTTCTAAAGTATTTGATTCTATTATATCTGAGATTAAAATTGCTAAATAGAAAATAAAAAAGAATTATCCTTCCTTAAACATTAATTGTCTCATTATTTGTCCTAAAGGTCCTCCAATTCTCAACATCTTACCCTTTCTCAACTTATCTATGGCATTTTTTGTTGTTTCATAATATCTTAAAACCTCCCTAACATCATTTTCTGTAGTTCCAGAACCTCTTGCAATCCTTCTGATTCTTGAAGCTTTAATAATCTTTGGATTTTCTCTCTCTTCCTTAGTCATTGAACTTATAATTACCTTATATTTTTTTATCTTTGCCTCAGTTAAATGAGAAAGCTCTTTAGGCATAGCTCCTCCAAATCCAGGAATCATACTTAGGATTTTTTTCATTGAACCCATGTTTTCAATTGCTTCTAATTGAGTCATCAACTCATTTAAAGTAAATTTCCCTCTCATTATTGCATCTATGCTTTCTTCTGTTTTCTCATCAACCATGTCTTCAGCTTTTTCTAATAGGCTCTCTAAATCTCCCATCCCTAACAGTCGAGATATAAATTTTTTAGGGTCGAATGGTTCTAAATCATCAATCCCCTCCCCAATTCCAATGAATTTTATAGGTGCTTTTGTCTCAGCAACCGCACTTAACGCCCCTCCTCCTTTAGCAGAACCATCTAACTTAGTTACTATTATACTCCCAATCTCTCCAACTGCCTCTTTAAACGCTTTAGCTTGAATTCCTGCTTGTTGCCCAATAGTCCCATCTATAACCAATATGATTTCATCTGGATTTGTTATCTCTTTAATTTGCTTCATCTCTTCCAATAAACCTTTTTCCTCTTTATGTCTTCCAGCAGTATCTATAATTAAAACATCTGCCTTCTTAAATTTCTCCATCCCCTCTTTAACAATATCTACTGGTGATTTTGTTCTTGTCTCATCCCCATATATTGGCACGTGGATTTTTTCAGCTAACTGCTTTAACTGCTCATAAGCCGCTGGTCTGTAGGTATCAGCTGCGATTAAAGCAGGTTTTAACCCTCTTTTTTGGATATACCTTGCTAATTTTGCTGCAGTTGTTGTTTTTCCTGAACCTTGAATACCAACTAATAAGATAACATTTTGTTTTTTTGGATTTAACTCTAATTTTTTTGCCTCTTCTCCCAATAATTTGACTAATTCTTCATAGACAATCTTTATGATATGCTCTTTCTTTGATAAACCCTTTGGTGTCTTTTCCTCTAAAGCTCTCCTCTCTATTTCTTTACTCATCTTTAAAACCAATTTTACATTAACATCTGCCTGTATTAAAGCCCTTTGAATATCTTTTATAACTTCTTTTATTAATTTTTTATCAACAAAGGCAGCAGCTTTTAGTTTGTTTAGGGCTTTGTTTAAATTTTCTCCTAATTTATCGAGCATGATATCACCAAATTAAACTATACAACACTTAATAAAATATTATATTTCTTCAATTAAAAATTTTATTGTTTTCAGAAATTTTAGAATTATACTTTAAACAGTTCCCCATCTTTTAAATAAGCTATTATCTATTCCCAAAATATCTAAAACTCTTCCAACAACAAAATTAATTATATCATTTACATTTTTTGGTTTATTATAGAAAGCAGGAATTGGAGGCATTACTATAGCTCCCAAATTTGAAAGTTTTAACATATTTTCTAAATGTATGCTATTAAATGGCATCTCTCTTGGCATAATTATCAATTTCCTTCTTTCTTTTAAAGCGATATCACAAACTCTAACTATTAAATTTGCTGAGTATCCGTTGGCTATGGCTGATAAAGTTTTCATTGAGCAAGGCACAACTACAACAGCATCAAATTTGTTTGAACCAGATGCAAGAGGTGAGAAAAAGTCATCATTCTCATAATAGTCCGTCGCTAATTTTTTTATTTCTTTCCAGTCAATATCAAGCTCTTCTTTAATTATTTTTTTAGCTGAATTTGAGATAATTAGATTAACTTCAGCTCTATCTTTCAATACCTCTAACAATCTTTTTGCATAAATGACTCCACTCGCCCCGGTTATACAAACAATAATTTTCATAAATTCACCATTAAAAACTGTTAAGTTAAGATTTAAAAAATAAATACTATTTAAAAATAGTTAATCCATAAATCTAAAAAAATAAATATAACAACCTAAAATAAAATAATAAAATGGTGCCGAGGGAGGGATACAAACGAAACTTTTAGAAAAAGTTAAACAAAATCTTTCAGATTTTGTAGCCCGAAGCTAACGCTTCGGTTAAATGAAAACTAAAAGAGTTTTCATAGCTGGAAAGCGTAGCTTTCCATTTCATCAAAATAGGATGCATTGCCTCGCTACGCTCGGCAATGCCTCTTAAAAGAAAGTGGGGTTGCCTCTGGCAACCCTGCT
Source organism: Methanocaldococcus jannaschii DSM 2661 (assembly GCF_000091665.1). Classification (NCBI taxonomy): domain Archaea; kingdom Methanobacteriati; phylum Methanobacteriota; class Methanococci; order Methanococcales; family Methanocaldococcaceae; genus Methanocaldococcus; species Methanocaldococcus jannaschii. Next base: position 97,387 of record NC_000909.1, read on the forward strand.
CTGAGTATCCCAATAGGGCGAAGCCCTATGGAATAAAAATGGTGCCGAGGGAGGGATTCGAACCCTCGACCTCCCGGTTTCCCAGGACCCAGGCGTAAAGCCTGGGATATCCGTATGAGCCGGGCGCTATAACCAGCTAAGCCACCTCGGCACGCAACATCATTATAATTACAAACCCATATATATACTTTTCGGCGTAAGTTTTATATAGGGAGGTTTATAAATAAAATTTGCCTTTAAGGGCGGGGGTCGCCAAGCCAGGTCAAAGGCGCCAGATTGAGGGTCTGGTCCCGTAGGGGTTCGCGGGTTCAAATCCCGTCCCCCGCACCAAATATTTGATAGCGGGTTAGAAGAGGCATTGCTTCCATTAGGAAGCAATGTATCCTGGGTATAGCAATAGGGCGAAGCCCTATGCTTTAAACCCCATCCCCCGCACCAAATATTTTGAGCTTTTTTTAATTTGGACAATATTAGTAACTGCAAAATCTTCTTTTAGAATAATAATAACCCAATATAACAAGATTGTTTAAATTGTTTTTAATTAATGTAAATATTTGAATGTTGTGGGATTATGGTGTGCTTAGATTTATCACAATACAGGATGATAACCGACGTTAAAAACAAAGATAACACATTAATCCTTGAAATAAACAAAATTTATGAGATTGAAGTTGAAATTCCTTATGAAGAGGTTGAAATTGATGGCTCAATAATAAAAATTAATGCTCATCCAAAAAGAGCTGAAAATATAAAGGTTGGGATTTTAAACTTAATTTCTTATAGCATAGCTAACAATTTAAAGAGCAAAATAACAAAGAGAAAAACTATATATATAAATGAGCCAATTCCTCTAATAGGGCATACTGCCTTTGGTTTAATTGAAAGAGGTAGAAATATAATCCAAGTTAGAGGGCATTGTGGCTGTAATTTAAACTGCATATTTTGCTCAGTGGATGAAGGAGAGTTTTCTAAAACAAGAAAAAATGATTACTATGTTGATTTAGAGTATTTAATTGAGAATTACAAAAAGATTGTTGATTTTAAGGAAAATAAGTTTATTGAGGCACATTTAGATGGGCAGGGAGAGCCAAGCCTTTATTATCCATTAGTTGATTTAGTTCAAGAACTGGCAGAGATAAATAAAAAAGGTAATGGTATCGTTTCCATGCAAACAAACGGGACAGTTTTAAATTATAAACTAATAGATGAGTTAGAAGAGGCCGGGTTGCATAGGATAAACTTATCTATCAATGCCTTAGATGAAAAAATGGCTAAAATGCTCTCTGGTAGGAGAGATTACAATATTAAGAAGATTTTAGATATTGCTGAATATATAAAAAACTCTAAGATTCATCTATTGATTGCTCCCCTTTTATTGCCAAACATAAACGATGAGGAATTTAAGAGAGTTATTGAGTATGCTGTTGATTTAGAGCAGAAAAATCCTCAAAACATTATTAATCCATTAACCGGGAAAAAAGACCCCATTTTAGGTTGCCAACTTTGTAGGGTTTATCAATTAGGTAGAAGACCTAAAAAAATGAAGGTTTGGGATTTTGAGAAGTTTTATTATTTGTTAGGGAAATATGAGTTAGAATATAAGAAGAAAGGTATAGAGGTTAAGCTCATAACTTCACCAAAGGATTTTGGAACGCATAAGAGGAAAAGATTGCCTTATCCATTCAAAGTTGGTGAGGTAACAAAAGTAAAAGTTGTTTTAGATGGAAGAGTTAAAGGAGAAGTTTTGGGAGTTGCTAAGGATAGGGTAATTCAGATAATTAACTGCAATAATGAACAAAATCTAATAGGGAAGACAGTTAAAGTGAGAATTTTGAGAAATAAGGATAATATAATAGTTGCAGAATTGGTTTAAAAGTGGTGATAGCTTGAATTTAGTTGATTTATACGTAAAGAAATTCATGGATTTGATTGAGATTGAGAGAAGATGTGAGATGGATTTTCATAAAAATGAGATTATTAAATTAGGCAAAAAGAGAGAGAATGTTGGAAGAGCAATTTTAAATTTAAAAGGGAAATTTTTAGGAGAGAGCTTAGGTTGCACCATTGTAAGATTTGGGAGAAAAAAGCCATTTAAAACAGAAATATCTCCGGGAGACGTTGTTTTAGTTAGTAAAGAAAACCCATTGCAGAGTGATTTATATGCGAATGTCATATACGTAGGAAAGAACTTTATAGATGTTGCCTTTGATGTTGATGTCCCAAAATGGGTTTATAAAGAAAGAGTAAGAGTTGATTTATACGTAAATGACATAACATTTAAAAGAATGAAAGAAGCTTTAAGAGAATTTGCAAGAAAGAGGGATAAATTAGCTTATATAATATTAGGCATTGAACACCCAGAAAAACCTTTAAGAGAGGACATCAAATTAGAGTTCTATGATAAAAATTTAAATGAATCACAAAAATTAGCAGTTAAAAAGGCAGTTTTAAGTAGGGATTTGTATTTAATTCACGGCCCTCCAGGAACTGGAAAGACAAGAACTATAACAGAGGTTATCGTCCAAGAGGTTAAATTTAACAAACATAAGGTTTTAGCTACAGCAGATTCAAACATAGCAGCAGATAACATCTTAGAGTACCTAATAAAAAAATATCCAGATTTAAAAGTTGTTAGGGTAGGGCATCCAACAAGGATTTCAAAGGATTTGATTCAACACTCTCTCCCCTATCTAATTGAAAATCATGAGAAATATCAAGAAATCCTAGCTTTAAGAGAGAAGATTAAAGAAATTAAAGAACAGAGGGATAAATTTTTAAAGCCCTCCCCAAGATGGAGGAGAGGAATGAGTGATGAGCAGATTTTAAAAGTAGCTAAAAGAAAGAAATCCTACAGAGGGATTCCTAAGGAAAAAATCGTTAGTATGGCAGAATGGATTATAAGAAATAAAAAGATTAAAAGAATCATCAATAATTTGGATGAAATTACTGAAAAAATCATGAATGAGATTTTAGCAGAGGCAGATGTTATCGTAGCAACAAACTCTATGGCTGGTTCAGAAATTTTGAAAGGCTGGGAGTTTGATGTGATTGTTATTGATGAAGGAAGCCAAGCAATGGAGCCTTCTTGCTTAATTCCAATTGTTAAAGGAAGAAAGCTAATCATGGCTGGAGACCATAAGCAATTACCACCAACAGTTTTAAGTGAGAATGAAGAGCTAAAAAAGACTTTATTTGAGAGATTGATTAAAAAATATCCAGAATTTTCATCAATATTGGAGATTCAGTATAGAATGAACGAAAAAATCATGGAATTCCCAAATAAGATGTTTTATAACAACAAATTAAAGGCAGATGAGAGCGTTAAAAACATCACTTTATTAGATTTAGTTAAAGAGGAGGAGATTGATGAGGTTGATAGAGATATTATAAACGAAATCCCAGTTCAATTTATAAATGTTGAAGGGATTGAAAGGAAAGATAAAGAATCTCCATCTTATTACAACATAGAAGAGGCGGAGAAGGTTTTAGAGATAGTTAAAAAACTTGTAAAGTATAAGATACCAACAAACGTTATAACTCCTTACGATGCCCAAGTTAGGTATTTGAGGAGGTTGTTTGAAGAGCATAACATAGACATAGAGGTTAATACAGTAGATGGATTCCAAGGAAGGGAGAATGAGGCTATAGTTATCTCATTCGTTAGAACAAAGAACTTTGGATTTTTGAAGGATTTGAGGAGGTTGAATGTTGCCATAACAAGAGCTAAGAGAAAGCTAATTTTGATAGGCAATGAAAATCTATTGAAGCAAGATAAAGTCTATAATGAAATGATAAAGTGGGCAAAATCTGTTGAAGAAGAACACAAAAATAAAATTATCCAAAAATAAATTAATACATTCTAAATGTTATCTCTACATGGATGGATTCATATTTAACACATTTAGCAAATCCCAACATTTCCAATTGAACCCTTCCAGCTATAATTTCCTTCTCTTCAAAGCCGTTTATCATTTGAGGGACTAAAGAGACATTTATAACCCTTCCTAAAATTCCTTCAGTTCCATTCCTCAAATCTTCCCTAAGTGTTGATGTTATAAAAACCAAATCTCCTTCTTTTAGGTTTTTAACTGTCTCTAAGTTTAATGCATTGATTATAGTGAATGTCTTTATATGATTTTCAATAAAATCATTAATTGCATTTTCATTAATTCCAAATAATCCATAAACCTTCATAATACCACCAAAATACCAATTCGAAAGTTTTAGCATATTCAAACAATATAAAATCTTCAGATTGGACATTAATTGGGACTGAAAGTCCCAACTTAATGGACGTGTGGTATCCACACCATAAAGGGGCTACGCCCCTCTTGGGATACTCCCCTAATATTGCTAATTTACACCTCCGAGCATAAGCGAGGAGGTGTTAGGTTTTGATGAACCTTTTACTAAAAGGTTCATACCAATAGGAGGTTTCCTCCTATGGTAGTTAAATGTACATTGGATATTCCTTTCTACTCTTTGACATCATCTTTAAATGTTGCTCTGCCAGTTCTTTAAGTTTGTTTTCAATAGCTTCAGCCTCTTTGATGAGATTTTCAATATTTACATTTAGATTGAACATTTTATTCAAAACCTCTAATAGATTAGCCCCCCCTCTTGGGTCTGGTCTAATTCCAACAGTTTCAGCCAACAAACCAATAGCATCAAACCCATTGTCATGGCATTTTATTAATAAATTTCCCCCCATTCCTCCCACAACTCCAAAATCAAATATTTCAACATAATTTTTTAAATCTTCTATCAACTCTTCTTTATTTGCTATTCCAAATACTTTTTCTGATTTTCCTGCCATTATTCCTCCAAGAGAAACAAATAGTTTTGGATTTTTGTTTGAAAATGTTTTAACTATAAACTCCGCCAATCCATTAATCTTAAATGGAGAGATTATTATATCTGAAAATAAAATAATAAAATCTTTGTTTGCATACGCTCTCACTGGAGGGTAGGGAATGCCTTTCTCAATAGTTGTGAGTGGAAGGATTCCATCAACTTCAAAGTATCCAAAATATTTTAGGTTTAGGTCTTTTATTATTTGAAAACCTGCTATGCTTCCAACTAATCCAGTTCCAGGAAATGCTTCAATAACTATGGGATTTTCAAACTCTATTTTTGCTTTTTCTACGAACTTCATACTATCCACCAAATTTAGCTAAGTATAAATTATGTTTTAATTTAATTACATTTATAGTTTTCATTTTAAGACTTTCGCAGTATTATATATTAAAAGGCATTTAGATGCCCTTAAGCATAAATTTTCTTTAAAAAATTTATTTCTACGAAAGTCCTAAATCTTATATTGACTATGAAAGTTTGAGGGAGATTATGAAAATTCTAATAATCACTGGAAAATTAGCTGAAAGGAAAGTTAAAGATGCTGTGAAAAAATATGATTTTATAGATGTGCATGTAGCAAATATCTCTGTAGCTGCTTTTTTAACACCTAATTTAATAATTAAAGAAATTAAAAAATTAGAAAACAAATTAGGAAAAAAATTAAAAGATATTTATGATTTTGTTTTAGTAACTGGGTTGATAAGACATGATTTAAAGAATGTTGAGGAAGAAACCGGAATAAAATGCTTTAAATCTACAAGAGAAGCTTCTGATATTCCAATATTGATTGAAAATCTGGATAAGATAAAACTATCAACTAAAGAGTATGCCGATTTGCAGTTATTAGAAATTATTAGAAAGAAATGTGAGGAGGAGATTAAGAAAGCAGAGGAGCAGGAATTAGGAGAAGGAGATATAAAGATAGGCAAATTAAAAGTTGGAGATAAATTCCCAATGAGAGTTTTGGGAGAGATAGTCCATGCCCCATGGCTAAAAGAGAAAGAGTTGGAGGAGAAAATAATATATTACTTAGAAAGTGGGGCTGATATGATTGATTTGGGAATGGTTAGCAATGAAAATAATGCAGATAAAATTAAAGATATGCTAAAGATAGCGAGAGATTTAACTGACAATCCAATTAGTGTAGATACATTAAACACAAAAGAATTAATTGAGGCAATAAATTTAGGGGCAGATATGATTTTGAGTGTTGATGCTGGGAATTTAGATGAGCTAATTCCATATTTAAAAGATTCAGAAACGGCAGTTGTTGTTCTGCCAACAAATTATAAAACAAACTATGTCCCAGAGACTATTGAAGGCAAAATTAAATCCTTAGAGGAGAATATAAAAAAGCTAATAGATGCTGGAATTGAAAAAATAGTTGCTGACCCAATATTAGAGCCAATAAACAATGCCGGATGCAGTTTTATAGAGAGCGTTATTGCATGTAGAGAATTTAAAAAAAGAAATAAATTGCCACTATTTTTTGGTGTTGGAAATGTTACAGAGCTTTTTGATGCTGATAGTAATGGAGTCAATGCTTTGTTAGCAGCTATTGGGGCTGAGATTGGAGCTAATATATTATTTACACCAGAGGCAAGTGCTAAGTGTAAATTTTCAATAAAAGAGTTAAAGATTGCCTCAAAGATGATGTTTTTGGCTAAAAAAAGGAACTCTCTGCCAAAGGATATTGGCTACAATTTGATAAATTATAAGGATAAAAGATTTGAGGAGGAAATAACCTTCAATAGTTACAATATCCCAATAATTAAAGCTGAAGAAGATGAGAGGCAGATATTGGATGAAGGAAGTTTTAAAATAGAAATTGATAGGAAGAACAAAGAGATAGTAGCAATATACTTTAATAAAAGAAGAGAACCAGTTTTAATAATTAGAGGAAAGAAACCAAAAGAAATTTATGAAACCGCGATAAGATTAAATTTAATAAAAAAGTTAGACCATGCATCTTATTTTGGTAGAGAGTTAGCTAAGGCAGAGATTGCTTTAAGGATAGGTAAAAAATACAATCAGGACTTTGATTTGTTCCTATAATGAATTTTGGTGGGAATGATGAGAAAAACTAAAATTTTAGTCACTTTAGGACCATCCTTAGAAAATAAATTAGATAAAGCAATAAATTTGATAGATGGAGTTAGATTTAACATGTCTCATGCCACAACAGATTATTGTGAAAAGTTTTTGAATATATTGGAAAAAAATAATATCGCCAAAGTTATGGATTTGAAGGGAATAAAAATTAGAATTAAAGAAGTTAAATTAAAAAATAAAATATTAAAAATGGGGGAGAAGGTTGTTATTGGAGAGGATATAAAGCTCAACTACAATATAGACACAATTGAAGAAGGGCATTTTATTTTAATAAACGATGGGAAAATTAAGCTAAGAGTTGTAGAAAAAACTGATAAAATTATCGCAGTTGTAGAAGTTGGGGGAGAGATTAAAGAAGGTATGGGAGTTAATCTTCCAGATACAAGGATAGAACTCCCAATAATTGATGAAACTGATTTGAAGAATATAAAATTCGCTGTAGAAAAGGACTTTGAATATATTGCTTTATCATTTGTTAGGAATAAGGAAGATGTTAAGGAATTAAAAGATATTATATCAGAATACAAAGGAGATTGTGAGGTAATATCAAAAATAGAAACTAAGGAGGGATTAAAGAATATAAAAGAGATAGCAAGAGAAAGTGATGGAGTGATGGTAGCAAGGGGAGATTTGGGTGTAGAGGTTCCAATAGAAAATATTCCAATTGAACAAAAGAATATATTGAGAATAGCTAATAGATATGGAATTTTGTCAATAACAGCCACACAAATATTGGATTCTATGATAAACAATCCATTTCCAACAAGAGCTGAGGTTACAGACATAGCTAATGCCATATACGATGGAACTGACTGCTTAATGCTCTCCAACGAAACAACTATTGGAAAATACCCAATAGAGGCGATAAAGGTATTAAATAAGGTTGCCAAAGTGGCAGATGAACATTATGAGGAGTTTGGTGATAGAGTTTGTTTAGAGGTTGAGAGCATTGATGAAGGTTTAGTATATGCTGTTTATGAGCTATATAAGAAGCTAAATACTAAGTTAGTTATAACTCCAACATATTCTGGAAGAACTGCTAAGTTAATATCTAAATTAAGGATAAATAGTAAAATAATAGCTCCAACGCCAAATATAAGAACTTTAAAAAGGTTGAGATTGGTTTGGGGAGTTGAAAGCTGTTTGATGGAAGAATTTGATGATATGGAGAAAATAATCAACACCTGTAGAGAAATGGCTAAAAAAGAAATTGGAAAGGGGATTTACTTAATCACATTAGGTCATCCAATAGGTCAAAAGAAAACTAACACTATAAAAGTTGAAAGTATCTAAAAATATTTAAGGTTATAAGAGGTCTAAAATTATATCTAACATTTCTTTGCTATTTGCTACAATAATATTCAATCTATCTGTTGCATTTAGGTCAAATTTCAGTTCATCTCCATTTTCATCTGTTATTAAGGCTCCTGCTTCTTTGCAGATTATATATGATGAGGCAATATCAACAGCTCTAACCTTAGGTCTTACATCAAAAACAGCATCTAAAGTCCCTTTAGCTACATAACACATTTCTAAACCAAAAGCTCCAAATATTCTCACTCTTTTAACTTTGTTCCTTAATTTTTCTAAATCTATTTTTTTGCTTGGATAGTAGCTTATAACTATATTATTTGGATTGAAGTCTTTAACTTTAATCTTTCTTCCGTTTAAATAAGCTCCTTTTCCTTTATATGCCTCATAAAAACTTTTAGTTAAAAATTCGTAGGTTAAGCCATAATATGGCTCATTATTTTTAAATACTCCAAAGCAGAATGCAAAAAATGGAATTCCATTTATAAAATTAAAAGAACCATCTATTGGGTCAATAACTACAGTCCATTCGCTACTGTTATCTATAACACCCAACTCTTCACTCACGATATTAACATTCAGCGATTTTAAATATTTTAAGGCAATATCTTCACTAATTTTGTCAAAAATTTCTGTTTCATCTCCGCTTGGAGAAGTTCCAACAACGTAAGATTTATCTTTTCTTCCAAAATATGGTAAAATTTCTTTTTCAATCTCTTTTGCAATATTTTTCCCAATTTCATCCCATTTCATTTTCTCATCCTATGCTTTATTTTTAAATTTAAATATACAAAATAAGATAATAGTCAATATCTAAGATTTCTTCATCTCTTCCTTTATTTTAAGATAGGTTATCGGTATCGCAAGCATATAGAGGAACCTCTATTACTATACTCCGAGTGGGCTTTACTATGTTCAGCCCCACTTTCTATATTTAGCTTTCATTAAGATTTTCTCATCTCATCTCTTATTTTCAAATAAGTTATCGGTATCCAAAACATTAAAGACAAAATGTTAAATACTATTATTGGGTAATCATTTCTTAATATTCCATATATTAACCAGAGTGTCAGTCCAGTTGTGAATGTTATAACAAAAGCTAATGAGATGTTGCTCATATCTTTCTCCTTCAAAGACTTTATTAATTGGGGGAGAGATGCAAAGGTTGTTAAAGTTCCAGCAATATAGCCGATAACAGTTATATCAAAGTCCATATTAATCACCACAAATGTTATAAATTTTAAAAGAGTTTGTTAAAATTTACCAACTTATATAGGTATAGGTGGGATAAATGGATATATCAAAACTACTGAAAGATAGAAAAATACTGATTTTAATTATATTTGTTACTCTATCTGTATTCTTAATCGTATTTAAAGGACTTGATTTTGGGATTGATTTAAGTGGAGGAACGATTATTGTTTTAAAAGCAGAGAAACCAATGAGTGACAAAGAAATAGAGGCAACAATTAAAATTATTACAGAAAGATTGAATTATAATGGATTAAACGATGTAGTAATATATCCAAGAGGAAATGATGAAATTATTGTAGAAATTCCAAAAAGTTGTGATACTGATAGGATAATTAAAATATTGAAACAACAAGGGGTTTTTGTAGCAAAGATTGACAATATAACTGCATATACTGGAAGTGATGTGCAGAATGTTGAACTTCCAACAAAGATTCCACAAGGGGAAACTTGGGCTTATGGAGTTCCTTTTGAATTAACATTAGAAGGAGCTAAAAAGTTTGCCGAAGTTGCTAAAGGTAAGGCATATCATAAAGTTGAGTTGTATATGGATGGAAAGTTAATCTCAGCTCCTGTCTTATCTCCAGACTTAGCTGATGGAAAACCTCATCCACAGCAGGTTATTACTGTTGGAGCATACCCTCCAACTAAAGAAGAGATTGACGAAGCAATGGCTATTTATTCAGCTCTAAAATCTGGAGCTTTGCCAGTAAAATTGGATATTGAATATATATCTACAATATCTCCAGAATTTGGTAAAGAATTTTTAAAAGGAACAGCTATTGCTTTATTATTGGCGTTTATAGCTGTTGGGATAATAGTCAGTATTAGATACAAACAGCCAAAGATAGCAATCCCAATTTTAATAACCTGTATATCAGAAGTTATTATTATATTGGGCTTTGCTTCTTTAATAGATTGGAAGTTAGATTTACCTTCAATAGCAGGGATTATTGCTGCTGTAGGAACTGGAGTTGATAACCAAATTGTCATAACTGATGAGGCATTAAAGAGAGGAGCTGGTAAGATAAGGGCAAGCATTAAAAGGGCTTTCTTTATAATATTTGCCTCTGCGGCAACATCCATCGCAGCTATGCTTCCTCTATTTGTTCTTGGGGTGGGAATGTTAAAAGGATTTGCAATAACTACAATAGCAGGGGTTTTAATAGGGATATTTATAACAAGACCCGCATTTGCAAGAATTATAGAAGAGATGTTTAAAAAGTTTTAAAAATCCAAACTATTAAATTTATTTCTATTTTTTTAGAAACTAAAAGAGTTAAAAATTTAGTTCCTATTTTTCAAATTTATTGAATTAGACTAAATAAAAAATTATTTTTATTCCATATTGGTCTGATTTTAATGAAATGTTTATTCTTGGAGAGCCACACATTATTTGTGATGAGTTTCCATTCCGAATCGGTCTGATTTTAATTCTTTTAATATTTAAAATTTTCTCCCTTTAATAAAACAGAGCATTCTTATCTCCTTAAATTCAAAAATTTAACTTATTAGTTAGAGAAATCTTATTTAGATAATTATTTAATTTTTATTTTTAAAAATCTGAATAATTCAATAAACTCAAATATTCTAAATAATCAAACCAGCAAACCCTTAGAAATTAAATTTAAAACCTCTAAATAAATAATTCCTAAATACTCTTATTTTCAAAATCCAAACATATTCAACAAGACAATCAATAAACCAAACAACAAAATCAGAAATTCCAAACCTACAATTTTTCTTTTTTATAAAAATATTTAAATAATGTATTTAAGCTGTTTGATTCTTCTCCTTCCATTCTTTTAATATCTTATCCCAGTTATTTCTTAAGAAGTCACCAACTTGAGATGAATCTCTTGTTCCAACAACACATGTCCAGCCGGTTTTGTCTTCAATATCTCCTCTTGTAGAAGCAGCTAAAGCTGGCAATATTATTATCCTGTGGCTAACTTTATCAGCGATTCCTGTCTCTTCAATTAATTTTTTAGCATTTTCTCCATTATACTGCCCTCCTGCAACTGAAACATCAACAGCCTTTCCTCCAGTGTCCATAACCAATAGCCAGCAGGTAACGTTATCTTTCTCAAAGTCTCCTGTAACTGTGTAGAATGTTAATGAGAAGTTTGTTGTTAATATAACTGGGCTGTTTTCGTCTGGATTGCCAATTGGGTATAAGCCTGGCTCAACTGCCTGTGGCTTTCTTGGGTCTGTATAGATACACTGTCTCAATGTTAGGACTGGCATTAATTCCCATATATCCATTCCATGCATAATTAAAGCATCTGCATATCTGTTCATCAATGTATTGGCTATTGTAGCCTCAAACATCTTAGCAACAACCTCTTTATCCTCAAAAAATCCAGAGATTGGGCATTCATTTTTTAAAGCATAATAATAAGCGTTAATTGGTAAATTTAATATTGGAAATCCTAAGTATTTATCTTCCTTCTCAATAGCACTCCTCCTAATCATTACATTCAAATCTAATGTTTCAGCGATATTTTCTGGGTATGTGTGAGGTTCTAAAACTAAATCTTCAATACCATTAGCTAAGCACTTTGCAGCCATGTTTTTTAAATCTTTAACATTATTTGATGATAAAACCAAAACAACGTCCTTTTTAACTTCTTTAATAACCTTTATGAAATCATTTAACGTTTCTTTTGTTGCGGCATAGACCATTGGCTTTGATTTAACAACTTTTAAAGCTTCCTTTATAACCTCCGGATTTAATGAGGCAATGCAAATAGGCATCTTTGTTTCTTTTTCAACAATTTCTATAGCTTTTTTAAACTTCTCAACATCTCCAGATGCATTTCTTATAACAATAAAGTCTAATTTTAACTTTTCTCCAGTTCTTTCAAATACAAAGTTCTCTATTTCCTTAGCTCTATTTTTAATTTCTTCTTCACTTAACTCGTCGCTAATATCAACACCAATTGGTGTAGGGTTAAAGAATGATAACTGATATCTATACATTACCTCGTCTCCACCCATAACCGCCTTTTTTTCTTCGTTCCCAAACCAAACTTCTTTTACTGGTGGAGAGATAAGCTCTATAATCTTCTTTTTATTTTTCTCAAATTTTGGGGTGTTTAATATAGGACATTGGTCAATTGTTGCCTCTTTCTCTAACAGTTTTGTAGCAAATGCCATGCATGACGGATAACCGCATTTTTTACAGTTTGTTTTTGGCAGTAATTTGTAAATATCCATTGCACTAATCTTTTTTGGCATTCTATCACCTTTAGATTAATAATTACAATTATATTACAATTTTATGCCTTTGCCACAATCTAATCGTAGTTGTTGGTGTTTATCTTACGTATTTAACTAAGCTTGGACATTAATTGGGGCTGATAGCCCCAACTTAATGGACGGGAGGTATCCCAATAGGAGGTCTCCTCCTATGGGCTGACAATCCACTCATAGTTGTTTGTGTTTAGTTTAACCTCTCCTGGCTTGGTTGTTAGAGTTTTTCCAATCTCTTTCAGTGTTTTAACTGATATTGGATTGAGCATCATGAATAAATCTACTCCACACATCATCATCGTAATTCCAGTAGTTATTTCCCATAATGGTAATCTATACTCTCTTGGCCCCCATTCAGGATTGTTCATCCATGCCTCTCTTGCTCCAATAGCGTTTGTTGTTCCAGATGACATTGGCATATTAACCAACTCATCTCCCTTCAATCCATTTAATCTTAATCTAACCATTGCGTTGATTGAGAACTCAATCCCATAACCTAAAGCACATGTTGTTGGATCCATAACTATTCTATTTGGGTCCAAACCAGCTTCAACAAGTTTTCTATTTAAATCTCTCGCCATATTTGGGTCCATAATACTCCATGCTAATACGTTGTGGTCATATTTCATAGCTGCATCAACTATCTTTTTATAATCCAACTCCAAGTTTGCTGAAGCTAATAAGCATCTATCTCCTTCTGCTACTTCAGCACATGCTTCCAAAACTAAAGGGTCTTTTTGAGGATTTCCACTACCTCCAATAACAAATGGAACATCAACTGCCTGTAATAAATCTTCCATTAATTTTGCAGCTTCTTTTGGACTTTTATCTTTAATTTTTGGGTCTGTGGAGATGTGGTGAATTGTTATCATATCTGCCCCAAATTCTTTAACACACTTCTTTGCCCATTCGCAAGGGTCTTCCATAACATCCTGGAAAAACTGCCTAATTGGTTTTGGTAATCCTGGCATTGGTATATCGAATATATCGAAAGTAACAACTGGTGGATTTGGCTGTGGTTCTTCAAATCTATATAAAGCTCTCTGTCCCCCAATTTTCACAACTTTTCCTCTTCCTCCTTCTGATTTTGGTTTTCCAAATTGGACTTCTCTTATATATCCAGGATATTTTTCAACTGGTGGTTCCCAATCTAACTCTGGGACATCTTTAATTTCTATAATTCCTTCTTCAGCCAATTTTTCTTTTATTGATGGTGTTTGAGGAATAACTATTGGAGGGGCTGATGGGATATTTATAATTAATTCATCTGCGGTGATTTTTATATCCTCAATCTCAATTCTACCAACTTTTTCAATGATTTTTATCAAAGTATTTAAATCCATAACCTCACCCAATCTGTCATTATAAATCATTATAGATTAAGATTAAGTTATTACCAAACTTCATATATAAACGTTATTATTTCAATTTTTTAAAGGAAAATTTCTAAAAAATAAAAAATATTTTATTTTATCTTAAATTGACAAACAGTATTCGTTATTAGATATTTTAATAGCTATATTACATTTTGTATGAAAAACTTTTATATATTTTGGATGTCTATCAATATTACTGCCTACTACCCATTAATGTGGCGCGGGGTACCGGGCTTGGTAGCCCGGGGCGGACTTCAGATCCGTCGAGGGCGAGAGCCCTCGGGGTTCGATTCCCCCCCTGCGCCGTCATTATTTTTGTGAGATTATGGAGAAAGTGTATTCAAAATTTGGAAGAATTGAAGATTTAAAAGAAATTATTTCTGGATTGGTTAATTTTACAGGAATTATTAGAATAGACAATGCCCTTCTCTTTTACATTGACTCAAAACTTATCTCATCAAAGTTTAATGGTAGAGAAAAAAGTTTAGAAGAGATATTTTCACAAATTCCAGACGAGTTTTTAATAGAGATTTATCAAGGAAATGAAAAGGAAGTAAAATCTGCTCTTATAAATTTTAAACCAGAGGAATCTATTGTTGAAATTTCTAAGCTAAGCCTGGTTTTTGAGAATGAGGTTATTTTGAATTCTTACAACGATGTATATAAATATTTAACTTACATAAATAAAGTTATTTTTATGCCAAAAAGATTTAAAAATGAAAAAGGGATTGTTGTTTATAAAAACAAGAGAGAGGTTTTTGCAGTATATTTTGGTAGAAAAACTTTATTTGGGAAGAAAGCAATTAGCAAACTAAAAACAACATTTGCCGTTAGTGAAATAATTGCAAAAATTGAGAAAATATCCAATGAAGAATTAAATTCTTTAAAAAATCAATATCCTGAAGGCGTTTTATTGTTTGGAGATTCAATTAACGATGTTGTTAAGAAAATAATATCTTCAAAAAAACCTATAATCTTAGAAAATGTTTCATTGATTGATGCTCTATCTTACGGAACATGTTTAATTAAGATTGAGGGTAGTGAAATTGGATATATTGTAGCTAAAGATGGAAAACCAGTATATGCATTTTTAAATGATTATGATGGAGAAAAAAGTTACAGATTGTTAAAGAGCATGTGTATTGTTGAAGATGTTAAATACTCCATCTATAAGCTATCAAAAGAAGAGTATGACATGTTTAAAACATTTCAGGAAAACAAAATCCCATTATCTTAATCCTTATCAATCATTTTTATAGCCATTTCATAGGCTTTCTTTAAATCTCCTGTCTCTAAGATACATTTTTCAGCAATATCTTTTGGAATGCCTTTTTTAACAAAAACTTCCACTGCCTCTTTAAAAAACTGGCTATTTCTTATAATTTCCTCAGCAAGCTGTTTTTTTAGCTCCATGTATTCATCTGGACTTATGTTGTTTTTAGCAAGCTCATAATCCCTGTAAGGGCAGGGTTTTGTTATTTTACAACACCAAACTAAACTACCAAAGCATGTATTTTCTCCTAAACCAAGTTTTGTCCTCTTTCCAAATTCTTCCTTTATTCTTATAAACTCCTCTGGTGACATTTTCAATACAGCTAACGCTTTATGAATAGGACAGTATTTTATTGGAGGACAGCAAAAAGCTAAACCTCTCAAATCTCCTCCCCTACATATATGAGATGGAGCATTCTCCCAGCCCATAATTTCACCTTATCATTTCTTTTATTTTTTCAACAACTTTTTCTATTGCGTTATTCAAAATTTTCTCTCCAAGTTTTTTATCCAACTTAACTCCAAATCTTTTAACAACTTTTGCCTCTTTATCTATTGCTTTGTTGTTTTCTCTTGCCTCTTTTAGCCCAACCATTCCTACTTCAGGATATTTTTCAAAGTTGTTGTGCTCTTTCAAAGTTTCTTCATCAGCTTTAGCTATTCCAATAATGTAACCAACAGAAACCTCCTCAGTTGATGCATGTGTAAAGGTTATATTTATCATCTCAACCTTTATATCAAACTCATACTCTAAATCTTTTAAAAAACTTTCAACTAAGATGTTTCCCCCATGGCAATTAACTATCAAAAACTTCTCTACACCAATTTTTTTACCTTCATTTATCAAAAATCTCATATAGCTATAAACTTCCTCTGGTTTGTTGTGAATGCCATGCTTAACATACTCATATTCAGTTGATGGAATAACAACTCCTAAAAACTTAGCCCCAGTTAAAATAGATGCCTTTAAAGCTATATAAGATGCTATCTTTATATCAGTGTCTATTGGCAAAACAGCTCCATGATTTTCTAAGAATGACCCAAGGGCAATAATCCCCACTTTATGGACTTTTTCATTTAATACATTTCCTGATGATAATCTAAGTTGCATAATATCCCAGAAATGTAAAATTTTGATATAAAAAAAGAAAATTACTCTGCCTTATTTTTATTTTTTAAAGCTCTTTTTAACATTCTCCTATATTTTCCCCATCTATCCTCTAAAGAAAATTTTGGTGGTTTTGGAATTACCGTTTTCTCTCCACATTTTGGACAGATTTCTTTTAAAGTATATAGCCCGCATTTTGGACATTTTTTCATTCTCATCTCTACCACTTATCTTTATTTCTTACTCTCCCTATAGTAAGTTCCTTCTCCACCAAGTTTTTTAATTGTTGCTACTGCCTTTTCACAAACTTTTTTAAAAACCTCCTCTCCACTCTTGTAATCTGGAGCTATAACAACAACCCTATACTTTGGAGCTCCTATATAGGTTATCTTAACCTCAACATCCTCATAAGGGTTAGCTTTTAAGGCTGTTGTTAATGCTTTCTTTATTTGTTTAATTCCATCTGGGGCGTAAGATTTCATCTCAATAACTCCTTCAACTTCAACGTTTGTTAGCTCAATACTCTCCTTAGCTACTTCATATAAAACATTTTTCCATTCTTCACTAATCTCTAAATCATCTAAAACTTCTTTCCCTTCAATAACCATTGTTTCAAAGGCATTGTATAGCTCCCCAAACTCATCCTCCAACAAATAGCCAACCTCTTCCCAAGCTTCCTCTAAGCTTTTACCCAATTTTTCAGCAGCTCTTTCAAGCATCTTTGAAGCTCTTTGGAATCTCTTCCATTCTTGAACTTTTGCCCTTTTTTGCTGCTCAGTAACTCTCTTTAAGGATAAATCAATATGTCCCTTCCTCTCATCAACTCTCAAAACCTTTGCAACAACTCTCTGCCCAACTTTAACGTGGTCTCTAATGTTTTTAACCCATCCTGATGTAACCTCAGAGATGTGAATCATTCCTTCCTTTCCTGGGTATTCTAAAAGCTCTACGAATGCTCCATACGGCTTAACATCCTTTACAGTTCCTATAACTATATCTCCTTCTTCTGGAAATTCTCTTCTCATAATAAACACCTCATAAAATTAGATTCTGTTCCTTTAAAATTAATTATAATGTAGTAATATAAAAAGATTGAATTGGTGAATTTGCTTTTTCATTATTTGAGTTTAAGAGATATATATTACTTAGGTTTATCCGCAAACTTTATTTATGAATTTAGATAATAAAATTTAAATTTTTAATTTTCTTAAAGTAATATTAAATTTATCGAAAGTATTATAAAGGTTGAAAGAAATAGTAGAGTTATGAAAAATGAGGTGAAATTTATGAGTGAAGTGATAAAGGTTGTTGATGTAAAAATATTTCCACACAGATATTTGAAGGCAGAAACTACAGAGAAGGTATTAAATGAGATTTATGATTTGGATGGAATTGTTAGGGTTATAGTTCATGGACAACCCTTGCCAAAAACTGTTCCATTTGGTCCTGCAAGAGGATTGCCTGTAAATCACCAAGATAGAAAAGTTATTAAGGTTAAAGGCGAAGAAATGGAATTGAGAGTTAAAGTTGGAGAGATAATTATAACAGTTGAAGGAGAAAAACTTGAAAAGATAATGGATGGAATAGAAGAGATATGTAAAAGAAACTTCCCATTTGGATATGATATCTATGTAGGTGCATTTACTAAAATAAAGCCAACTGTAACTGATTATATGAAGTATGGAGATATTAGCAGTATAGACCCAAGATTGATTGGCATGGTAGATGCATCAGCAAGATTAAAAGATTCTGTAAAGATGATAAAATAAATAATTAAAAAAATATTTTTTATTTTTAAAATACTTTCAAATCAATACCTTCTATATAAACTCTTTTTCCCTCAACTTGCACTACTACTCCAGAATGAACCTTCTGCATCATACAGTGTTTTGGGATAAATTTAACAGTTTTTCCAACCTCTGGAACTTTACCTTCTACAATTCCCTCAAATGCAACAACTATCGCTATACCAACATCTTTATACTCTATTTTTTCCCCAGTTATCCTATGGCTCGGTCCCACTACATGGATTATATAAAAGCCATGATACTCATCGATTATTTTAGCAAAGTGTGGAATTGGACAACCTAAAGGTCTATATCTTATATAATCTCCAACTTTAAGCTCTTTTTTATCCATAATTAATAGTGTCTCTCTACAAGAACATTCATTTGGTAGAGGTTTTAATAGAAAATCTGCCTCATATCCATCAATAACTCCAATGTATTTTTCCTCTTTTTTAATTTTTCCTTTAATCTTTAAAATCTCTTTTAATTTTTCATAGTTTTCTTTAAATCTCTCCCTAAGCAAAAATGGGCAGTCCTCTAATTTTACATCTTTATTTAATAATGCCTCAGCAAATAAATCACATCTCTTATAACCACAAGCTCCACAATTGAATCCTGGAAGATATTTGGTAATTTCATTTACATCGACCATTTTACTCCCCTTCATATTCCATGAATCCATCTATTCTTCTTAAAATTCCTCTGTGATACTTTTTACTAACTCTTGTCTCTCCAACACATAAGGTGCAAATACACAATGGAGCGTTGTGTCTTAGCTCTTCATTTTCTAAATCTTTAATATCTTTGCTTTCAATAATCTCCTTGGCTATTTCAACACATCCCTGCCCTGTAAGTCCATTAACTTCATAAATTCTACAATTTGGGTTCATCTCTAAAACTCTTTCTCTAAAAACTTCTCTTTCAGCTTGAGAGATGATATCTCCTTTGGTTATAACTACAATATCTGCACTTGTTAAGAACGGCCCTACTTTTCTTGGCGTGTTCGGCCCTGAAGTGGCATCAATGACACAAATTCCCAAACTGTTTTTTGTGTAAGGGGCACATCTATGGCAGAGACCAGCAGTTTCTATTAGTAAGATATCTCCCTTATCCTTAGCCCAATCAACCATTTCTTCAAAGTTGTATATTGCAAAGTGGTCTGGGCACATATCCTTACTTAAACCAACTAAAACAGGGATGCCCAATTTTTTATACCTGACATCATCGTCAGTATATAAACAGTCAATTTTTACAACTACTGGCTTATATCCTTCATTAATTAAGGTTCTTATTGTGTGAATTAATACTGAAGTCTTTCCAGCTCCAGGGGTTCCTGCAACTATTGCCACTTTCATCCTTTCACCATTAGGCTTATATCTTCATGAGTCAATCTCTCTCCAAACCTAATCTTTTCTCTTAAAGAGAGTAGCCAGTTATCAACCTCATTTATTTTTCTTGAAATTTCCTTCTCTTCTTCAGTAGTTTCTATAATCTTCTGCATTCCTCCGTTTCTCATCACTATCCTTCTATCAGTCATTAAAGCCAAGACAGGGTCGTGAGTTATAACTAAAACAATCTTTCCATATCCTGCCAATAACTCTAAAGCCTCATGCTTCTTTATTCCAGCGTTTTCAATCTCATCTATTAAAACTATGGGAGAATCGCTTATTACAGCTACATCAGCAACCATTAAACTTCTTGACTGCCCTCCACTTAGGATTGTTAAGTTGTAGTCTTTCTTTATTGGCTCTCCTGTTAATCTATTTGCTAATTCTATGACTTCATCAACAATATTTTCTCTATAAACTCCCCTACTCTTCGCATGCATTAAAATAAACTCCTCTACAGTCATGTCTGCTAAAAAATTCATGTTTTGAGATAGTTGGGCAATTCTTCTCTTTTTTGGGTCTCTTCTCATCTCTATTGGAGGAACTTCTCCATTAACTAAAATTCTTCTCTTGGAGATGGTATCTCCTTGAGCTAACTGCTCTATATCGCTGATTAAATTTGATTTCCCACTTCCTGTTGGCCCAACAACACCGACAATCTCTCCTCTTTTTATTGTAACCTCCCTTACAGGTTCTGGATTGCCGTTCTTGTCATAACCACCGATAATTGTTATCTCCTTAATTTCCATATTCCCATCCTAAAAATTATTTTTTCTTATAAGAAAAATTGATATATATATTTACATTATAAGGTTATTTACAATTACTATTGGATAAACAGTTTTATATAATTTTTGATTTTTTGCAGAATAATTTAATCTATTAATTTAAATTAATAAATATAAAAGATAAAAAAAGAAAACACCTCTTAGATGAAATTTATTTCTAAAAAAAGATGTATCTACCCTTGGAAAACCGTGGCCTTCATTGAAGCCATAACGGCTACTCGGCACGGCCGCCTTGTGGGTAGAATGCCGAGGTGGTTTCATCCCCTGCGGAAGGTCGCCACCCGGGACATATATTAATTTATGCAAATTGTGGTATATATATTTTATTCCAACAATTATTTATTTCTCAAGCCAGCCAAAGTATTTTTCTATTATATACCAAGCTCCCTGTGGAGGAATTAACCCCACCTCTGTTATTATAGCATCTATATACTTAGCTGGTGTTACATCAAATGCGGGATTCCTAATTTTTATTCCTTTGTATTTATCTTCAAAAACTGCAACTTCCTCTGGGCTTCTTTCTTCTATCTCAATTAGCTCTCCAACTATAGTCTTTGGATGGAATTTGTATGTTTCAGCGGCTGTTAAAAAAGGTACTCTACTTTCATTTGCTATTAAAGCAATTTGTGAAGTTCCTATTTTATTTACAAGGCAACCATTTGCTGTTATGGCATCAGCTCCAACGACGACAATATCTATCTCTTTTATAAAGTACCTCACTGCAGAATCTACTATTAGGGTTACATCAATACCATAATCATAGAGGGTTTTAGCTGTTAAATATCCCTGATTTCTTGGTCTTGTCTCTGTGCAGAAAACTTTGATATCTTTTCCTTCATCGTAAGCAGTTTTTATAACGCTTATTGCAGCTTCAGAGTTGCAGTGAGTTAAGATAGTGTCTCCATCTTTTATTCTATTTGCTCCAAACTTTCCTATATTTTCAATTGCCTTTAATGATGAGTTGATGAATTCATCAGCTCTCTCTATAACTCTTTCTTTTGGATTTTCTTCATTTAAGCCCTTTAATACATACTTTACAACATTTGGTAGAGAAACAGCTGTAGGTCTTGCTGATATTAATATATTTCCTGCCTCTCTCATTTTATTTTTGAATTCTTCTTCATTTAAATGGCTAATTTTTAGAGCATATTCTTTTAATGCCTTAGCTGCTGCTCTTCCTATTCTCCCCGCCCCCCTAATCTCCATATTTTTGATTTTTTCATAGGTTTCTTTTATAATATCCATTTCACTCATTTTAAACACCAAAAATTTATTTTAAATTAATTTTTTATCTCTTTTATCATATAAGTTTTTGTATGATTTTTAATTCAATCTCATCACATTCATTCTTAGAAAAATAGTTTCTTAATTCGTTCTCAAACTTTATGCCATGGTTTATTGATTTTATTTTAAAGTGTATAAGTTCGTGTAATATTATATAGTGGAGAAGTTCCTCATCAAAATTTTCAACAACATATTTGTTTAATCTTAAAGTCTTTGTTTTAAAGGAAAATGAAGCAATTTTTTGTTTCATTGGTTTTATTTCTATATTTATGCTTTCATTGATATTTAATGAAATTAAAATTTCATTAACAATGTCTTTAATATCTTTTTTATTTTCATTGATTTTCATAATTCTCTCCCCATATTTCTTTTAAGATGAATTCAGAAACTAAATTATCTGATAATTCAGCCACTTTTTTAGCGTCTTCATCTTTAATTTTTCCTTTTAGCTCTTTTAATAAATCTTCAAGTAATGCACATGACAATTCTTTTTTGAATTTTTTTCTTTGTAATTTTGATAATTTATTTAAATTTTGCATTTTAGTAATTAGTTTTTCAGTATTTTCTAAGTTCAATTTAATATCTTGGTCTTTTAATATATTTTCGCCTATATAGGTGCTTATTGATTCTTTTATTCTTTCAATTGATGATTTTCCTTTTATTTTTTTATCGTAGTTGTTTTTTAATTCCATAAGGTTTTTTATGGCGTTCAAATAAATTTTGTCATCTATCCTCTTCATAATCCAGTCTCTTCTTAATCTTTCCAATCTTTCTAATATTTCCTTATATATTGGGTCGTGCTGTTTATCTAAGATGCTATTTTTTAAAATAAAATAGTAATTTGCTACTGCTCTTTTTATCTCTCTCTTTCCAATATTTTCTTTTAAAATCTTATCTAAATCATCAGGGTTGAGATTTATCTCTTCAATTACAGTTAAATCATCAACAAGCATTTTATTGTGTATAAATGATATTAATTCCTCCCAGAATTTTCTATTTGATTTCTTTTTTGGCTTTAGTTTTTTTATTAAGTAAGCATATATGAAGGATAGAAGTTCAATATCCTCAATATAAAAAATCTTTTGTGGATAAGAACCTAATGCTTTATAAAGTTTGATTACTGCTTTTAAATCATCTATAAGCTTTAAAATTCTCGCATTTTTTCCGTCTTCTGCATAAAATGCAATTAAATCCAATTTTTCTTTTAACTCATTGTTATTGAAATCTTTGTTTTTTGTTAAAGTTTTAAGAGTATTTACATCTATGCTTAAATCCTCATCGTTAATTTTTAAATTTTTTAATGATTCTTTAACCATTTCTAACTTTAATTTAAATTCTTGGAAAATCTCATCAATTGAACTAATTAAATTGTTTTTGAAATCTTCCCTAATCTCTTCCTCCGCCAACATGTTGTATAATGCCATAGTTTCGGTTAAAACTTTAAATAATCCAACAGAATCAACTATTAAACCAAATTCTTTGTCTGGATATGGTCTGTTAGTTCTTGCTATTGCTTGTAGTAATCTATGCCCATACAGTGGTTTATCCAAATACATAACCTTTAATCTTGGAGCGTCAAAGCCTGTTAAAAGCATATCTGTAACTATCAAAATTTTTGGATTTTCTGAATTTAAGAATTCTTCTCTAATAATTTGGTTAATCTCATTAAAATCGTTAGAATTTCTTTCTTTTTTAAGTTTTTTCATGTATTCAATAATTTCTTTCTCTTCTTCGTTGTGGTGATATGTCATCACAACTTCAGCCCATTTCTCTGCCTCATCTCCAAACTTTTCTTTTAAATACTTATCAAGTGCTTTTTTAAATCTAACACACCCCAATCTATTGACTGCAACAACCATTGCCTTAAATTTGAAGTTTTCAGTATCTTCTTCTATCCTATCAACTATATATTTTGCAACTTTATCAATTCTTTTGGGGTTTAATAAAATTGTTTTTGATTTATTTATATATTTTGGAAGTTTTTTTCTATCAAATAGGTTAATATCTTCCCCCCTTTTAATCCACTCATCAATAAATTCTTTTATATCTTCTTCATCCAATGTAATTTGAATTCCTTCTGATTTGATATCTCCTTCTTTTACAATTTGATAAGTTAATGGGAGGGTAAATTTGTCTTTTATGGAATCTCCTATGAAATACACATCTAAATAAAACTCTCCCTTTTCTGGATACGAAAATTCTGTAAATGTGTTTTTTTCATTTTTAAATACTGGTGTTCCTGTAAATCCAAATGTAATGGCATTTGGAAATGTTATTTTTCTCATACCTCCCAAAATTCCGTATTGTGTTCTGTGAGCTTCATCTATCAGTATTAGAATATGTTTTCTTTTGATATTTCCTAAGTTTATTAGGTATTCTTCTTTTTTATCTTTATCTTTTAGTTTTTTTAGGTTTTCTATATGTTTTTTATATTCTTCAGGGTTTTTTTCTTTTAGATGTTTTAGATATATGAATGCCAATATTATTAAAAGGTCTTTTAATCCTTTTATTTTTCCTTCTTTTTCTTCTTTTTTTAATTTATCTTCAATTTTTTTGATAATCTCTTCAATGGGTTTTGATAAATCCAAATCTTCGTCATCTTTATCCTTTTCCTTATTATTATCCTTTTCTTTTTTACTTCTTTCATATTGAAATTTTTGTATTGTTGTTGTGTAAATACCCCTAACAATAACTTTATTACTTAATTCACTCATTTTTATTGATTTTATGACTTCATAAAGCTTATTTATGCTGTCAATTCTTTTTAAAATGGTTTTAAATTTTTTCTCTTGGATTGCTTCATAAAACTCTTTACTCTGCCTTTCTAAATCAACCCTATCAACTACAAAGAAAATAACAGGATTTTCTGAGAAGTATTTGTCTAAAAAATAATTTGCTATAAAAAACATAGTGTAAGTTTTTCCACTACCCTGCCAGTGCCAAATTAAACCCTTATTTTTACTGTCTCCACTTAAATATTCATCTATTCTTTTCATTGCCTTCTTTGTGGCAAAGTATTGGTTGTATCTTGCGATGATTTTGCTTAAAGTTTTTGTTTTGCTGTATTCGTCTTTTCTGTAAAATATGAAGTATCTTATTATTTCAAGCAATATGCTTGGATTTAAGATATAGAAGATGTCATCTTTAACAACCTTTTTTCCATTAATTTTTTGTCTAATTCTCCAATAGTATGCTGGTAAGTGTATATTTTCTTTATACCAGTTTGGCATTGTTGGAGTATATAACTGCTCTTCTCCATAAGATATTGCAAACTGAACGAACCTAAATAAATCAGGGCTAAATTTTTCATATCTTCTTATTTGGCTTATTCCTTCTAAATGAGAGTCAATTTTTAATGTTGCCTTTGCCTCTATTATTACAACAGGGATTCCGTTAATGAACAAAGTTATATCAGGTCTTGAATTTTTTGGATTTCCTTTAAATTCTGCTTCGCATAAATAAAAAAATGTATTTTTATCTATATTTTTATAATCAATGAGTTTAAATTTTCTTTTTTCACTTTTTTTAACTACAACTTCAATACCGTATTTTAGGTAGTCCAATATTTTTATTTCATCTGCATTTTTAAGTTCATTTTTTATAAAATCAATAACTTCTTTAACCTCTTTTGGAGTTAAATAACTTAGTAGAGTTTTATTTATCTCCTTAAATTTTTCTTCAAAAAAGTTTGGTANATAGTAGTCAGGGATTATTGATATTCTTTAAAGTTAATGTATTTCTTTCCATCCTCCCATCCAATTTCTTGAAGTTTTTCTTTTATATTCTCAACATCTAAATATTCTTCTCTTATCATAATAATCCCCACATTAGAATAATCAAAGAATCAATATTTATTTTTCTTCAAGGTCTTTTATAATCTTTTCAAACTCTTTCTTTATCTCTGGAATTTCATATTTTGCAGTTTCCCAAACTGTTAAATAATCTACACCAAAATATTGGTGGATTAATTTATCCCTCATTCCAGCCAATTCTTTAAATGGGATGTGTGGATATTTTTCTCTAATATCCTTTGGTATCTTTTTAACTGCCTCTCCAATAACTTCTAAGCATCTAATAACTGCGTATTTTATTGCTTTATTGTTTATAAACTCCTCATAATCCATATCTTTAGTGAAGTTAATTATATCATCCATGTAGGATAAAATATCATATAAAAATGCCTTTATATCTCTCTTCGGCATTTAACCACCATTAAATATAAATTAAATCTTCTTCAATGGATTTTTTTACATAAGGGTTGTGAATAGAGTTTTTTGTAATTAAATCAACTTTAATTTCCAATAAATCTGATAGATAATTCTCCAACTCTATCAATTTTAATAAACTTATTGGCTCATAGTAGTCAATTAATATGTCTATGTCTGAGGTTTCAGTTTGTTCATTTCTTGCATAAGAGCCAAATATGGCTATAGATTTAACTTTATATTTTTCTTTTAATTCTTTTTTATGTTTCCTTAAGATTTCTTTTATTTCAGATAGAGTTTTCATCCTCTCCCTCAATGTCTTTTATAATTTCCTCTATTTCTTTTATATCGTTTGGAACTTTATTAATTACAATATCCCAAATAATCTCATAATTTATTCCAAAATAATGATGAATTAACTTATCTCTTAACCTTGCCATGCCTTTCCACGGAACTTGTGGATATTTATTTATAAAATCTTCTGGAAGATTTTTAACTGCCTCACCAATAACTTCTAAACTTCTAATCACTGCTTTTTGTGTCTTTTTATCTTTTAAAAACTCATCAAATGTCATATCATTTGTGAAATCGATGATATCTTTCATATTCTCTAAGATGTCATATAAAAATGCTCTAACATCTTTTTTAGGCATTTAATCACCACTATACATAAATTAAATCCTCTTCAATAGATTTTTTAATATAAGGATTTTTTATCGCTCCTTTAATAACTAAATCTACTTTAATTCCTAATAAATCTGATAGATAATCCTCCAACTCAAAGAATTTGAGATAGTCAGGAGTTTCATAAAATTCCACTAAAATGTCTATATCGCTTTTTTCTGTCTGTTCATTTCTTGCATAACTTCCAAATATAGCAATAGATTTGACTTTATATTTTTCTTTGAGTATTTTTTTATGCTTTCTTAGGATATCTTTTATTTCAGAGATGGTTTTCATAGTTTCACCAAATTTTTATTAATAATAAAATTTTATTTTAAGAATTTAAGTTTTTCCTTGTTTTCCAACTTTAACAATTAGAGAAAAATTTTAAATATTATGTAGTAATTAACTTAAAATAAAGTTTCTTTATATAAATGGTGCTATGTTATCTTTTGTTGTTATGTCATTCTTAATTTTTGTGATAGTTATGGTTAATGAACATAAAGCTCATCTTTCAGTGATTCAAAAGATGATATTGGCAGTTGTAAATGGTAGTATTACCATTATACTATCGATAATTGTATTTTATATCTTCTACCCGCAAAATATTAGCTTATTTCTTATTACTGCTGGGATTTTAACGGTTTTTGTATTTTTGTATGGTTTGCTTCTATTTTTATTTGGATTTACTCATAGAGAGCTGTCTTATCTATCAAAATATGATAAATACAAATTTTTATGTAAATTCACAATTGAAATGTTTTCATCTTTAACAAATCATGCATTTTTAACAATATCCGCAATTGTTTTATACCAAATACAACATCCAAAGCCTACAATTGATTTTATAGTTATGATTGGAATGATAACAATCTCAGTAATTGTTGTTATGTTGTTATTTCTAAAAACTTACTCTATTATAATAAAACAACTTAAAAAATTAGAAAATAATTAACTTACCTCCTTTTCTATCTTACTGACATTATAGTAAAAAAGAACTGCCACACTAATCATAATAATCCCAATTGCTATAACTCCAACAACAAATGGATTTAATTCCATAGTCATCAACCTCTTTTTTGTTATCATTAATTATGTTAAGTTATGGTTTTATATATTGTGGTTGATTAAAATCTAAGTTTTTACTCTAACTTTTCCAGTTAATAATAACTCCATAATTTTCTTTTTCATTCTTTGTAGTTTTTCTTTCTTTTGTTTTTTCAATTCTATGCTTTTATCTACTGAACTTAATATTTTAGCTATTTGTTTTTGCTCTTCTAAAGGAGGGAGAGGGATTTTAAAGTTTTCAAGCATAGATTTTGATAATTCTTTAAAAGTGCTTCCCCCACTTAGATTTTCAAGTAAATTTTTTTTAAACTTTAAATAATAAGCATAAAATTCAGTATTAACCGAATCGTTATTTTTTGGAATAATCCCTTGCAACCTTGATTAAATGTAGATTCTACAGTTAAAACTGCAACATACCCAACTGGTGCTCTTGTTGATATAATAATTGAACCTTTTGGAATTAAATTTAAGTTACACTTTTCTAATGCTATTTTTGTTACTTTTCTTTCACTACTTCCAATATAGATTTTTTCATTTAACCTGCTTAAATCCAATGGTGTTATCCAATTTATTTCTCCATTTTCCCAATATTCTGATTTTTTAGTTGATGGGGTAGTTCCCGTTTTTACTTCAAATATATCTTTAATCTCAAAAACTTCCCAATCCTCTGGAATCTCCCCAATCTCAGATTTTTTAAATCTACTATGCCCTATTCCCTTAGTTAATAATTTATGCATTAAACCCTTTTTAATCCTCTCCAATTTATTAATTGATTTCTCAATAATCTCAATACCTTCATCAATTTTAGTTAAAATTTTAGCTATTTGTTTTTGCTCTTCTAATGGAGGGAGAGGGATTTTAAAACTTTTTACTATTTGAGCATTCAAATTTTTC
Source organism: Methanocaldococcus jannaschii DSM 2661 (assembly GCF_000091665.1). Lineage (NCBI taxonomy): Archaea > Methanobacteriati > Methanobacteriota > Methanococci > Methanococcales > Methanocaldococcaceae > Methanocaldococcus > Methanocaldococcus jannaschii. The sequence continues at coordinate 126,006 of NC_000909.1, forward strand.
TGTGTTGTTTGCATTCCTAACTTAGAGTAATAATTTTTATTTTTAGCTAAAATATAATACAAAAATTCACTTTCTAAAATATTATCTTTTGGTATTATCCCTAAAATTGCTTGATTTGTGGCTACTTCTATTTTATTTATTGCTGTTTCTCCAATACTTCCATACATAGCAAATAATACAGAATTTTTCGGAACTATCCACGCATTGGAATTATTTAAACCTTCTTCAGTTATTTTTATTTTTGTATTGGTTAAATATTTATTTGAATTGGTTATATCTTCAATTTTAACAAATGGAATAGTCCCATTTTTATAATATTCTTCTACACTGGTTTTTGGTGTTCCTCCTGCTTTTATTTTTTTACAAACATCCTTTAGCTCAACAATCTCCCAATCCTCTGGAATCTCTCCAATCTCTGTTTTTTTAAAATTCTCTTCTTTATAGAACATAAAAATCCCTCCAAATTAAATAATTTGAGGAGTATCATTATTTCCAGATAATTTTAAACCAAAAAGCAAACCTATCCATGACGGAACGGTTGTTTGAACTACTAAATAACTCCACTCAACAACGAAATTACTAAGTAAATTAGCAAATAAATTAACATCCGGATTTTCAAAAATTGTTGGAAAATATCCCGTATATTTCAAATATAATGCCAAAAATGGCATTGTCCCCCAAATAAATGCAATAACTCTTCCTATTTTTGTAGTGCTAAGAAATACCCAAATCATAAATTGAATGATAAATATAGTCCAAAATATTACACCAGGCATATTTTCACCAAAAAATAAATTTTTAATTAACTTCCAGCCCTTAAAATTCCCTCAACATATCCAATAACTTCATCTAAAACCTCTTTCTCCTTCTTCTCAATCTCCTTAAACTCCTCTAACTCCTTCCTTAAATCAATATCCTCCTTCTCCTCAACTGGAAAGACATACAAGCTAACATTCAGATTATAATCATTCTTTCTAATCTCCTCTAAATCAACAACTCTGCTAAACCCTTCAATATCCTCCCAATTCTCATAGACATCAACAATCTTATCAATATTCTCCTCCCCCAATCTATTCAATCTCCTAACCTCTGGATGCTTCTCAAACTCCAAAGATGCATTTATAAATAAAATCTTCCCCTTCCTCTCCTCTGGCTTATTTTTATTTAAAATCATCACAATTCCTGGAGCTGTAACATTATAAAACAACTTCTCTGGCAATAAAATAATAGCCTCAATTAAATCCTTCTCAACAATCTCCTTCCTTATCTTCTTCTCCTTCCCTCCTCTAAATAATGCCCCTGAATCTAAAACAATTCCCACTTTTTTCCTCGCAAAATACAACATCAATTGAACCCATGCCCAATCTGCTGACTGCTTAGGAGGATAACCACCTCTAACAAAAGTGTTATAAATCCTCCTAACATCTGGATTTTCCTTTAAAACATCTTCATTATATCCATCCAAGTTCCATGGTGGATTGGCAATGGTATAATCAACCTCTCCAAATTTTGGGATTTTTTAAGCTATCTCCAATATAAATCTCATACTCCTCACTATCAACTCCATGTAATATCAAATTCAACTTTGCCAAAATTGCCATAATCTCATTTCTCTCCTGCCCATAGAGATAAATCTCCCCCCCATAGTTATCTTTAACATACCTATAAGATTCAATCAGCATAGTTCCGCTACCACAGGCAGGGTCTAAAACCTCACTATCTTTTTCAATATCCAACAAATTCACTATCAACCTAACAACCTCTACTGGAGTATAGACCTCCCCCTCTTTACATTTTTGAGGGGCAAAGTATGACAAAATCCATTGATATGCATCACCAATAGCATCATAATCAATCTCTGAAAAGTCCATCTCATTATAAACTCTAACCAATTCCTCCAAAATATGCATGTTATCCTCATTAATAAACCCAATAAGCCCCAAAACCTCAACCAATTTAGATAAATCTTTTAAATTATCATTAAGATTTGCTATCTTGTTTAATGCATTTGCCAACTCCATTATTGTCTCTCTACTTTTAACAATTTCATGCCAAACATACAACTTTCCTTCATCTTCATCATAGAGCGTTAAATAACTCCTATTTGCCATTAGATAAGCCTGTGTTTTAGAATATCCCTCACTAACGAATTTCTCAACTAATGCCAGATATTTATCACTAATTGCCTTATAAAATAAAAATACCAATAACACTTTGTAATCAACACTCGTTCTAATTAAATCTGCACAATATTTTAGATTTCTTATTAAATTATCTTTTGTTGGTTTCTTTGCTGATTTAACAAATTGATATAACCTTTTTCTTTTATCCTTAGGGTCTTTCTTTGCTATAATTATTTCCTTTCTTCTTAAAATAGATAAAAGCTCTTTTGTATTCTCTGCTTCAATTCCTTCTTCTTTTAAAGCTTTATCTGCCTCTTCTAAGGTAAATGGTTCATATTTAAACTTTTTAAATAAAATACTTCCTCTTTTTTTAACCCAATTGTCTAAATCTGCAAACTCTAATAGCATTGTATCACCATACAAAATTAGGTAGATAATTTTAATTTAATCTACCTATCTCTTATATATACTTTATCTACAACTCATTATAACACTTCATCAACAAAACAGCGTCATACTCCAACATAGGACTTTCACATATAACAGTTCCAGAGGCATCAAAATCCTTCAAAGCTTTTAAAACATCTCTATAGTTAAAGTTAGATTCATTTAAAGGCAAATGTCTCCTTTCTCCTCCTTTTCCATATTCTATTCCAGATAAATGAATATGCATATCTTTTATAGCCTCTTTTCCTAAAACATTCTCAACTTTTTCAAGAATTTTATAAAAAGAGTTGTAATCGTTTATAACTCCCCTACTTCTTGCATAAATATGGGAGAAATCAATACATGGTAAAATATTCAGCTCAAAGCATAATTTTAGTGTCTCATCAATATCTCCAAATTGAGTAGTTTTTCCAGTAGTTTCAGGCCTTAGCATAACATTTAAATTTAAAGCCTCTAACTTATCCAAAATTCTCTGAATATTTGATTTTATTCTATTGTAGGTTACTTCTTTACTTCTTTTCAAATAATATCCAGGATGAAAAACTAAATTTTTTCCACAATTATTCAAAACCTTAGCAGTTTTAATTATTCTCCTTATGCTATTCTCTACTTTTTCCTCCTCATTTGCATTAAGATTTATATAGTGAGGGGCATGGGCTGAGAAAATAATATCTTCTCCATACTCTTTCAACTTTTTAGCATAATCTTCTTTCATATAAACTCCTTTAACAAATTCCAACTCCATAGCTCCTAAATTTAATTTTCTTAAGACATCTACAGCTTTAAATTCATCCTCTGCAGATATTGGAACTCCAGCAGTGCCAAATATCAACATAATTTCCCTATTCATTTTCTTTCTTATCCTCTTTTTCTTCTTTATCTAAAGGCTTAGGGGGGACTCTTGCAACCGTTATATATCCAGCCATAGGGAAACCCTATTGGGATACCCTAACACCTCCTCGCTTACGCTCGGAGGTGTAAATTATTTTTATTCTTTCTCTTCTTCTCTATCTAAAGGCTCTGGTGGAACTCTCGCGACAGTTATGTATCCAGTATGTCCAATCATCCTTGTTGATGGCCTAACACCTTTTTCAGAGATTTCAATCTCTCTCTCAATAATCTCATAGGTGTGGATATCCCAAAATCCTTCCTCTTTAAGCTTCTCTACAGTTTTTTTAACTTGCTCTATGTATGGGAGATAAGTAACTATTCTCCCCCTCTTTTTGTTTAAAGCCTTTTTTGCATTCTCTACAACATTCCAGGGGTCTGGTAAATCTAAGACAATAACATCAACATCCTTCTCATCTATCTTCTCCCTAACATCTCCAATTTTTTGTATGACATTGAATAATCCATCTTCAATTTCAATCTCATCCTCATCATCAAACTCTTCATCTAAACCAATAATTTTTTGCCCTTTTTTAATAGCTCCAACTCTCAACAGATTTTTCCTTGCAACTTTGGCAAATTCTGGCCTTATATCATAAGTAATAACTTTCCCTGTCTTACCAACAGCATTTGATAGATACATAGTTAAAGCTCCAGAGCCAGTTCCAGCTTCAACTACTGTCTCTCCCTCTCTAATTCCAGCTCTTGCTATAATAAACCCAATATCTTTTGGTAATAGGGTTGTTACTGTCCTCTTCATTCTCTTTAAGATATCAAACATTGTAGGTTCAACCAAATAGAAAGTATGTCCTTTGTGGGATTTTAACTCAACTCCTTCCTCAATATCCTTCATATCTACAATTCCCAAATCTGTTCCAAACTTCTCAACATTCTTTTTTAACAAATATCTCTTCCCTCTCTCATCCACTAACAATTTATAAGCAAACATAATATCACTCTATAATTAGCTTTGTCTGTTTTGATTTATCCAATATCCTTTTACATGTTTTCCAGTGAGTTCTTGCAATATCAGGAAGTTTTTTATGCTTTTTAAAGTAATCTTCAAGAAACTTTATAGTTTTTGGGTCTGATGGATAACCGCTCCCAATATCTCCATAAATTTTTTTGTAGTAGTCTATTATCTCATCCCGTTCTGCCTTTGCTATTATTGAGGCAGCTGAAACAACAGGATACTTAGCATCTGCCTTATGTTCAGCTATAATTTTTATGTTTAAATTTCTTTCTTTAATTATATCCTCTATCTTATCTTTAAAACTATCCTCAAATTTTTTAGTGTTTGTACTGCATGCATCAATATAAATTTCAATTTCATCATCCCTTATATTCAACTTTTCTATCAAATTTTTAGCAACCTTGGAAAAGGCGTTAATTTCAATATCATTTAAGTTTATTGAGTTCATTAATTGGTTTATTTCCTCTGCTTCTAAGATACGTTTTTCTACATAACCCAAATTTTCAAGTAACTTTTTTAGATAAGCCCTTTTATTTTTAGTTAGCTCCTTACTATCTTTAACTCCCAATTTCTTTAATTCCTCTTCTCTCTCTTTTTCAATTGCAAAAGCACAAACAACCATTGGACCCAAAACAGGCCCTCTTCCAGCTTCATCAATACCAATAATTATCATAATTGCACCTCTTTTTTAAAACGAAATCTAAAAGTATTACATAGCTAAATTGGACATTAATTGGGGCTGAAAGCCCCAACTTAATGGACGTCGGGTATCCCAATAGGGCGGAGCCCTATGGATAGGAAATGCATTTCTGCTCATAAGTTTATCTCTATATAATAATTTCTACTTAGTTTAAGCAGTAAGCATTTTATATGCTTTTTTAAAGAATATTAAAATACTACAAAAACCTATAGTTTTTTGCAAAAGTCATTAAAATTCATAATGAAAATTTGAACGCCTTCCTTTGGAAGGCGTTCATTAATGCCTTATCCATCTTAAATATTTGCAAAAAACTATAATTAGGTGAAATAAATGATTTCAAAAGATGAGATTTTAGAGATTTTTGATAAATACAACAAAGATGAGATAACAATAGCAACATTAGGAAGCCATACCTCTTTGCATATTTTAAAAGGAGCTAAATTAGAAGGCTTTTCTACTGTTTGTATAACTATGAAGGGAAGAGATGTTCCATACAAGAGATTTAAAGTTGCTGATAAATTTATATATGTTGATAACTTTTCTGACATAAAAAATGAAGAGATTCAAGAGAAATTGAGAGAGTTAAATTCTATTGTAGTTCCACACGGCTCTTTTATTGCATACTGTGGTTTAGACAATGTGGAAAATAGTTTTTTAGTCCCAATGTTTGGGAATAGGAGAATATTAAGATGGGAATCAGAGAGAAGCTTAGAAGGAAAGCTGTTGAGAGAAGCTGGATTAAGAGTTCCTAAGAAGTATGAAAGCCCAGAAGACATTGATGGAACAGTTATAGTCAAATTCCCAGGGGCAAGAGGTGGAAGAGGTTACTTTATAGCTTCATCAACAGAGGAATTTTATAAAAAAGCTGAGGATTTAAAGAAAAGAGGAATATTGACTGATGAAGACATAGCCAACGCACATATAGAAGAGTATGTTGTTGGAACTAACTTCTGCATACATTATTTCTACTCTCCATTGAAGGATGAAGTTGAGTTATTGGGAATGGACAAGAGATATGAAAGTAATATAGATGGTTTAGTTAGAATTCCAGCAAAAGACCAATTAGAGATGAATATAAATCCAAGCTATGTGATTACTGGAAATATTCCAGTTGTTATTAGGGAGAGTTTATTACCTCAAGTCTTTGAGATGGGGGATAAGTTAGTTGCTAAGGCTAAAGAGCTTGTTCCACCAGGAATGATTGGACCTTTCTGTTTGCAGAGTTTATGTAATGAGAATCTTGAATTAGTTGTCTTTGAAATGAGTGCAAGAGTTGATGGTGGAACAAACAGCTTTATGAATGGTGGCCCTTACTCTTTCCTATACAATGGAGAGCCATTGAGTATGGGGCAGAGAATTGCAAGAGAGATAAAGATGGCTCTACAATTAGATATGATTGATAAGATTATTTCATAAGTTAGTATCTTGTGAAAAATTTAATATTGCTTAGCTTTATTTCTTTAAAACTTTATTCGTTTATTTAGAGGTTTTAAATTTAATTTCTAAGGGTTTGCTGGTTTGATTGTTTAGAATATTTAACTTAATCAAATTATTCAGATTTTTGAAAATTAAGATTAATTAGGCAAGTAAATAAAATTTCTCTAACTAATAAGTTAAATTTTTGGATTTAAAAAGATAAGAATGCTCTGTTTTATTAAAGGGAGAAAATTTTAAATATTAAAAGGTTTATATTATGGAGTAGTTACTTACCCTTAGAAAAATATGGTATAGAAAAGCTTAAATATTAAGAGTGATGAAGTATATTATGTTGTGAATGATTGCCCTATTAAAATCAGACCGTTTCGGAATGGAAATCAGGGAGGTAGGAGGGAGGTTCTCCTTGGATTTCTATTAAAATCAGACCGTTTCGGAATGGAAATCTATTAAGTCCCATGCAGACCTACCAATACGTTCATAGTAAGGCCTAATTAAAATCAGACCGTTTCGGAATGGAAATTATGTTACAAAAGTTGGAGAGGAAGATTTAAAACTTGATTAAAATCAGACCGTTTCGGAATGGAAATTTAATTCTAATGCCTTGTTTTTTACATCTTCTGGAAATTAAAATCAGACCGTTTCGGAATGGAAATGTCTTTAATTTCATCTCTATAGCTTCTTCTATTGCTTTAAATTAAAATCAGACCGTTTCGGAATGGAAATAATGTAAATTTAAAAATATAACGTTGCAAATAAGGAATTAAAATCAGACCGTTTCGGAATGGAAATCAGTAGTTAAAACTTAAAGCACAAAACACCTTCATTCCATTAAAATCAGACCGTTTCGGAATGGAAATGAAGTATTTTTATCTTTTGCGATATTTTCTATAATCTCATCAATTAAAATCAGACCGTTTCGGAATGGAAATTATTTTTGTTGTTTAAATCTATTGTGTATAATGTGGTAATTAAAATCAGACCGTTTCGGAATGGAAACTTTTTGCTTCATTTTCATTTAAATTAACTATAAAACAGTAATTAAAATCAGACCGTTTCGGAATGGAAACATGGAGCAAAACAACATATTGTTTTAATAGTGGATGATTTTTAATTAAAATCAGACCGTTTCGGAATGGAAACGCATTACAGAATTTATATTATTTATATACTGTTTATGATTAAAATCAGACCGTTTCGGAATGGAAACAAAACACCACCTTCAATAAACTTATCAATTTGATATTTATTAAAATCAGACCGATTCGGAATGGAAATTGTATTAATTCCAGTTGTAATATTTGATAATGAGACATTAAAATCAGATTAAAATCAGACCGTTTCGGAATGGAAACTTTATCTAATTTAACCCGCTTATGGTTTTAGATGAACCCCGCTCCATTAAAATCAGACCGATTCGGAATGTGAAAATCCCTTAGCTTTTTTTATATTGTCTTATTAATAGGATAGAAATCTGTAAAAATAGAGTTATTTAGATTTAATGATAATTGCAACATAAAAAAGTATAATGTAATTAATTATTCTATTTAGCCCCATTCTCCTGTTTTACTGGATATGGCATAAATTCAACTGTTCCCCTTTGTCTTACTGGTTGCTTATACAATTCCATTAATGTATAAACCTCTTCAGGAACATTCGTATCTACATCTAAACCAAGTTCTTTAGCTTCTTCAACAGTTATTGGATAGTCATGAGTCCATCTTCCTTCTGTTAATATCTTAGACAATTCTTTGGCTTTTTCTTCTCCATACTTATCCTTCAATAAATTATATACAAAATTTTGAACTTGATTTATTGCTTTTTTAGCAATATCTGCCAATATTAATGTTTGGTCGTCTGCTTTATCAGCCCCTTTCTGCTCTACAGCTTTAACTATACTTGGAGCAGGATATTGCCCAAGTTGTGGGTCTACAGGTCCCAAAACTGCATTTTCATCCATGATTATTTTATCTGCAGCTAAAGCTATTAAAGTTCCTCCACTCATTGCATAGTGTGGAACTATAACTCTCGTCTCTGCTGGATGAGCTTTTAATGCCTTTGCTATTTGAGTAGCTGCCAAGACTAAACCTCCTGGTGTGTGTATAATTAAATCTATAGGTTTATCTTTTGGAGCTGCCCTTATGGCCCTCAAAATCTCCTCACTATCTTCAATTGTTATAAATTTATAAACTGGAATTCCAAACAAGCCAATACTCTCCTGCCTATGTATCATAGTTATTACTGTTGAATTTCTTTTATTTGATAGCTCTCTAAGTATTTTTAATCTTGCAAGTTGTAATTGCTTATACTGTATTTGAGGAGCCATAATTAAATAAAAGAACAAAAGCCACCAAATTAATGAGCTAATAAAACCACTTAATGGGTCCATTTTCTCCCCCCACATAAATAAAATGAAAGTTCTTTTAGATTATCTTTCTCATCCAATTATCTAACCTCTCTAAAAAGTTATCTCCCCATAGGGCTATCGCCCTATTGGTATACCCGGGATGCATTGCCTCGCTTACGCTCGGCAATGCCTCTTAAATTAATATTTATTAATATTTTCCATCCAATTATCTAACCTCTCTAAAAAGTTATCTTCCTCATCCTTTATATGATTATTTATTTCAACCTCTGGGATTTCTATTTCTAAATCAACATTAAAGGCATTTCTGCAGAAGCTTTCATAATCAATCTCTACTTCTGGAATTAGTCCCCTACTCTCATTAGCTATTTTTCCAACTCCATAGAGCTTTATGTTATGTTTTTCAGCCAAACTTTTTAATTTATTGAAAGAGTTCCAATCATAGACTTTATTTAAAATTACTCCTTCAACTTTAATCCCAATATCTTTGAGTAGGCTGTAATAAGCCATTGCCTCTACAAAAGCTCCCTCTATCCCACTTATATTGCAAGCACTTACTATATAAACTGGAAATCCAAGCTTTTTGGCTATTTGATAAGAGGAAATATTTTTTAATGCTGCAGTAAAAGCTCCCATAACCCCTTCAACAATTATGTAATCATAATCTGACTTTTTTATATAATCTAAAAATTTAGAAACATCAACCCATCCTCTCTCTCCAATCTTTATGCTGTTGTATTTTGTCATCTTCTCTCTCAATAAATAAAGAGCTGGCACTATATCCCTAACATCCCCGCCAATCTTAGCAACAAAAACTCTTCCATTTAATTTTGATGATAAAGCAGTTGTTAAAAACGTCTTTCCACTGTTTGATGATGTTGCCAATAAAATAATCCCTCTTTTTTTATTAACATCTTTTTTATTATTCTCTTTTAGTAATTTTGGGTTTAATCTATATTTTAAAGCCCTCTTTTTTAATTCATCTTTTATAATCTTATTTTTTTCAAATATTTCCTCTTTCTCATCCTCTGTAACTCCCAAATGTTTTAAAAAATTGTCTCTGACAAATTCATTATCTAAGAAGTTATGAACCATTGTTCCAAACACTTTTCCTTTAAAAGCTCCAGAGATAATTTCTTTTTCAGCTCCAAGTTTATAATTTAGCTTTTTTACTTTTGAAACTGTTAGAATTTTAGTTTCTTTATCAACTACCTCAATATTTCCATAAGTATGGCAGTGAAACCCTTCTCCCTTTCCCTCTCCAAATATTGATTTTTTTACTTCAAATTCTACTCTATCTGTGCAAACTAATGGAGAAAACTCAACATCCAACAAACCTAAGCCCTCTTTAATTATTGGAACGCTGCTTTTTCTTCCAATGTCTATCTTTTTAGCTAATATCTGAAAACCACTGCAAATGCCAATTATATACCCATTAAAGTTAATTATTTCTTTTTTTAAATCATCATTTAATGATTTACTTTCAATTAAACTTCCTCCAGGTATTATCAAAGCATCTAAATCTTTAATTTCTTTATAATTATTTTCAGTTATAATCTTTGTTGGTAGATTGCCGAAATCTTCAAATAATGGAAGAGACCCCTTAATATCCAAAATACCAATTTCCATTGGATATCACCAAAAATATTTGTTATAAAAATTTCAAATTGGGATATAAATGAACTTAAAAGATAGGCGGTTAAAGAAAATAATGGAAGTATTGAGTTTAATTTTTACATTTGAGATAGTCGCTTCTTTCATTCTCTCAACATATAATCCACCGTATCAAGACTTACTAATAAAGTTAGATTATATCTCTATTATGTTCTTTACATTTGAGTTTATATACAATTTTTATTATGTTGAAGACAAGGCAAAGTTTTTTAAAGACATTTACAATATTGTTGATGCCATAGTTGTTATTGCTTTCTTACTGTATTCTTTACAGGTATTTTATTCAAAGGCATTCTTAGGACTTAGGGTTATAAACCTACTAAGAATTTTAGTTTTACTTAGAATAATTAAGTTAAGAAAGTTAGAAGAAAATCAGGCATTAATAAACTTTCTAACATTATTAACAATTTGCTTTATTGCTTCCTGCTTAATATGGATTGTCGAATCAGGTGTAAATCCAGCAATAAACAATTTCTTTGATGCTTTTTATTTCACAACAATATCAATAACAACGGTTGGTTATGGAGATATAACACCAAAAACAGATGCTGGGAAGCTAATAATAATATTCTCAGTCCTATTCTTTATATCTGGTTTAATAACCTCTTTACAAAAGGCATTAAAGGGAGATTAAATGGAAACTTATGAGAAGATAGAGCTTGGTATAATAGTTATCATCTTACTCATCTTAATTGAATCAGTAATATTAATGACAGTTGAAGGCTGGGACTTTTTCACAGCCTTTTATACTGCTGTTGTTACAATATCAACAGTTGGTTATGGAGATTACACTCCACAAACATTTCTTGGAAAACTTTCAGTTATAATTTACATATTTGCAGGTGTTGGAGCAGTTGCATATACTATGGGAAACATTGCAAGTTTTTTCATTGAAGGGCATTTTAGAAAATACTTCAGGTTGAGAAAGATGATGGACAGAATTAAAAAACTAAATAACCATTATATCATCTGCGGTTATGGAAGATTAGGAAAAGTAATAGCTGAAGAGTTTAAAAAATGTAATATTCCATTTGTTATCATTGATTCAGATGAAAAATTATTAGAAGAAGCTCTTGAGAAAGACCCAAATCTTATCTGCATTGTTGGAGATGCAACATCAGACGATATTTTAAAAAAGGCAAAGATTGAAAAAGCTAAAGGATTGATTTCAGTAGTTTCATCAGATGCTGAAAACGTTTTCATAACCTTATCAGCAAAAAAGTTAAATCCAAACATCTACATAGTCGCAAAAGCAGAAAAGCCATCAACGTTGGATAAACTAATAAAAGCAGGAGCTGATAGGGCGGTTTGCCCCTATATAGTTGGAGGAATGGAAATTGCAAGAATAGCTATAAATCCCGATATTGTTGAATTTATCCATTCCTTAGTGGCTACAGAAGAGGATATGGAAGTTAGAAGATACATTGTAAAAAATAAAGAACTTGATAACAAACTTTTAAAGGATTCTGGCATTAGGGAAAAAACTGGAGCCACAATTTTAGCAGTTAAAAAAGGAGATAAAACAATTACAAGTCCTCCTCCTGACACAGTAATTAATATTGGAGACATCATTTATGCCTTTGGGACTAAAGAACAGCTTGAGAAGTTAAAAAGATATGTTGAGGGAGTAGAATAAACTAAAAATAGAAAATGGGGCTCGGGAGATACAAATGAAACTTTTAGAAAAAGTTTCATCAAAATGGAATGGGTATTCAGAAAAAGGTCTAAAATTATTGGTGGGCTCGGCGGGATTCGAACCCGCGACCACCGCCTTGTGAGGGCGGCGTCATAGCCACTAGACCACGAGCCCATCTAATAAGTTTTAACTGATGTTTGAATATAAAATTTTTATGGTATTGTAAGAGATTGTCAAGTTAGTGATTTCACCCAATTATAGAACATCATGAAGCTTTTTATCCAACTAACAACCGTATCGAATTTACTATTACTTGGAAATCTATTTAAAACCTCTTTAATCTTGTGATAATAAATTCTAACCGATTCGTGGCTTATGTCTTCGAATTGGGAAAGGAATAAACTTACCTTCCTTAACGATAACCCGAGGTAGTATAAAAGCCCTGCTAAGATTTTAACCTCTATCGATTTCCTATTCCTTTTAAAAAGCTTCCTCTCTACGATTCTCTCCTTTATAACTTCTATCGTGAGCCTCATAGTTTATTATTTTTTATCAATATTTAATAAAAACTTAACTTGACAGTCCCTATAATAAGTTTTAAAATTCACTTGTTCTAACTCTAATATAATATTCACTATATCTAATAAATACTTTCTAACTATGGGAGGGATAATTTGCTTCCTATTTTGTTATCTTTTGAAGGAAAGAAAGTGGCAGTATTTGGTTGTGGAAGTGTAGGAAAAAGGAGAGCTAAGAAAATATTAAAAAGTGGAGGGATTGTTGATATATACTCTAAAGAATTTGATGAAGAAATAAAAAAATTAAAAGAAAGCAATAAAAATCTAAATTTAATTGAAATTGATATTAATCAGTTAAGTGATGAAGAGCTAAAAAATATTATAATGAAGTATGATTTTATAGTAACAGCTATCAACGATGAAATTAATAAGAGAATTGTTAAATTAGCTAAAGAGCTAAACAAATTTGTAAATTCTTCAACAAAGACAGAAGGAGTTAATTTTATCATCCCTGCTTATACAGAGGTTGATGAAGTAATATTCAGCATATACACAAAAGGAAAAAGTCCTTTAATAGCTAAGCATATAAGAATTTTTGTTGAAAACTATCTAAAATCAACTGACATAAATATGATAGCCTATATAAGAGAGTTTTTAAAAGAGACAATTCCTAAACAGAAAGATAGGGAAAAAATATTAAAAAAGATTTTTGAAAATGAAAAATTTAGAGAAGAATTAAAAAAATTAATAGAGAAGTGGGAAAATGGAAATCATTGAAATTATAAAGGAGTTTAAAAAGGATATATCAACCATTTTAAAAGATAAATTAGACAGAGTTATTTTATTTGGAAGTTATGCAAGAGGAGATTATGATGAAGAGAGCGATGTTGATGTTTTAATTTTAGTTAAAGAAATGCCTACTCTTAAAGAAAAACAAAAAATTATTAAAATTGCCTCAAGATACTCATTAAAATATGATATTCTAATTAGCCCAATAATTTACAAAAAAACTATAAAAACGTCTTTTATTGATGAGGTTGAAAATTATGGAGTTGAGGTATAAAAGAGAGCTTGAAAAATTAATAGAAAAAGCAGAAAAATCATTAGAAGCATCAGAAAATCTTTATAATAGCGAATTTTATGATTTTGCTGTTTCAAGAATATACTACTCAATGTTTTATTGTGTTAAGGCTTTATTATTAACAAAAGAAATTAATCCTAAAAAACACAGTGGAGTTTTAAAAATGTTTGCAAAGGAATTTATAAAAACTAATGAGTTAGATGTTGAATTATTTGAATATATAAATGAAGCATACAATTATAGGCAAACAGCTGATTATGACGCAACCATTGAAATAAAAAAGGAAGAGGCTGAATATTTACTTCACAAAGGGCATATATTCTTAAATAAAACTAAAAAATACTTAATATCAAAAAATATACTAAAGGGAGAGAATGATAATACTAAAAGCTGATTATAAAAAATACAACGTCTCTGAATTAGAAAAGCTCAGAATGGATGAAGAAAAATTTTATGAGACATTTGATAATGCCATATTATTACAAACATGCAACAGAGTTGAGATAATCTTTGATGCAGATAGCTTAGAAGAAATTAAAGGAATCGAAAATATAGATTTAGAAAAATTTGATATTCTATTTGGAGATAAAGCAATAGAACATCTTTTTAGAGTTGCATGTGGTTTAGAGTCCATGATTGTTGGAGAAGACCAAATACTTGGGCAGTTAAAAAATGCCTATCTAAAAGCAAAAGAAAAAGGCAGAATATCCAAAAAATTGGAGAAAATTATTTTAAAGGCAATACATACTGGACAAAGGGCAAGAGTAGAGACAAAGATAAATGAGGGCGGGGTTTCAATTGGCTCTGCGGCAGTTGAATTGGCAGAAAAAATTTTTGGATTAGAAGGGAAAAATGTCTTATTAATTGGAGCTGGAGAGATGGCAAATTTAGTTATAAAGGCATTGAAGGAAAAAAACATTAAAGCAATTATCGTAGCAAATAGGACTTATGAAAAAGCTGAAAAATTAGCTAAAGAACTTGGAGGAATGGCTATAAAGTTTGATAAATTGGAAGAGGCTTTAAGATATGCCGATATAGTTATATCAGCAACAGGGGCTCCACATCCAATTTTAAATAAGGAGAGGTTAAAAAATGCTGGAAAGACAATTATTATAGATATTGCCAATCCAAGAGACACAACTGATGACATTAGAGAACTGCCAGATATTTTTTTATTCACAATTGATGATTTAAGATTAGTGGCTGAAGAAAATTTAAAGAAGAGAAAAGAAGAAATCCCAAAGGTTGAGATGATTATTTGTGAAGAATTAGAGAGGTTAAAAGAATTTCTTGATAAAATGAGATTTGAAACAGCAATAAAAGAACTTGGGCAATATATTGAAAATGTGAGAAAGAAGGAGGTTGAAAAAGCAAAAAAGATATTGAAGAATAAAAATAAGCCAGTTGAGGAAGTTTTAGAAGATTTTTCAAAGGCATTGTGTAAGAGAATAATTTACGATATAATAAAGATATTTGAGAATGTGGAAGATAAAGAAGTTTTTGAGTGTTTAGCCAAAGAATTTAAAAAACTTGGCAATAAAAATAAAAATTAAATATTCTCTTTATTTAACTCTTTTATCCATTCAACATTACCTTTTAAAATAGTCCTTGCAACAGATACAAAATCAGAGTATTTTAACATTTCCTTAGCTTTTTCTATTGAATCAATTGAGTTATTTCCAATTATTATCTTATCGTTAAATTCTTCTGCCAAAATTTTTAATGAATCCATATCTGCATAAGGTTTTCCTGGATAAAAGCAATCAACATGTAATCCATCAAAATAATCTCTCACATAGTTTAAATTATCTATTAGCTCTTTTAGTGGGATGCAATTTAATCTTATCTTTAAAAAAATTGGTTTATTTAACTCTTTCATTTTAGTTAAAAATTCTTTTAAAAGATTTTTATTTTTCATTAGCTCTTGCCCTATACCTAAAGAAGTTATCTCTGGCTGTCTGCAATGGCAGTTAAGTTCAATGATATCAGCATGTTTGGCAATAGTCAATAGTTTGTCATAAGCTTCATCTATATCAACAAATCTAACATTAACTGAAACTAAGGCATTACTTTCTCTTGCCTTTTTTATTTGCTCAATTATATAGCTATTAAATTCTTCTAAATTTATAGAAAATTCTTTCCTTCCCCTTTTCTCTATATCTCTACTTGCTTTATAGGTTGCAGAATCTAAGTTGTAGCCACCAATGGTAACAATGGCAAACAAATCCTTAAATTTTCTGCAGAAATCCCCATCCGTAATGCCTGCCATTGGTGCTAAGACAACTTTTTTATCTAATTTATTTAATTCTTCTATTTTTTTGTTCATCTATAAAATCACCTAAAACTGTGGATGGTATATTTTTCCCATACCCATTTTTGATTCTAAGAAGTCATCCTGCTTTAAAGTGCATACATTCTTATCAACTAACTTTCCTCTAATTTTTTCTAAACCAATATCTGCTAAGTTTGAGGCATCTTCAGCAGTTCTTCCTATTCCAATTCCTGCTTTTAGCTCAATCTTATACTTTTTATTGATTCTGTTGAAAATATCTAAGAAATCTTCTTCACTCATTCCGTTTGATGGAGCCATGAAGTTATCTCCACCTATGAAAAACAACAGAGCGTTATATTTTAAAAGCTCTTCCATTAAAGCCAATTTAACCTTATTCACATTTAAATAAGTGTCATAGGCACTCACAATGTCAGTAAGAGTCCCAGTAATGTTGTTTATATCTATATGAGCGATTTGAACATAGCCATCAACAACCAATTCATTGGCAACATCTAAAACTTCCTTTCTATTCTCATCCTGAGCACTTCCATACTCTTGAAGTGTTTCAGTGGCTAATTTTTGAGCTTCATAAGGTGTTTCAGCTGAAGCAATAACCATACTAACAGTGAAAGGATATCTATTCCTTATACTCTCCTGAATTCTTTTGTGTGTAATTAAATCAATACCATTTGTTATAGCTATTAAATTATCAAATCTTGTGTAAAACACCAGTCCCTTATGAGCCCCAAACATCAAATTTAAGTCAGCGTATAATCTGCTCTGCAGAGCTTGTAAATCGCTCTCTCTTCTTGGATTTGGTGTAACTGTCCAAGGTCCGTAATTATCTATCTGAATTACTGTTATTTGAATCATTTTCCCATCTCTTCCACTAATTTATAAAGTATGTAGTATAGTAAATAATTAACTTCAGTATGGTTTTATTTATTATTATCCATTAAAAAGTTTATGTAGTAGGTATTAAAAAAATTAATTACTCTTCTATTGAATAGAACTTTCGCAGTTTTATACTACTAATTAAGGAACATTGATGCCAAAAGGCATCTTTGTGCAATAATAAATTTTATTCCTGCGAAAGTTCTATTGATATAGCTTGGTCTGGGCATTGTAATATACAGAGATTGCACTTTGTGCATTTTTCAGGATTTACTGGGATTGGTGGGTAGATACCTTTTTTATTCAACTTTTTTGATTTCTCAAATACTCCTCTTGGACATACTACAATACATATATCACATCCCTTACAGAAGTTTTCATTTATTTCTATCTTCATTATTATCCCTCCAAGTAGTTTTTGATGTGTTATAACACTCTTTTTATAGCATTCCAGATTAAAAAACTCTGTGGTTTTAAAAGAAACTTTTAGTAAAAGTTGAACAAAAACTCTTCGAGTTTTTGTAGCCCGAAGCTAACGCTTCGGTTTCATCAAAACTCGTCCATTTAACCAATTATCAAAGTTTTTAATTAAATAAGGCACATATAGAAGCCCTTTGGGCTTCTAAATTCCATAGTAAATAATATCCTTTGATAATTGGTTATAAGTTGGGGCTTTCAGCCCCAATTAATGTCCATTCAGTAATTTCTTTATAGCATTCCAGATTAAAAATGATTGTGGTTTTAAAATTCCTTCAATAGGATTTAGGAATAAAATATTTTTCTTAACTAAATAAATATAAACTGGTTCTGGTATATCATCATCACTAACTTCATAATTTTCTTTAAATAATTTTAACGCATTTATAATATCATCCTTTTTAATCTCAATGATTTCATCTTTAAGTTCTACTTTTGGTTTTATATAATCCAACTCCTTTAAAAAATACTTTAGTTTTTGAGTTTCTTCTTTAAGCATTAAATTTAGAATATCTTCTAACTTCCTATACCTCATCTCATCAATCACACTGTAGATATATACCGGTTTTCCTCCTACATAGTTATAGATTAACTCTTTATCTTCATCAGAGAGTTTTTTATTTAAAATCTCTTTAGCCAAGAAATCCATAAATTTTAAAGCTGTCTCTTTATCAAAGTCATCCACTAAGAGGTATTTGGCTCTACCTTCCAACTCTCCAGCACTATAAACATATTCAATAAATAAGCTATCAGAACTTAGACAAAAAACATGGCATAGATGTTGTTCTTTAGTTAAAGAAACTAAAAACTGAAACAACTCTTTTAACAAGTATTTTTGCCAATTTAAAACTACATCTTTAATCATCTGAAGTTCATCAAGTATTAACACTGGCTGTTTTCCACTCTTTTTAACCTCTAATAGTATAGAGTTTAAGTATTGGAAGGCATCATTTATTTTCTCTTCAAATAATTTATCAAACTCTACTTCAGGTATTGGAATACCAGTTAAAATCTTAGCCCCTTTTGTTATCAAATTTAAAACTTCTGATTTATCTTTTATTTTTTCAAAGAAATCATCTTTTTTAGTGGTAAAGATAGCTTCAATAAATTCCCTCTTTTCTGAAATTAAATAAGTCCTAAAATTAATATAAAAAACCTTATAATCATCACTTAGTTTGTTTTCAATGATGTGTTTTATTAGAGCAGTTTTACCAGAATTTAAAGGGCCGTAGATGAAATAAATTATATTTGGTTCTCCCTCTAAGATTGATAGAATTTCATGAATTTCTTTTTCTCTATTGAAGAATTTCATTTGAATCACCATTTCAATTTACTTCTTCCTCTTCCACATCCTTGGATAAGTCCCTCTATCCATATAAACTCTCTCAACATCAACAGCAACTCCTTTATCTGCATTTAAAATCTCTTTTGTGTTCATTAAAGCCTTTCCTACAGCTACAGCTTCCCCTTTCAAAGTCTCAACTAAGACAGTCTCTCCTTTACCAATGCCTTTACTCAACTTAGCTATTCCTCTAACATAGACATCTGCTCCATGGCAGATAGCATCAACAGCACTATCCTTAACAACAACCTTCTTCAAATGCCTTAACCCATACTCCATTGGCTTTATAACTCTCCTTAACTCTTCTTCATCCCCATCCTCCTTCCAAAATACATAAGCATCAAGCAAATCTTGTAAATAAACAGCATCCTTCTCCTCAAAACATCCACTTTTAGTCCTTCTTAGCTCTTGCATGTGGGCAGATGTTCCTAACGCTTCCCCAATATCTTCACACAATTTCCTTATATAAGTCCCAGATTGACATTTAACCCTAAATAAAACATCCTTACCATCTTTGTCTAATAACTCTAATTCATGAATCTTCCTAATTCTCAATCTTCTTTTAACAGCTGCTTTTAATGGAGGTCTCTGATAAATCCTTCCAGTAAATTCTTTAAAAACTCTCAATATATCTTCTTCAGACGCATCTCTATGTAGATGCATCAAACAAACATACTCCTTAGGTGGAATGTGCCACATTGGTATTGTTTTTGTAGCTCTCTCTAAAGCCACTGGCAAAACACCAGTAACCTTTGGGTCTAATGTCCCACCATGTCCAGCTTTATCTAAATTTAAAATCTTTTTAACCCATGTTGAAACCTCATGAGACGTTGGACCTCTTGGTTTATCAACTACAACAACACCGTACTTTATCAAATCCTCTATCTTTCTTTCATAAGGGTTGCAGCCATAATCCCAATTTGTTTCAACCTCTTCCTTAACTATAAGCTCCTCTTTGTCATTTATCTTTTTTTCCTGTGTTTTTTCCAATAAAATCACCTTTTTTCATAATCTTTAATCATTTTAAATAACCTTCCAAATGCACAAAAAATGCCTAATAACAAAAATACAACTATCCATAAATTGTTATCTGTGTATTCTGCTATGATATAACCAATAAAAATACCCAAGGCAATCATTATAAAAAATTCAAATGCGATATCTCTAAGCATGGTATCAGAATAAACAAGCTTTATTAATGAATAATCCTACATTTGTTATATAAATCTTTGACTGTATGGGGGATGTTAAAATGGATAAAGAGCTTTTACATAAAAAAATTAAAAAAGATATTGAGGATTTAATAAACAACCATCCTCCAGAAAGAACGTTAGGGAATTTAATACCCTTATCTATATTTCAAGCAGTAAGAATAGGAGTTTTAACTGCTGGATGTGGCATTGAAGCAATAATTTACAATATTGGAAAAGATATTGGTAGAGAAGTAATTTCAAGATACGTCGATAGGGACAATTTACTCGAAAGCTTTGCAGAAATATTAAAGAAGGCAAAAATTGGCATTTTAGAAGTAAAAAAAGTTGAAGAAAATGAGATGATTCTAATTTTAAAAGACTGCATATCTTGCCATAATGTTCCAAATGTTGGAACTACCCTCTGTCATTTTGAGGCTGGACTAATAGCTGGAACTTTGGAAAAAAAGCTAAGAAGAAAAGTCAATGCTGTTGAAACAAAATGTTGTGGAAAGGGTGATGAGTACTGCGAATTTTTAGTAAAAATTGAAGATAAATTGTATTGGTGATTAAATGCTTGATAGAATTGATTTAAAAATTCTAAGAATTTTAAATGGAAATGCCAGAAAATCATTTAGAGAAATTGGGAGAGAATTGGGTATTAGTGAGGGGACTGTAAGGAATAGAGTAAAAAGATTAACTGAAAAAGGAATCATAACAGGTTTTCATGCATCTATAAATCCAAAAAATTTGGGATTTGAAGTAGTTGCCATATTAGGTTTATATATTAAACCATCTAAGGTTGAAGAAACCCTCAATAAATTAAAAGAGCTTGATGAAATAGTTGAACTCTATCAAACTACTGGAGAATATGATGCCGTTTGTATAGCAATTTTAAAGGATATAGAAAGCTTAGGAAAATTTTTAGCAGAGAAGATATATCCATTAGTTAATGTTAATGGATGTAAAGTAACTCTTGTTTTGAGAACATTTAAAGATGGTAGTAAGATGCCAATATAAAATTTTATTACTAAATAATAAACAAAAAAATCAGATATTACTAAAAAAATCAAATAGAAACATTTAAAAAAGCCCTATTTTTTATTTTGCAAGTCATAGAAATTTTTAATTAATGCTTAGGTTTGTGCTATTTTTACCATGGATATTAAAATCTTTAATAAGTTATTTGTATTAAATTTTTCGCAATGCGTAACCACTATTATATAGTAATGCATAAACTTAAAATTAGACTACTGTATATGGTAAATTCGAATATTTGAAAATTCGTTTATATGGTGAAACGATGGTCGTGGGCAATATAATAGAAGGAGGGAAAACAGTTCTAAATTTAACAAAAGAAATCTTAGAGAAAGAAGATGAGAACCTAAAAGTATCTTATCCTGGAACAAATTACAACCTACCAATTATATACGGTCTTTTAGGTAAAAAGATAGAGACAGTCAAAGACTTAAAAGAATTAATTAACTCACTTGAGATAAAAGATGAAGAAACGTTAGAAAATGCGTTAGATGCTGGAGTTGTAACATTAATATGTGCTGAAGCGATTGAGGCTTTAAAATATGCAAAGAGTGAAAAACCTTACAAAGAGCCATATGTTGGCTTTATTCCTGATGAAATTTTGAGAGGTTTAGGAGTTCCTCTCGTAGAAGGAAAAATCCCTGCAATTTTAGTAGTTATTGGAAAAGTTGGAGATAAAGAGAAGCTAAAAAAACTCATAGATGACATAAAAAAGAGAAATATTTTGGCGTTATTAGTTGGAGATATAGTTAAAGAGATGGATGAAGCTGACATTGAGTATGGTTTAGACAAACTCCTTGTTCCAGTTGGAAATGAAATAACCTCAGCAATACACGCTGCAAACTTGGCTATAAGAGCTCCATTAATATTTGGAGGAATTGAGCCTGGAAAAACAGAAGAAATTATAGACTATCTAAAAAACAGAGTTCCAGCTGTTGTTGTAGCTTTGGGAGAGTTGGATAACATAACCTTAGCCGCTGGAGCTGGATGTATAAAAGCTGGAGTCCCAGTTATAACCAACAATGAGGTTCCAGTTATTAAAGGAGCTTTAGAGAGTTCAGACATTGATAATATAGTAGAAAATGCCCTAAAAATGAAAGGCGTTAAGGTTAAGGTAGTTGAATTTGACATCCCTGTCTCTGTTGGGCCGATGAATGAGGGGGAGAGAGTTAGGGGCCCTGATATGTATGTTGAACTTGCAGGGCCGAAGAGTTATGGTTTTGAGTTGGTAAAAGTTGTAAATAAAGCAGAGGATAAGGTTGAAATTATAGGAAAAGATATTGATGAGATGGAAGAGGGTAGTAGAAACCCATTCGCTATAATTGTTGAAGTTAGTGGAAGTAATTTGGAGGAAGATTTAGAAGGAGTTTTAGAAAGAAGAATCCATGAGTTTTTAAATTACATAGAAGGAGTAATGCACCTAAACCAAAGAGACCAAGTATGGATAAGAATAAATAAAAACTCGTTTAACAAAGGTTTAAGACTAAAACACATTGGTGAAGTTGTAAAACAACTCTTTAAAGAACATTTCCCAATTGTTGAGAAGTGTAATGTAATTATTATAACAGACCCAGATAAGGTTAAAGAAGAGTTAGAGAAAGCCAAAGAGATTTACAAAAAGAGAGATGAAAAAACAAAATCCATAAGAGAGGAAGATGTTGATGTATTCTACGGCTGTGTAATGTGTCAGAGTTTTGCTCCAACTCATGTATGTATTATAACACCAGACAGACCTTCCCTCTGTGGAAGTATAAACTACTTAGATGCAAGGGCTGCTGCTAAAATAGACCCTAACGGACCGATATTCGAAATACCAAAAGGAGAATGCTTAGATGAAAAGTTAGGAATCTACACAGGTGTGAATGAGGTTGTTAGGGAGAGGTCTCAAGGAAGTGTTGAAGAGATGGCATTACATAGTGCTTTAACAAACCCATGCACATCTTGCGGATGCTTTGAGGCTATTGTCTTCTACATCCCAGAAGTTGATGGATTTGGAGTAGCCCATAGAAACTTTAGAGGAGAGACACCGTTTGGTTTGCCATTCTCTACTTTAGCTGGGCAGTGTAGTGGTGGAAAGCAGGTTCCTGGGTTCGTTGGTATTTCAATATCTTATATGAAATCCCCTAAGTTCTTACAGGGAGACGGTGGTTGGGAGAGGGTTGTTTGGTTACCGAAAGAGTTAAAAGAGAGAGTTAAAGATGCGATACCAGAAGAGTTGTATGATAAGATAGCTACAGAAGAAGACGTTAAAACAACTGATGAATTAATCAAGTTCCTAAAAGAAAAAGGACATCCAATAGTTAAAAAGACAGAGGAAGAAGTTGTTGAAGAAGTCGAAGAAGAGAAAGAAGAGGTTAAAGCTACTGAAGAGGAAAAAGAAGGCATTGAAGTTGGTGAGTTAATAACCAAGTTAGCAAAAGAGGGAGGAATCCAAATTATTATGAAGAACGTCAAGATTGTGATAAATCTCAATGTGAAAAGATAAATGCCCTATCATAAACTTTATATTTTATGCCAACACTAATTTATTTTTTTAAATTAATAGATACTCATTTTTAAAAATCCCTACAAAACAATTTTTAAAATGCGTAATTTTTTTGTTAAAAGAAAAATTCAGTCCTTATTTTCATACCAAACTTGGCTTTAGTCATAACAAACTTTATATATTAAAGTTTTAAAAACTAACCTTAAATTATAATGATTAATCATGACAATTAAGAAGTGATGGTTATGGGGAATAACGTAGAAATGGACATTAAAAAACTCCTTACACCATTAGTTAAGATGAAAAACGCAAACATATCCATGAGTATAAAGTTTGGAGAAGAAGAGGAAGAAGAATGGGAACCAATGGGACCTACTCCAATGCCAAAAATCCCTACATTAAGACACTGGGACTTTAAGCTCTTAGAGAGATATCCTCCATTCTATATGCCAATCTGTGATTTATGCTGTCTCTGTACTTTTGGAAAGTGTGATTTAAGCAGAGGGAAGAAAGGAGCTTGTGGTTTAAATATCAAAGCTCAACAGGCAAGAATTGTTTTAATTGCCTGCTGTATTGGAGCGGCATGTCATGCTGGACATAGTAGGCATTTAGTTCATCACCTAATTGAGACGTTGGGAAGAGATTATCCAATAGATTTGGGTAATGAAATAGAGGTTGAGGCACCAATAGCAAGGACAGTAACTGGTATTAAACCAAAAACACTTGGAGATTTAGAGAAAATCTTAGATTACTGTGAAGAGCAGATAACTCATTTATTATCAGCGGCACATACTGGGCAGGAAGGGGATTACTTAGATTTTGAGAGTAAAGCGTTACATGCAGGAATGATTGATGATTTAGCAAGAGAAGCAGGAGATTTGGCCCAAATAGTTGCCTACAACATGCCAAAAGGAGATGAAGATGCTCCTTTAATAGAATTAGGGTTTGGTTGCATAGACAAGAGTAAGCCAGTTATCTTGTGTATTGGGCATAACGTAGTCCCAGGTAGCTACATATTAGAGTATTTAGAAGAAAACAGTATGGAGGATGAAGTAGAGGTCTGCGGTATCTGTTGTACAGCTATAGACATCACAAGGGTTTCAGATAAACCAAAGGTTGTAGGGCCTTTATCAAGGCAGTTGATGTTTGTAAGAAGTGGGGTTGCTGATGTTGTAATTGTAGATGAGCAGTGTATTAGAACAGATATCTTAGAGGAGGTTTTAAAAACTGGAGCTGTCTTGATAGCAACAAATGAGAAGATGTGTTTGGGATTAGAGGATGTTTCCCACATGGATGAGGATGAAATTATAGGCTATTTATTGAGAAATAGGGCAGCTTTACTCTTAGATGAGAAGAAAGTTGGAAAAGTTGCTGTTGAAGTTGCTAAAATAGTTGCTAAGGAGAGAAAGGATAGAAAAACCCTACCAGATTTAAATGAAGTTGTTGAGTTGGCAAAACAATGCACTGAATGTGGATGGTGCAACAGAAACTGTCCAAATGCATTTAAAGTTAAGGAAGCAATGGCTTTAGCAAAACAGGGTAATTTTAAAGGATTCATTGATTTGTATAAGAGATGTTATGGCTGTGGAAGATGTGAAGCTATCTGTCCAAGGAATTTGCCAATAGTTAGCATGACTACAAAGGTTGGAGAGGCATACTATAAAGACTTAAAGTTCAAGATGAGGGCTGGAAGAGGGCCTATAAAAGATGTTGAAATTAGAAGTGTTGGAGCTCCAATTGTATTTGGAGATATTCCTGGAGTTGTTGCTTTAGTTGGATGTTCAAACCATCCAAATGGTGAGGAAGAAGTAGCGATGATTGCAAAGGAGTTCTTGGAGAGGAAGTATATAGTTGTAGCAACTGGTTGTGCAGCAATGGCAATTGGAATGTGGAAAGATAAAGATGGAAAAACATTATATGAGAAGTATCCAGGTGAATTTAGGGCTGGAGGTCTTGTAAATTGTGGTTCTTGTCTCTCAAACTGCCACATTACTGGAGCTGCTATAAAAATTGCCAACATCTTTGCCAAAGTTCCGTTGAGAGGAAACTATGCTGAAGTTGCAGATTACATACTAAACAAAGTTGGAGCTGTTGGTGTTGCATGGGGTGCTATGAGTCAAAAGGCTGCTGCAATTGCTACTGGAGTCAATAGATGGGGAATCCCTGTTATTTTAGGCCCTCATGGAGCTAAGTATAGAAGGCTGTATTTAAGCAATGGAGAGAAATTCAAAGTTAAAGATAAAAAAACAGGAGAAATTTTGGAGATAGAGCCAGCTCCAGAGCATTTGATTGTAACTGCTGAGAATGTTAAAGAATGCATCTGCATGATTCCAAAGCTATGTATGAGGCCAAACGATACTCCAAAAGGTAGAGCCAATAAGATTTACCACTACGTTGATGTCTATGAAAAATACTTTGGAAGAATGCCTCCAGATTTAGAGAAATTCGTTAGAACTGAAAAAGACATCCCATTTATGATGAAAGATAAGATAATGGCATACTTAGAAGAAAAAGGATGGAAGCCATTGGAGAAATATCCACAAGACCCAACAATATTGTATTAACTCCTAATTCTTTTACTTTAAATTTCTGAAGTTGGTGATAGTAATGGATGAGAGATTTATTGCCTATATCCCAACAGCTGGGAGCAATGTAGCACATGCTGAAATAACATCTCCAACACTTGTTAAGATGATGATTAGAAGGGCTAAAAAACCAATCTTAATATTGGGAGAGAATTTGGAGGAAAATGAGAAAGAGCTAATCAGCAAATTAATTGAGAAATTTAACTTAAAAACAATAAAAACACCGGAAGAAATGAATTTAATGGCTATAATGAAATATTTGGCAAGTAGTGATTATGATTTAGCCCTATTCACTGGAATAACTTACTATTACTTAGCTCAGGCAGCAACTCATCTAAAACAGTTCTCAAATGTGGTAACAATATCAATAGACAAATATTATCAGCCAAATACCCTTTATTCATTCCCAAATCTCAGCAAGGAAGAATATTTAGACTATTTGAGGAAGTTATTGGAGGGGTAGAATGAACCCAAAAATTATCGTCTTAAATCCAGAAAAATGCACCAAATGCTATGACTGTATAAACATCTGTAAAGAGATTCATGGAGAGAGTAGAGTAAGGAAGGTTGATGGCATTCCAATATTTTGCATGCAGTGTGAAAACGCTCCCTGTAAAGAGATTTGTCCTGTTGATGCAATCTATCTAAAAGATGGCATTCCAATTGTAGATAAGGAGAGATGTATTGCTTGTGGAATGTGTGCAATTGCCTGCCCAATAGGAGCAATATTTATAAAAAACAGGGTTGCTCATAAATGCACCCTCTGCTTGGATGTTGATAGAATAACTCCAGCCTGTGTAGAGGCTTGTAAGGACAAAGCCCTCTTATTAGTATCAGAAGAAACACTTGACATGATGAAAGAAGAGAAAAGAAAAAAAATACTTAAAATTTTGAGAGAAGAAGCTAAAGAAAACCTATAAAAACACTTAAAGGTGAGAAAGCATGTTTGATGATATCCCTGTCTCTGTTGGGCCGATGAATGAGGGGGAGAGAGTTAGGGGCCCTGATATGTATGTTGAACTTGCAGGGCCGAAGAGTTATGGTTTTGAGTTGGTAAAAGTTGTAAATAAAGCAGAGGATAAGGTTGAAATTATAGGAAAAGATATTGATGAGATGGAAGAGGGTAGTAGAAACCCATTCGCTATAATTGTTGAAGTTAGTGGAAGTAATTTGGAGGAAGATTTAGAAGGAGTTTTAGAAAGAAGAATCCATGAGTTTTTAAATTACATAGAAGGAGTAATGCACCTAAACCAAAGAGACCAAGTATGGATAAGAATAAATAAGGATTCTTTTAATAAGGGATTGAGATTAAAGCATATTGGAAAAGTCGTTCAAAGATTGTTTAAGGCAGAGTTTCCGTTTATAGAAAAATGTGATGTAACCATCATAACAGACCCAGAAAAAGTTAAAGAAGAGTTAGAAAAGGCAAGAGAAATTTACAACAAAAGAGATGAGAAAACTAAGGCACTGCATGAAGAGGATGTTGATGTATTCTATGGTTGTGTGATGTGTCAAAGTTTCGCTCCAACACACGTGTGTGTTATAACTCCAGACAGACCAGCGTTGTGTGGAGGTATAAACTACTTAGATGCAAGGGCTGCTGCTAAAATAGACCCTAACGGACCGATATTTGAAATACCTAAAGGAGAATGCTTGGATGAAAAGTTAGGAATTTACTCTGGAGTAAATGAAGTTGTTAGAGAAAGGTCTCAAGGAACTGTTGAAGAGGTAACCCTACATAGTGCATTAGAAAAACCTTGCACATCTTGCGGATGCTTTGAGGCTATTGTCTTCTACATCCCAGAGGTTGATGGATTTGGTATAGCACATAGGGGATATAAAGGAGAAACTCCAATGGGAATTCCATTCTCTACTTTAGCTGGGCAGTGTAGTGGTGGAAAGCAGGTTCCTGGGTTCGTTGGTATTTCAATATCTTATATGAAATCCCCTAAGTTCTTACAGGGAGACGGTGGTTGGGAGAGGGTTGTTTGGTTACCGAAAGAGTTAAAAGAGAGAGTTAAAGATGCGATACCAGAAGAGTTGTATGATAAGATAGCTACAGAAGAAGACGTTAAAACAACTGATGAATTAATCAAGTTCCTAAAAGAAAAAGGACACCCATGTGCTGAAAGAATAGGTGCTGAAGTTGAAGAAGAGGCAATTGAAGAGGAAGAAGTAGAAGAAGAGATGGAAGAAGTTGAAGGAATTGAAGTACCAACTATGACTCTTCCAGGAACATTTGCTGGGCTTCCACCAGGAATAAAAATAGTCTTATACAATGCAGTAATTAAAGCAGAAAAAATAATTATTACAAAAGAAGAGCCAGAAAAGAAGAAGAAAAAGAAGAAGTAATTTTTATCTCTTTTACAAAATTTTATTTTCAGTTTTATTTGTATATTTAAATTTATTGATATAATGTGATAAAATAAAATAATAACTATACACCCATATAACCCATTCAAGAATTTCCATTCCTTTTTTTGGGCCATGCATAGGCTTCCACATCCGCTTAGTGTCTGGATACCCTGCCGGGCCCTTGGGCGATTAGTACCGGCGGGCTGAACGCCTCGGGCAAAGCCCTCGGCGCTTACACCCCCGGCCTATCAACCTCCTCTTATAGGAGAGCCCTCGTCCCCGAAGGACTGGCCGCCTATTTTCGGGGAGGGTTTCGGGCTTAGATGCCTTCAGCCCTTATCCCTTAGCGCGTAGCTGCCCGGCAATGCCCTGTCGGACAACCGGTAGACCAGAGGCGCCGGCGGCTCGTTCCTCTCGTACTAGAGCCACCTTCCCCTCAGGCGGCCAACACCCCCAGCAGATAGCAACCAACCTGTCTCACGACGGTTTAAACCCAGCTCACGATCCCCTTTAATGGGCGAACAGCCCCACCCTTGGGCCCTGCTGCAGGCCCAGGATGGGAAGAACCGACATCGATGTAGCAAGCCGCGGGGTCGATATGGGCTCTTGCCCGCGACAACTCTGTTATCCCCGGGGTAGCTTTTCTGTTATCCCTGGCCCCCATCGGTGAGGCACAGGGGTTCGCTAGGCCCGGCTTTCGCCTCTTGGTCGGCCTCTTTTACCGACCAAGTCAGGCCGGCTTTTGCCCTTGCACTCCACGGCGGAGTTCTGACCCGCCTGAGCCGACCTTTGGGCCCCCCTGATGCCTTTTCAGGGGGGTGCCGCCCCAGCCAAACTGCCCACCTGCCGGTGTCCCCCTTTACGGGGTTAGGGACATGGCCATGGGTGGGTGGTGTCCCATGGGCGCCTCCACCACCCCCGGAGGGGTGGCTTCGACGGCTCCCACCTACGCTGTGCACCCACGGCCATGCCCCAACGACAGGCTGCAGTAAAGCTCCACGGGGTCTTCGCTTCCCACTGGGGGTCTCCGGCCTTTGCACCGGAATGGTAGGTTCACCGGGTTCCGGCCCGGGACAGTGGGGGTCTCGTTACGCCATTCATGCAGGTCGGAACTTACCCGACAAGGAATTTCGCTACCTTAAGAGGGTTATAGTTACCCCCGCCGTTTACCGGCGCTTCGCCCGGTTGTACCCGGGTTTCACGTACCGGCACTGGGCAGGCGTCGGCCTTGGTACACACCCTTACGGGCTAGCCAAGACCTGTGTTTTTATTAAACAGTCGGACCCCCCTGGCCACTGCGACTGCGGTCCCCTCACTTAGAGAAGACCGCAGGCACCCCTTCTCCCGAAGTTACGGGGCCAATTTGCCGACTTCCCTGGGCCGGATTCTCCCGACACGCCTTAGGATACTCGCCTAGGGGCACCTGTGTCGGTTCTGGGTACGGTCACCGGGGATCCTTGCCAGCTCCCTTTTCACGGGCTCCAGGGCTCAGCCGAACCCTCCTAACGGAGGGCCCATCACGCTTTTGCCCGGTTCTCGCCATTACGGCACTCCCCGGGCTTATGCGCTTGGCCACCCCGACGGGGGTGGTCGGCCTACCCCGAAGCGTCAGGAGCTGGCCTTGCGTTGCCGCACGTACCCCGGTGGCGCGGGAATATTAACCCGCTTCCCTTTCCCCCCCAGGGAATTACCCCGGGGGTTAGGACCGGCTAACCCACAGCTGACGACCGTTGCTGTGGAAACCTGGCCCCTTCGGCGGTGGGGATTCTCACCCCACTTTGCTGTTACTACTGCCGGGATTCTCGTTCCCACGGGGTCCACCCGACCTCACGGCCGAGCTTCTACCCCCGCGGGACGCCCCCCTACCGGATGGCTTTTCAGCCCCCCCGGGTCTCGGCGGCCGGCTTAGCCCCCGTTATCTTCGGGGCCCCTGACCTCGACGGGTGAGCTGTTACGCACTCTTTAAAGGATGGCTGCTTCTAAGCCAACCTCCCCGCTGTCTTAGGCCAGGGACTCCCTTCTCATTTACACTTAGCCGGCACTTAGGGGCCTTAACCCGGGTCCGGGTTGTTCCCCTCTCGGACATACGGCTTACCCGTATGCCCTCACTCGGGGGCTACGGCGATGACGGGTTCGGAGTTTGACAGGGTGCCGAGGCTCTCGCCCCCTAAACACCCTATCCGTGGCTCTACCCCGCCATCTACCTAACCCCCGGCTAACCTGCGAGTTATTTCGGGGGGAACCAGCTATCTCCGGGCTCGATTGGCTTTTCACCCCTAGACCGGGGTCAGAGGAGCACTTTGCGCGGTAACACCCCTGCGGGCCTCCACCCCTCTGGCGAGGGGCTTCACCCTACCCCGGCCTAGATCGCCCGGTTTCGGGTCGTACGGGTGTGACTCCGGGCCCATTAAGACCCCGCCCCTCACCCATAAGGGCTGCGGGCATGTCGGTTTCCCTACGCCTCCGGGGTTGAACCCCTTAGGCTCGCCACACCCGTACACTCCCCGGCCCGTTTTTCGAAACGGACGGCACGACCCCGGCATGCCACCCCTCGTACTCCTCCCTCGCGGGAGTTTCCTTCGGGGTGGTTACCTTTCGGGCCGTGCCATTCCGTACCCACCTGGTTTCAGGCTCTTTTCACCCCCCGCAAGGGGTGCTTTTCAGCTTTCCCTCACGGTACTAGTTCGCTATCGGTCTCGGGACGTATTTAGGGTTGGAAGCCTAATGTCTCCCAGCTTCCCGCGCGATATCCAACGCGCGGTACTCAGGGACACCCCAAGACCCCCAACTGGTTACGCCTACGGGGCTTTCACCCTCTATGGCGCCCCATTCCAGGGGACTTCGGCTTCCCAGTGGGGGTCTGTATTGGGGGCCCTGCAACTCCACATCTCCCTACCCTTACGGGTAGGGATTCGGTTTGCCCTGTGCCGGTTTCGGTCGCCCCTACTCCCGGCATCCCTGTTGGTTTCTTTTCCTGCGGGTACTCGGATGCTTCTTTTCCCCGCGTTCCCGCTCCCTAACGGGAGCGCCCCAAATGGGGCAGGAAGTCCCATTCGGGGATCCCGGGTTCCACGGCTGCCTGCGCCTCCCCCGGGCTTATCGCAGCTTGCCACGCCCTTCCTCGGCGCCCCGAGCCGAGCCATCCACCAGGTGGGCTGGTGGCCCGGCAGAGTATCCAGATTTCACCGGGATGTGGAAGCCTATGCATGGCCCTCATGTTTTTACGGGACTTTCGCAGTTTGTAATATTTATAAGGTAGTGAGATGCTGAAAGCATCAATTACCAAATAAAAATTATTTCCTGCGAAAGTCCCGTATCAGGCCCTTCACCTGCAACTCTTTGGAGTTGCAGGCTGCATATATAGTGGACCCGGTGGGATTTGAACCCACGGCCTCCGGCTTGCAAGGCCGGCGCTCTCCCAGCTGAGCTACGGGCCCACTTTCCCTATGAGGCAAGCCCACGACTGGTTTGGTGCCCCGCAGCAACCAGCGCTTTTTTCTCAGGAGGTGATCCAGCCGCAGTTCCCCTACGGCTACCTTGTTACGACTTCGCCCCCCTCGCTGAACCCAAGTTCGACCCTGCCCTTGCGGACAGGGCCTCACTTGGGCTCAACTCGGGTGGCGTGACGGGCGGTGTGTGCAAGGAGCAGGGACGCATTCACCGCGCCATGGTGAGGCGCGATTACTACGGATTCCGGCTTCACGAGGGCGAGTTACAGCCCTCGATCCGGACTACGACCGGGTTTAGGGGATTCGCTCCCCCTTTCGGGGTCGCGTCCCATTGTCCCGGCCATTGTAGCCCGCGTGTAGCCCAGGGGATTCGGGGCATGCGGACCTGTCGTTGCCCGCACCTTCCTCCGGCTTAGCGCCGGCGGTCCCCCATGAGTGCCCTCCTCCCGGAGGAGGAGGTAGCAACATGGGGCACGGGTCTCGCTCGTTACCTGACTTAACAGGACGCCTCACGGTACGAGCTGACGACGGCCATGCACCACCTCTCGGCGCGTCTGGCAAGGTCGTCAACCTGGCCTTCATCCTGCCGTCGCCCCTGGTAAGATGCCCGGCGTTGAATCCAATTAAACCGCAGGCTCCACCCGTTGTAGTGCTCCCCCGCCAATTCCTTTAAGTTTCAGTCTTGCGACCGTACTCCCCAGGCGGCGGACTTAACGGCTTCCCTTCGGCACCGCGTCGGCCCGAAGCCGACGCGACACCTAGTCCGCAGAGTTTACAGCCAGGACTACCCGGGTATCTAATCCGGTTTGCTCCCCTGGCCTTCGTCCCTCACCGTCGGACCCGTTCCAGCCGGGCGCCTTCGCCACAGGTGGTCCCCCAGGGATCAACGCATTTCACCGCTACCCCTGGGGTACCCCCGGCCTCTCCCGGTCCCAAGCCCGGCAGTATCTCTGCCAGCCCTGCGGTTGAGCCGCAGATTTAAGCAGAGACTTACCGGGCCGGCTACGGACGCTTTAGGCCCAATAACAGTGGCCACCACTTGGGCCGCCGGTATTACCGCGGCTGCTGGCACCGGACTTGCCCAGCCCTTATTCCCGGAGCTGTTTACACTCCGGAAAAGCCCACGCAGGGCGTGGGCACTCGGGGTCCCCCCGTCGCGCTTTCGCGCATTGCGGAGGTTTCGCGCCTGCTGCGCCCCGTAGGCCTGGACCCGTGTCTCAGTGTCCATCTCCGGGCTCCCCCTCTCAGGGCCCGTACGGATCGTAGGCTTGGTGGGCCGTTACCCCACCAACTACCTAATCCGCCGCAGCCCCATCCTCGGGCAGCTTACGCCTTTCGGGGAGGGATCATTCCAGACCTCCTCCCCTATGGGGGATTAGCCTCAGTTTCCCGAGGTTATCCCCCACCCGAGGGTAGGTTAGCCACGTGTTACTGAGCCGTGCGCCGGTGCTCCCCGAAGGGAGCCCCTTGACTCGCATGGCTTAGTCGGACCCCGATAGCAGTGGCCTCCGGCAGGATCAACCGGAATTAAGTGGGAGGTACGGTCGCAAGAAAGGATAAACCTTTCTTGCGGCTGGTTGCTGCGGGGTTTCACCACCAGTCGTGGGCTTGCCTCAGCCCCAACCCCTCCGGATTGGGGACGCATCCCTCAAGTGCATCCTATAACGAGAGGTTGTTATATGCAACGTTTTTAGGAATAGAACAATAATTTGAATAAATTATTAATACATGCTATGAGAGAAGATTATTGTAATAGGACTTTCGCAGGAATAAATTTTTTATTGCGTATTGACACCCTCTGGGTGTCTAAGTTCCAAATTCAATATATAAATTGCGAAAGTCCTATTATAAAATATTTGGAGCGTGGGATACATGGATGAAGTTAATATTAAAGTTGGAGATTATGTGGTTTATATAAATACTGGAACAAAAGGAAGAGTTGTAGATATAAGAAAAGACGAAAATGGAGACATTTGGGTTGTGTTAGATAACAATTTAATGTATAGACCGCACCTATTGAGAGTTATCGATAAGTCGAAGATAACAGAAAGAAAAGAAGATATTGATGAAGTCGTTAAGAAATTAGAAAAAGAAGAATTAGAAGAAGGAAAATTAATAGACCTGGATTTAGGAGATGCTTGTGGGGCTGGATAAATCATTATTATTTTCCTTTTATTTTTTAAATTTTTTAAATTTTTATAAACTTGTATTGGTGATTTAATGCTCTCCGACTATGAGGAGTTTTTAAGATTAGAGAAGGCAAGAAAAATTATCTTAGAAATATTAAATGAAAAGGGTAGAGATGCATTGTATGACTTAAGTGGATTGTCAGGAGGGTTTTTAATAGATGAAAAAGATAAAGCTTTATTAAATACCTACATTGGGTCATCTTACTTTGCAGAGAAGGTTAATGAATATGGGCTTAAACATTTAGGTGGAGATGAGAATGATAAATGTGTTGGTTTTAATAGAACATCATCGGCAATTTTAGCCACTATATTGGCATTAAAACCAAAAAAAGTTATCCACTATCTACCAGAACTTCCAGGACATCCATCAATAGAGAGAAGTTGTAAAATTGTTAATGCTAAGTATTTTGAATCTGATAAAGTAGGAGAGATTTTAAATAAAATAGATAAAGATACTCTAGTTATTATCACTGGTTCAACAATGGATTTGAAAGTTATTGAACTTGAAAACTTTAAAAAAGTTATTAATACAGCTAAAAATAAAGAAGCTATTGTCTTTGTTGATGATGCCTCTGGAGCGAGAGTTAGGTTGTTATTTAATCAACCTCCAGCATTAAAATTGGGAGCTGATTTGGTAGTTACAAGCACAGATAAGCTTATGGAAGGACCGAGGGGAGGTTTATTAGCTGGAAAAAAGGAACTTGTTGATAAGATATATATTGAAGGCACTAAGTTTGGCTTAGAAGCTCAGCCCCCTTTATTGGCTGGTATATATAGAGCTTTAAAAAACTTTAACTTAGAAAGAATTAGAAAAGCATTTGAAAGGGCTAAAAACTTTGATTTATCTAAGATTGAAAAATTAAACAAAGAGCTTAAGGCAATAGATGATAATATAAATATTGTTTATGAAAGAACACCAACGGGATTTGTAATAAAAAGAGTTTATAAAGATGACACTATAAATATTAAAAAACTCATTGAGATTGGGTTTAATTTGTTAAAAAATTATGGAATTATAACTATAACCGTGGCAGGTATGCCTGGGGCAAGTAAAAGTTTAAGGATTGATTTAACATCAAGGGATGCTGAAAGGATTGATGATAATTATATAATAAAGGCAATAGTTGAATCAATAAAAATGGCTTTTAAATCTTAAAAAGTTTAAAGTTCCTTTATATCACTAATTGTGGTTAAATATTTTTATAACTCTTTAAATCCATAGGGGAAGCCCCTATTGGGATACCCGAGCGGGGCTTCACTTCGTTCAGCCCCACTTTAATGAGAGTATTTAGGATATATGAGTTTAAATCTCCTTATAACTCTTTAAATCTGAAAATCTAACAACTTCATGCATTGCCTTTAACTCAATAGGTATTTCATTCTCTTTCAATAACACTAAGGGATTTATTCCCCCCATTGTTACAACTCCACACATGTCTTTATTCACGCCAATACCATAAAGTTCATTGTTTGGCTCTCCTATAGCTTTAATACCATTCCAATTTAATTTCTTTAAAACTTCTTCTAATTTCTCTCTTGCAACTCTATGCACTTCCCTAAATCCTGCCAAAAATGTTTTTTCACAATCAACAAAATTAAAGAAAACTTCATGAGGGTCTAATGACGAACCATCATAACCAATTATATCAATAAACCTCTCCTTATCTTCAGTTATCTCCAAAATCCCCCCATATTTTGGTATGAGAGGAACTGAGTTTCTTAAAAATATTCCATCTAAGGTTACAGCACAGATTGTTTGAATTTTTATCCTATCATTTTCTTCAACAATTCCAAATCTGTCGGATATGCCTAAACCTTTTTTATATGCCTCTTTTAGTATATCAAATGCCTCATCAAGGTATTTTTTATCGATAAATGCAGTATTTACTATAACATCTCCATCAGCTTCATCTATATCATAGGTTACCTTTGCCATTGCATTGAACATTTTTGATAAAGCGGTTTTTATTCTTATATTTGCCTTCTTTGTTACTATATCCCTTGGATTCTTTTTAAGCTTATGGAGAGATTCTAATCTAACAATTGATGACATTGGACAAATTTCAACGCAGTAGTTGTTTTCAACAAATGGAGCTATTGGTGTTAGACCTCCAATTAAAGCGACTCCCACCTTATCATCTCCAACATCTAATCCTAAAACATTTTCTGTCCCATAACTAATAATACATTTTAATTCATCTATCTCCAATATAGTCTCAAATCTCTCCAAAAACTCAACTCCAAAGTATCTAAAGTTTGCTGGTAAATAACCCTCCCCATTCTCTATAATACCCATAACATCTGTTTCTTTCTTCTCAATAAATGCTCTCAATGGGTCTATAGATGTAGATTTGTAATCTATAATTTCTTTAAATTCTACTGGTTTTCCATCCTCATATTTAACAACTCCAGCACATACATGGAGTGGAAAAATGCCATTTTGTAGTAGGATATTATCAAAGTTTAATGAGCAGAGGGTATTTATTTCCACGAATTTTTCCCTATCTATAATTCCAACTCTATCCCCAACAGCCAAACCAGACTCATAGACACTTTTTATTATTTTTAACACATCATTAAAGTCTGCATAAACCTGACATCTGTTGATAACTACATATCCAAACCTATAGTTGGCAGATATTGTTTTTTCCAATATATTCGAGTAAATACTCCCCAGTCTATAAGATATATTAGCTTTCTCCAACTCCTCTAAACCTCTCTCAGTTATAACCCTTCCAGCATAACCAACTTTTTTTGTTAATTTCATCCCATCCAATAACTTTAAATGATATCTCACAGCCCTCTCTCCAATTTTATAACCCCTCTTATTAAGTTCTTTAGCTATAATTTTAGCCCCTACAGGCTCTTTTGATTTAGATAAAATATCTAAAATTTCTATTAACTTCCTATCAAGGTCTGCCATTATTATCACCTAAAAAATAATTATTAAAAAAAAGAATAATAAAAATTTATTTATCTAATCTCTCTTTCAATAACTCAATGACTCTCTTTGGATCTGCCCTTCCCCTTGTTAATCTCATTACTTGCCCCATTAAGAAGTTCAATGCCTCTTTTTTACCATTTAGATAATCTTCAACTGCCTTTGGATTGTTTTTAATAGCTTCCTCAACCGCTTTAACTAAAGCGTCTTCATCTCTAATAACTGTTAATCCAAGCTCCTCAACGAGTTCTTTAGGCATCTTCTTTCCTCTATTTATAACCAACAAATCAACAATCTCTTTAGCTATTTTTTGAGATATAACCCCCTCTTTAATTAGCTTTATTAATTCAACTATATGCTCTGCCTTAACCCCACTCTCATACAAATCTACTTTGTGATACTGTAAAGACCTCCTCAACTCATTTCTAATCCATGTAACTGCCAAATCAACATTTTCCTTATTAACACCTAAGGATTTAACAACTTCCTCAAACATTTCAGCCATATCTAAGTCAGAAACTAATACCTTAGCATCCTCTTCATCAATACCATACTCTTCAACAAATCTTTTCTTCTTAGCTAATGGTGTTTCTGGCATTTTTTCCTCTATTTCCTTAACCCATTTTTCAGAGATGACTATTGGCTGAATGTCTGGGTCTGGAATATATCTGTAATCTTCAGCAGTCTCTTTACTTCTCATTGCCTTAGTTATCATCTGACTTTCTAAGAATGCTCTTGTTTCTCTTTTAACCTCTCCCCCTCTTTTAATAATGTTTTTCTGTCTGATTAGTTCATATTTTAGAACTTTATAAACCCCTTTAATTGAATTGACGTTTTTAACCTCAACCCTATTTCCTTGGACTCCCATATATTCAATGGAAATATTTACATCAGCCCTCATTGTTCCTTCTCCTCTTAAACAGCCAAGGTATCTGAATAATGTCATCAATTGCTTTAAAAATTCTCTTGCTTCTTCTGGGCTTTTTATATCTGGCTTTGTAACAATCTCAATTAGTGGGGTTCCGCTTCTGTTATAATCAACAATTCCAAAACTTGGGTTGTACTGCCCAGGGTCTTCCTCTAAATGAACCTCATGTATTCCAATACCCATAAACTCTCCATCTACTCCAATAGGGGTTGAAGTTCTCTGATAACCGCTCGGTAAATCTGGATAATCATAATGCTTTCTTTGGAAGTAAATATCTTCATCAACAACTATTTTACAACCAAGCATCTTTGCAACCATTATTGCAACTTCCACTGCCTTTTTATTTGGTGGGAGTGGTTTTGCTCCAGGCAATCCAAGACAGACAGGACAAACATTCGTGTTTGGCTCTGCATCTAAATAATTCGTTGAGCAGTTACAGAATAATTTTGATTTTGTATCAATTTGAACATGTATCTCCAAACCACACTTCATTTTAACATCTTCCATATTTCCACCCATTAAATTTTAATTTACACCTCCGAGCGTAAGCGAGGAGGTGTTAGTTTTGATGAAACTTTATTAAATTTTCACGTGCATTTCCAAACCACACTTCATTTTAACGTCATCGTTCATGTTTCCACCTTATTTTGGTCTTTTTAAAACTTAGCTTTTTGGTTTTAAGATTTTTGGTCCCCTTGCTAAGGCAGTTATTCCAGTTCTTGCCATTTCTTTAATTCCTAATGGTTTAACTAAGTCAATAAATGCGTTTATTTTATCTTCACTACCAGTTATCTCTACAATTAAAGATTCTGGACTTAAATCTACAACATTTCCTCTAAATATGCTTGTATATTGAATAACTTGTGATTTTGCACTCTCTGTTGGTGCATAAATCTTTATTAAACAGAGCTCTCTCTGAACGGATTTCTTTTCCTCTAACTCACTAACCTTTATAACATCAATTAATTTGTTGAGTTGTTTGATAACCTGCTCTAATATCTTATCATCTCCATTAACAACTATCGTAACTCTTGAAATTTGTGGATTCTCTGTTATTCCGACTGTAATACTTGAAATATTAAACCCTCTCCTTGTAAATAACCCTGAAATTCTCTGCAATACTCCTGGTTTATTTAAAACTAACGCGGAGATGACATGCCTATGTTCCATTATATTCACCAATCCTTTTTATAGTAAGATTTAAAAATAATAAAATAGATATTTAGTAGAACTCACCATATAATAATTATGATACCTGAAATTTTTGATTTGCATATTTTTGATAGGATATGACAAGGCTTAATTTTTCTTTTGTTAATTAATTGGCATCTAAATTATTGGTTTTTGCAAATATTCTAAAGATAAAGGACATAATAAATGTCTTTCGATAGAGGGTGTTCAATTTTTCATAACTAAATTTAACAACTTTACGAAAAACTATGAAAATTTTCTTTTAATCTTAACTTAATTTTTGGTTTCCTATTCTTTGCCTGGGTAATAGGATTTATCCAAATAAAATATATATAAATTTTTGGGATGGTAGTATGGTTTTATTAAAGTTTCATGGTGGTTGCCAGCAAATTGGGATGAGTTGTGTTGAGGTAGAAACACAAAAAGGGAGAGTTTTATTGGATTGCGGAATGTCTCCAGACACTGGAGAAATACCTAAGGTAGATGATAAAGCAGTAGATGCAGTTATTGTTTCCCATGCTCATCTTGACCATTGTGGAGCAATCCCATTTTATAAATTCAAAAAGATTTATTGCACACATCCAACAGCTGATTTAATGTTTATAACTTGGAGAGATACTCTAAATTTAACAAAAGCTTATAAAGAAGAAGACATTCAGCATGCTA
Organism: Methanocaldococcus jannaschii DSM 2661; assembly: GCF_000091665.1. Lineage (NCBI taxonomy): Archaea > Methanobacteriati > Methanobacteriota > Methanococci > Methanococcales > Methanocaldococcaceae > Methanocaldococcus > Methanocaldococcus jannaschii. Next base: position 165,847 of record NC_000909.1, read on the forward strand.
TGGAAAATATTGAGTGCCTAAATTACTATGAGGAAAGGCAAATAACTGAAAACATTAAATTTAAATTTTACAATGCCGGGCATATATTGGGAAGTGCTTCCATATACTTGGAAGTGGATGGGAAAAAAATTCTCTATACTGGGGACATAAATGAAGGAGTTTCAAGAACATTACTCCCTGCAGATACAGATATCGATGAGATTGATGTCCTAATTATAGAATCTACTTATGGATCTCCATTGGATATAAAGCCAGCAAGAAAAACTTTAGAGAGGCAATTAATTGAGGAAATATCTGAAACAATAGAAAATGGAGGAAAAGTAATAATCCCAGTTTTTGCAATTGGTAGAGCTCAAGAGATATTGTTGATTATAAACAACTATATTAGAAGTGGAAAGTTAAGGGATGTGCCAATATATACTGACGGCTCCCTAATTCATGCAACTGCTGTTTATATGAGCTATATAAATTGGCTAAATCCAAAAATAAAAAATATGGTTGAGAATAGAATTAATCCATTTGGTGAGATAAAGAAGGCAGATGAAAGCTTAGTATTTAATAAAGAGCCTTGTATTATTGTTTCAACTTCAGGGATGGTTCAAGGAGGACCGGTATTAAAATATTTAAAGTTATTGAAAGACCCAAAAAACAAGCTTATATTAACTGGTTATCAGGCAGAGGGAACATTAGGAAGGGAATTAGAAGAGGGAGCTAAAGAAATTCAGCCATTTAAAAATAAAATCCCTATAAGGGGAAAAGTTGTTAAAATAGAATTTTCTGCTCATGGTGATTATAATTCATTAGTTAGATATATAAAGAAGATTCCTAAACCAGAAAAAGCTATAGTTATGCATGGGGAGAGATATCAATCATTATCATTCGCTATGACTATTTGGAAGACATTAAAGATTCCAACCTTTGTTCCTGTTAGAGGAACAATATTGCCAATATAAATTATAAAATTTTTAAATACTCAATAATGCCTCCTCTGGAATTTCTTGCTCTATGGTTGTAATTGTTGAGAAATACTTTTTGAGAACTCCTGTTATTCTTTTCAGTATTTCTTTCTCTTCTATAACGTCAAGGGCTATTTTTGACTCTATTATAACATACAGATTTTCACCATAAAGTTTTAATGGATAGATGTATAGATAACTATCTTCCTTAAATATAACGACCTTTTTTATATTTCCACATAGTTTTTTAATATATTCAAATATGCTCGATGCAGTAGCTCCAACTTCATCAGCATCCTTTAATGTAGTGGCTATAACTAAACCCTCATCATTAACAACAATAATATCTTCTATATCATAAGAAAGAGCTATTTCAACCAAATCAAATTCTTTTGTATATTCCCTACCTTCATCTGGAGCTACATAAGGTTTTAATTCTTTAAGATTTTCGATAATTTCCATTTCAATAATCTTATACGTTTTCTTTCTTTCTTTCTCTTTATAGTAATACACTCCTACACCAATCAAGACCCCAACTATAAAAAGAATTAAAAAAATTATTATCGCATCCATGTTAATACCTCTTCATTTCTTCTATTTGAATATTTGCTTTTTATTTTATTACTCTATATTAATATTTATCCTTGAGGTATATTTGGATACATATTTTTTAATTGTATTGTCAATCTCAAATTTAACAATTGAAGGGTCTATATCTTTTTTGATAATTCCCAAGATTCTTTTTCTCTTTACATTAACATCCCCAAATATATAGTATCTACCATTCTCCCACTTAATCTTAAGATTAACTAAAACATCACTAACACCTTCCATCCTCTTAACTTTATTAACAATCTCACTCTCAATTTTTTCTTTTAGTTCTTCCAATTCTTCATCTGAAGGTCTAAACACATCTTCTAATATTGTCTCTATCCAATTCTCATCTGGCTCTTTTATTCCCAATTTTTTTAGCAGTTCTTCTCTTGAGACTGTTGATTCTTCTTCTATTTCTTCAGCAGTTGTTATACTACCTTCACTTTCTAAACTATCCGCTTTTTCACTACTTTTATTTTCGTTTTCATCCAGAATTTTCATTTGTGGGTATAGTTCTAATATAACATGTGTTTTTTTCTCATTATACTCATAGACATCAATAACTGTATTTTCATCTTTCAACATTTCTTCCAATTTTTCATAGGCATCTTTTCCTAACAAAACTCCTAAGTCACATTCATAAGCCGCTGCTATTGGTGTTTGTCCTTTGTATATTATATAACCGTTCTCAAATTTGCCATCTTTTTTTCTATAAGCATTTATAATAATATATTTATTATCTTCTAAGTATTTTTCAAAGTCCTTTGTATTTGCCTCTATTAAATTATCCAATGGTATGTCCAATTTTATGTTGAGATATTTTTCAACTATGTCTCTCTTCTCACTCATATCTTCATTTTTTTCAGATACTTTATTTGTGTCTTTACATGCAAAAATCTCTGGATATAGCCATTTCATTAAATTTATTTTATCTTTATTATATTTGTAGATATCTATAACTTTGTTTTCGTAGTTTAACAGTTCAATAACTTTTTCTTTATTTCCAAAAACCTCTGTAGATTCACTATCGGTGTAGTAGCATCCAACAATTTTTCCATCTTCAACAAAGATATAACCCTCATGTAATTTATTCCCTTCTTTAACTAAAATTAAAATATATCCAGTGTCTATCTCATTGATTATCTCTTCTAAATTTCCTTCATATAATGTCTTTACATACTCTCCATCAACAACTTTTATCATATTTTCCCTCATCTATCTTTATTACTTATGCATTATCTTAGCTATCAATCCTGCAAATACACCTGCTCCAAATCCATTATCAATATTAACAACCGCTATTCCAGGAGAACATGAATGCAACATAGTTAACAGAGGCGTTATTTTTATCCCATAAGATGTCGATGTTGGAACTCCAATAACAGGAATATCAACCATTGAGGCGATAACTGAAGGTAAAGCTCCCTCCATACCAGCAACAACAATAATACAGCAAACATCTTCCTCAATCATTCTTTTTAAAGCTGGAAACAGCCTGTGAATGCCTGCAATTCCTACATCATAAGCAGTTATTGCTTCAACTCCCATTATTTCTAATGTGTCTTTTGCCTCCTCTGCCACTGGAATATCTGAGGTCCCTGCTGTTAATATACCCACTTTACCTATTTTTTTTACTTCATAGTTTTTATTTTTTATTATTAATGTTTTCGCTTTTTTGTTAATTTTTATGTCGTAGTTTTTTAAATTCCACTTCCTAATTTCGTCACTAAGTTTTTCAATATCTTCTATTTTAGTTGCTAACGCTATGCCATTTTTTTCTACAAGTTTTAGCGTGGCTTTAATTATCTCATCTATATCTTTTCCCTTACCATAAACAACTTCTGGAACTCCTGTCCTAAACTGCCTGTTTATATCCAACTTTAATCTTTCCTCAATCTCTTCATAATAGTTAAGCTTTATCTGTTTTTCAATTTCATCTAAGCTTATATCTCCATTTTTAAATGCTAAAAGTAAATCTCTTAAATTTTTTCCCATTCAATTCCCTCCAAAACTTTTAGAAAAAACATTTAAACTCTTTCCCATTCGATTCCATTATTTTCAAAAAATTCAATATATCTCCTTTTATCATCTCCCCTACATCCCTTCCAATCAATAAGAGCTTTATCCACTTCCATCTTACTGATAAGTTGATTTAAAACATCCTCAGACACTGAGGCATATTTTGGAACTAAATAGCCAAAATAATATTTATCCTCTAAAGCAAGTTTTGTAAATTTTGGAGCATAATGCCCTCCACCAAAGCCAATAGCTCTAACTTTTTTATCATAATTTTTGGATTTCATTGCATCTATTGTTTCCAAAACAGATTTAGCAATTATCTCTCCAGCCTCTTTTAAAATCCACTCTTTTTCACTACTTCCAATTTCAACAAATACTGTTGGAGCTTTTAAACCGGTTGGAGAGTGATGAACTACCTCAAAAGAGACATCAAACTCTCCAATCTTCCCATCCTCATAGTATGTTTTGTAATTTTTGTAAATGTTTTTTAATAAAAGAGTATTTAAAACAGCATCACATGGACAAACTTCCTTAGGATTTCCTCCAAAAGTATTATCTTCAGTTAAATTTCCGGGCGTATGGACTGTTAGGGATGGTTTATTTGCAATACTTTTATGCTTTGATAAAAATATATAGTAATCTGCATACTCCAAATCTTCTGCAGTTAGAGATAAAAGCTCCTTATCAGTTTCAAAAACATCAAAATACTCTTTTATATGATTAGCTATGTTTTTACTTGCTAAATCTTTATTTGATGCTATTAACAAAAATTTCATCTTATCCCTCTCTTAAATGTCCTAATATATGTCCTGTTTCTTCTTTAATTATCTTTAATGCTGTTCTACATGCATTTACTGAGCCTGGGAGGGCATATATGATTTTTCCTTTATAAATTCCAGCCATAGCTCTTGATAGCATGGCTGAGAATCCAACTTCCTCATAACTTAGTTTTTGAAAAATAATTTTAAAGCCATCTAACTCTTTTTCAATAATTTCTTTCAATGCTTCTACAGTGACATCTCTCTCAGCTATTCCAGTTCCTCCTGTGAAAACAATACAATCTACATCAAAAAATTCAACTATATGCTCAACTATTCCTTTAATCATATTTTTGTTGTCGGGGATTATTGTATATACTTTAGCGTTTAGTTCTTTTTTTAATAATTTTCCAGATTTATCATCTACTTCTTTTCCCTTAATTAAATCATTATATCTACTATCACTTACAGTAACTACCGCATATTTTATATTTTTTATTCTTTTGTGCATATTTCCACCGTTTAAATAAATATATAAATTAATGAATATAAATTAAAATAACAAAAGAATTCTAAAGTTTTGGAAGGAAGTAAAATATTAATAATAAAAATTAAAAATTTTAAAAATAAAATTTATTTCTTCAAAGCCAATTTTATATCCTCAACTTTTACTGTTTTTCTTTTTGCGTGCTTAGCTAATTCAACTGCTTCTTTTGCAATTTCTAATGCAATCTCTTCAACAGCCTCTGCTAAGTATTCTGCAGCTGCTCTGCTAACTCTCTCAGCACCAGCCTTTTTCAATATTCTCTCAAATGGTGCAACTGGAAGCTCAGCCATAATACCACCTCACAATAGATTTCCAATAAATACTGTTATAAAATCCTTTATTTAAACTTTTCGGTCATTTTCATTTTTTGTGAAAGTCTTTGGAAAATTTTCCCACACATAAAGAAGGTATTAAAAAGTGTGACACTAAAATTATAAAAAACACTATTTATAATGTATGTCACAAATTTAAAATATAATTTTATGAAAGATAGATAAACATAAATTAATAGAGTTTAATTGTGATATTTATGATAATTACTATAGCTTCGGGTAAAGGAGGGGTTGGAAAAACTACAACATCAGCATCTTTAGCAGTAGCACTTGCTAAATTGGGAAAAAAGGTTTTAGCTATTGATGGAGACATATCAATGGCTAATTTAGGGATTCTATTCAATATGGAAAAGAAAAAACCCTCTTTACATGAAGTTTTGAGTGAAGAGGCAGATGTTAGGGATGCAATTTACAAACATAAAACTGGAGTTTATGTATTGCCAACGAGTTTGTCTTTAGAAGGTTATAAGAAATCAGATATTGATTTACTTCCAGATGTGGTTAATGAGGTAGCTGATGATTTTGATTATGTAATTATAGATGCTCCAGCTGGGTTAAATAGAGAAATGGCTACTCATTTAGCTATTGCTGATAAACTTTTACTTGTTGTCACCCCAGAGATGTTCTCAATTATTGACGCTGTTAGATTAAAAGAAAGTGCTGAAATGGCTGGAACACCTTTAATGGGTGTTGTGTTAAATAGGGTTGGTAGAGATTTTGGTGAAATGGGTAGAGATGAGATTGAAATGTTAATAAAAGGTAAAGTTTTAGTTGAAGTCCCTGAAGATGAAAATGTTAGGTCAGCAGCTTTAAAAAAGATGAGTGTTATTGAATATAGAAAGAATTCTCCAGCTTCTCAAGCTTATATGAAGTTAGCTTCAATAATAGCAGGAGTTCCTATTTACATTGAAGATGAAATTAAAATAATAAGGAAAGAAAGCTTTATAGATAAAATTAAGAGATTATTTAGGATGTATTAATTATCTTGATTTAAAAATTTTAATTATCATCCTTTTCCAAATAAACCGTATATGTTGGGAACGCCCTCTCAATGAACCTTTCAGTAAAAGCTTCACCAAAAATGGATGCATCATCTCGCTTTGCTCGATGATGCCTCTTAGTTATCTTTCTCCAAATAAACAGTATATGTTGGGAATGCCATCTCTATCCCTTCTTTTTCAAATTCCTCTTTTATCTTCAAATTTATTTCATCAACGGCATTTAAATAGTAATCAAATCCCATGTTTCTAACAAAGTATTCTACCCTCAAATTTAAACTCCAATCTCCATATTCCCTAAAATGCACTCTATATGGAGGGAGAGTAGCTGGATGATTTTCAACAATCTCTTTTATTATCTCCTTAGCCCTCTTAATTTTCTCTACCGGTGTGTTATAAGTTAAACCGATAGTCATTAAAACCCTTCTTCTATCTCTAACTGTTAAGTTTTCAATGGCTGAATCCAACAATTCTGAGTTTGGGATAGTTATTAAAGTGTAATCAAAAGTTCTAATTCGTGTGCTTCTTATTCCAATCTCCTCTACAATCCCTTCAGCCCCTTTAACTTTAACCCAATGGCCTAAACTAAAGGGTTTGTCAATCAATATTAAAATCCCAGCAATGAAGTTTTTTATGGTGTCTTGCATAGCCAAAGCTAAAGCTAAACCCCCTACTCCTAAACCAGCCAATAAAGCAGTGATATCATAACCAACAGAGCTTAAAGCCGTTAATATACCAAGAAGTATTGTTAATATCTTTACAACTTTTTTCAATGGCTTTATTATGTGTTCGTCCAACTCTGTTTCTGTCTTTTCGGTTAATGGAATTAGGTAGTGTTCAAATATCCCATCAATAAATTTAACTGCAAAATATGTAGCCGATAAGATAACTACAACTTTTACTGCTTCATCTATCAACTTGAGTATATAATCTGGCAGAATTAAAAATCTTAACCCAAAATAGAAAAACAATGTAACTACTAACACAATAATTGGTAAATCAATAGACTCTAATATTATATCATCGAATTTTGTTTTTGTTTTATCTATGATTTTTTTGAGATAATTTCTAACTATTTTATCCACAATTTTTCCAATGAAAATACCCAATAGAGTTATAACAACAAAAATAAGTATATTAGATATGCTGTTCCCAAAAATTTCCATATTCACATCACCTCTTCTTTAAATTACCACTATAAAAATAAAATTGAAAAATTTAATTATTTATCAAAGATTTTTATATTAAAGATTATTTCCTTCCTCTTTGGATTTCATATATCCTTTCAACATCCTCTATAGTGTTTATCTCATTAACTCCCTTATCAAATCTAAATCTTACAACCCTTGGGAATCTCAAAGCATAGCCACAAGGATATTTATCAGATTTTTGAATTTCTTCATAAGCAACTTCAATAACTATCTTTGGTTCTACTTCAACCTCTTCACCTAAATCTCTAATAATAATTTTATCAATCTCTTCTTTCAAAAACTCTAAATCTGCCTCAGTTAGTCCAGTCCCTACATGTCCAATAGGGTAGAGGTTCCCTTCCTCATCTCTAACACATATTTCAAATGAACCATACCAATCCTTTCTCTTCCCCATCCCTCTCTTTGCCTTTGTAATTACGACATCTAAACTCTCAAGAGTTGGTTTAAATTTATACATTGTTCTAACTCTACTTCCTGGGGTATAAGGAGCCTTTAAATTTTTAATCATAACTCCCTCATGCCCAATAGATAGAGACCAGTTATAAAATTCTCTTGCCTCTTTTGCATCGTTTGTGACTAATTTATAGGATATATCAATTATTTTATCTGATTTAAGCTCTTTCTCTATCCTCTTTCTTTCAGTTCTCCAATCATTCTCATAACCAACAATTTCCTCTAAAACTTTTCTTCTCTTTTCAAATTCCTCATCTATAAATGATACTCCATCTTTATAAAGAATATCAAACAAATAAACTCTCAAATTTATTTCCTTCATCATCTTTCCAATATCATACTTTCTCCTAAATCTTCTAAGTATATCTTGGAAAGGTCTTGGCTTTCCTGTTTGTTTATCTATAGCTACACACTCCCCTTCAACAATTAATTTATCTACATTAATATTTTTTACCGCCTCAACAATCTCTGGAAGGGCATTTGTAACATCCTCCAATCTCCTGCTATATATCTTAACTTTATTTCCATCCTTATGTATTTGAACTCTTGCTCCATCATACTTTGTTTCAAATTGAGCTCTGCCCATCTCCAATAATGCCTCTTCAATTGAAGGAGTTAATTGAGCCAACATTGGTTTTATTGGTCTAAATAATTTTAATTTTAGCTCCTCACTTTCTAAATCTCCCATTAATAATTTCTCAGCTAAAAGCCCAATATCATTGGTTATAGCATATATCTTCTCAAGTTTTTCCTTTGGAACATTGAAATAAACTGACAAAGCATCTAATATAGTTGGAACATTCATCCCTATCCTCATATCTTCCAAAATTAACCTTGCCAAATACCTGCACTCTATTGGTGAAGCTCTTAAAAAGAGACTACTTATTAACCTCAACTTTTTCTTTTGAGAACCTTCTCCCTCTATCTCCCCAACCCTCTTTAAGGTTTCATAAACCTCATCTACAGTTAATGGCTGAAAAAATAAAGATGCTTGCTTAATCTTTGATTTTAATTGCTCTATTGCCAATCCAATATCTCCCGTCTCTTTAATTTTCTCTAACAATTCATCTTTCTTAATTCCTATAGATGTAACAGCATTTATTAAAAGTTTTTCTCCAATTCCTAACTCTCTCTCATCGTATTCGGGATAAACCCTCCCTATAGCCATATAACAAATCTTTTTTAAATCCTCTGGCTTCCCTTTCTCTTTAACCATGTCAATTAATTTTATAAAATAATCTCTCTTTTCCAACCTTTTTGTTGTTTTTTCAATTTTATTAAATATTTCACAAACATCTCTCCAAAGCATTATTTCACCATAAAAATATATATTATGAAATTTTATTATCTTGGCTCTAATTAAAATTGTTTCTCATTTTTAATCTTAGTTAATATGTCATTAACTATCCACTCAAAAATAAAACAGAATAAAATAAAAGAGATAATAATTTATCTTATTATCATTTTACCCTTGGAATCCTTCTTTACCAACTAAAGGAACAAATGCCACTGGCCCACAGTCCTTTATTATTATCTCATCTCCTCTCTTTTCAGCTAAAACTAATCTTTGTAGATACCTACCAACAGGCATTAATAACTTTCCCCCATCTTTTAATTGCCTTATTAATGGTTCTGGGATTTTTGGACCTGCTGCAGTTGTATATATCCTATCATAAGGGGCTAATGGCTCATACCCTAAAGTTCCATCTCCCACTATTACAATAACGTTATCGTATCCCAATTTCCTTAAAGTTCTCTCTGCTTTTTCAGCCAATTCTGGAATTCTCTCAATACTAACAACTAAACCATCCTCCCCCACAATCTCAGCAGTTACTGCCGCGTGATAACCACAACCAGTCCCAATCTCTAAAACTTTCATTCCTGGCTTTAAATCTAAAAGCTCACACATCATTCCAACCATATGAATGGCTGAAATAGTCTGCCCATAACCAATCTCTAATGGAGTATCTACATACGCATATTCCTTTAAATGCTCTGGAAGAAATTCCTCCCTTGGAACTTTTAATAGAGCATCAATTACTCTTTTACTTTTTATATACCCCTCCCTAATTAATTTCTCAATTACTGCTTTCTTTTGTTCTTCTAAATCCATAATTTCACCAAATATAATCTATATAAGGTAGCTTATATAAATGTTTAATATAATGTTAATTATAAGAAATTACCACCAAAATAATTATTTGGTGTTATGCATGGTTGAGGATTCATTCTTAACAGACACACAAATTAAGGTTTTAAAATTGAGAAAAAAAGGATTAACCCAAGAAGAAATAGCAAAAATGCTTGGAACAAGTAGAGCCAACATAAGTATGATTGAAAAAAGGGCAAAAGAAAATATAAAGAAGGCATATAACACAATAAAGATTTATAATAGGATAATGGCTCCACTATCTATTGAAATTGAAGAAGGGACTGATGTTTTAGAAATTCCAGATATTGTATTTAAAAAAGCTGATGAAGAAGGTATAAAAGTGAAATACAATACCTTAGAGCTCATTGAGCTTATAAAAGAAAATGCTTCAGAATTTATAGAAAAAAGAACAGTTAAAAAGAAATTTAAAATATACATCCTTGAAAATGGGGACTTAGATGTTGGAGGGAGCTAAATGAAAATTATAGAAGAAATTCCACAGAAAAATATTATTAAGCTTATGCCTGAAAACTTAGATGATTTATGGGTCTTATATAACATTATTGAAGAAGGAGATAAGATATTTGCAGTTACTGAGAGAAGAGTGCAGGATAAAGGAGACGTTATTAGAGCAGACAGAGGAGCCAAAAGAAAAATGTTTTTAGGAATTGAAGTAAAAAACGTAGAATTTGATGAAAACACGAAAAGAGTTAGAATTTTAGGAACTATAATTCATGGCCCAGACGATGTTCCCCTTGGCAGTCATCATACAATTGAAATTAAACCATTTGATGAGCTTTCAATTGAAAAAAATTGGAAAAAATGGCAGATAGAGAGAATAAAGGAAGCTATTGAATCATCTAAAAGACCTAAGGTTTTAGTTGTTGTTATGGATGATGAAGAAGCAGATATCTTTGAAGTTAGAGACTACAGCATAAAAGAAATTTGCTCAATAAAATCTCACACTTCAAAAAAATTGGATTATAAAATTAACGAAGAGTTAAAAAAAGAGTATTATCATGAAATAGCTAAGGTTTTGTCAGAGTATGATGTTGATAATATTTTGGTCGCAGGGCCAGGATTTGCAAAAAATAGCTTTTATAATTTTATTTCCTCTCAATACCCAGAGCTTAAAAATAAAATAGTTGTGGAGAGCATATCAACAACCTCAAGAGCTGGATTAAATGAGGTTATTAAAAGAGGAATTATTAATAGAATATATGCTGAATCAAGGGTTGCAAAAGAAACACAATTGATAGAAAAGCTTTTGGAAGAGATTGCTAAAAAGGGATTGGCTGTTTATGGTATTGATGAAGTAAAAAAAGCTTTAGAATATTCAGCTATAGACACATTATTAGTTTCAGATAGCTTAGTAAGAAATCATGAGATAGAAAAAATAATAGATACTACTGAAGAGATGGGTGGGAAGGTAGTTATCGTTTCCTCTGAACATGATGCTGGAAAGCAATTAAAAGCCTTAGGAGGAATAGCCGGTTTATTAAGATTCCCTATTGAATAATTACTCTTGAATAGGACTTTCGCAGTTTATATATTGAATTTGGAATTTAGATGCCTAAAAGGCATCATTTTCCTTATAGAGATTTATTCCTGCGAAAGTCCTATTTGAACTCTTTTTAAATGTTCTCTAAGCTTAAGATTTTGAATAAAAGTAACAATATCTCCATGGGTTTTTTCTAAGATTCCTCTACTAATATCCTGCTTCCTTCTCAAATTATCCACTACGTGATAATAATCAAAGTTCATTAAAAATTCATATAAATCTTCCATAAATTTGAAATACCTTTCAACCTCTGCTAAATTATCATTTTTCATTGCCTCTAATACCTCTCTCCTCAACTCTCCAATCACATCAGCTAATCCTAAGATGTAGTTCTCTTCTTTAATAAAATCAAGCTCTTTGAAACTTGGAATCTTATTATCAAACTTTATCATATACAAAGATAATGCCTCAACAAATTCCTGTTGAGGGGTAGATAAATATCCAACAAACTCTGGGAATGTTGCTAAACTATTTAGTTTTTTAATTTTTTCTGATATCTCATTTAATTTGTCTTTAAACTCATCTTTATCGTCTGATTTGTGAATTTTTCTAATTAACATTGCACAATCTCTTGTTATTTCCCTTGATAACTTTAAAATTTCTTCTCTAACACTATCTTTATTTGCAAGGTAGTTTATTAGATAATTTAGCTCATCCATTGCTACCACCAAAAATTTTATATACCCTATTGTTAGTATTTGTTTATACACTCCTTTTCTTTTATTACACTAATCCGTTATTAATTTATACCTCAAATAATGCAAACCTGAAAAGCCCGGGTAGGGCAATGACAGGTTTGCAAAATATAGTGTCTTCCAAAATCAATAAAATTAATTTAAGGAACATTGAACGCCTTTAAGGCGTTCATTAATACCTTAGTTATTTCAAAAGTTTTGAAAGACACTATAAAAAAGCTATTTAGATATTAAACCAAACAAAACACTCAAATAAAAGATTTTAAAGATATCAATAAATATGCTGGAGGTTAGATTATGGGGTTAAATATTAACAGACCAAGAAGAGGTTCATTAGCATTCAGTCCAAGAAAAAGAGCAAAAAGACCAGTTCCAAGAATTAGAAGCTGGCCAGAAGAGGATACAGTAAGGTTACAGGCATTTCCAGTATATAAAGCAGGAATGAGCCATGCATTTATTAAAGAAGATAATCCAAAAAGTCCAAATGCTGGACAGGAGGTATTTACTCCAATCACAATATTAGAAGCTCCACCAATCAACGTATGTGCTATAAGAGTTTATGGAAGAAATGAAAGAAACTACTTAACAACATTAACAGAAGTTTGGGCAGACAACTTAGACAAAGAATTAGAAAGAAAAATTAAACTCCCTAAAAAAGAAGACAGAAAGACCGTTGAAGATTTAGAAGCATTAAAAGACAAAATTGAAGATGTTAGAGTTCTCGTTCATACAAATCCAAAATTAACATGCCTTCCAAAGAAAAAACCAGAAATCTTAGAAATTAGAATTGGAGGAAAAGATATTGAAGAAAGATTAAACTACGCTAAAGAGATTTTAGGTAAGCAGTTAAACATTACAGATGTCTTCCAAGAAGGAGAGTTAGTCGATACAATTGGAGTTACAAAAGGTAAAGGATTCCAAGGACAAGTTAAAAGATGGGGAGTTAAAATACAATTTGGTAAGCACGCAAGAAAAGGAGTAGGAAGACACGTTGGTTCTATTGGTCCATGGCAACCAAAGATGGTTATGTGGAGTGTTCCAATGCCAGGTCAAATGGGATACCACCAAAGAACTGAATACAACAAGAGAATATTAAAGATTGGAAACAATGGGGATGAAATTACACCAAAAGGTGGATTCTTACACTACGGGGTTATAAGAAACAACTATGTTGTATTAAAAGGTTCAGTTCAAGGGCCTGCAAAGAGATTAATTGTATTAAGAAGAGCTATAAGACCACAGGAGCCATTAATCAAAGTACCTGAAATTACATACATAAGTACAACATCAAAGCAAGGTAAGTAAATAAAATACTTTAAAATAATTGAGAGAGAAGGTGAATAATAATGAAGGCTGTTGTTTATAATTTAAATGGAGAGGCAGTAAAAGAAATTGACTTACCAGCAGTATTTGAAGAAGAATACAGACCAGATTTAATTAAGAGAGCTTTCTTATCTGCATTTACAGCAAGATTACAGCCAAAAGGTTCAGACCCATTGGCAGGATTAAGAACAAGTGCTAAAAACATTGGTAAAGGACACGGTAGGGCAAGAGTAGATAGAGTTCCACAAGGATGGGCTGCAAGAGTTCCACAAGCAGTTGGTGGAAGAAGAGCACACCCACCAAAAGTTGAGAAAATATTATGGGAAAGAGTAAATAAAAAAGAAAGAATTAAAGCAATAAAGAGTGCTATTGCAGCTACAGCAAACCCTGAATTAGTTAAAGAAAGAGGACATGTCTTTGAGACTGAAAATCTCCCAATTATTGTTGAAAGTTCATTTGAAGAGTTGCAAAAAACAAAAGATGTATTTGCAGTATTTGAAAAATTAGGAATCAGTGATGATGTTATAAGAGCTAAGAACGGAATTAAGATTAGAGCTGGAAAAGGTAAGATGAGAGGAAGAAAATACAAAAAACCAAGAAGTATCTTAGTTGTTGTTGGAGATAAATGCAACGCTATATTGGCTTCAAGAAACTTACCAGGAGTTGATGTTATAACTGCTAAAGATTTGGGAATTATCCATTTAGCTCCTGGGGGAGTTGCTGGAAGATTAACCGTATGGACTGAAAGTGCATTAGAGAAATTAAAAGAGAGATTTGAATAAATAAAATAAAAATGCAGAAACAAGGGGATAAAAATGGATGCCTTCGATGTAATAAAAGCTCCAGTAGTTACAGAAAAAACTGTTAGAATGATTGAAGAGGAAAACAAATTAGTATTTTACGTTGATAGGAGAGCTACAAAGCAGGATATAAAGAGAGCTATGAAAGAGTTGTTTGATGTTGAAGTTGAGAAAGTAAATACATTAATAACACCAAAAGGGGAAAAGAAAGCTTACGTTAAGTTGAAAGAAGGATATGACGCAAGTAAAATAGCAGCAAGCTTAGGAATCTACTAAATTAAATAAATTTTTAAATAATTGAAACACTTAAAAATTTATCACAAGTGGTGGTGAAGATGGGAAAAAGATTAATCTCTCAAAGAAGAGGTAGGGGTTCTTCAGTATATACTTGCCCTTCACACAAAAGAAGGGGAGAAGCAAAATACAGAAGATTTGATGAATTAGAGAAAAAAGGAAAAGTTTTAGGTAAAATTGTTGATATATTACACGACCCAGGAAGAAGTGCTCCAGTTGCAAAAGTTGAATACGAAACAGGAGAAGAAGGATTGTTAGTTGTTCCAGAAGGTGTAAAAGTTGGAGATATTATTGAGTGTGGTGTCTCTGCAGAAATAAAGCCAGGAAATATCTTACCATTGGGAGCTATTCCAGAGGGAATTCCTGTCTTCAACATAGAAACAGTTCCAGGAGATGGAGGAAAATTAGTTAGAGCAGGAGGTTGTTATGCACACATATTGACACACGATGGAGAAAGAACTTATGTTAAATTGCCATCAGGACACATCAAAGCTTTACACTCAATGTGTAGAGCTACAATTGGAGTTGTTGCTGGTGGAGGAAGAAAAGAGAAACCATTCGTTAAGGCTGGTAAGAAGTATCACGCAATGAAAGCTAAGGCAGTTAAGTGGCCAAGAGTTAGAGGAGTTGCAATGAACGCTGTCGATCACCCATTCGGTGGAGGAAGACACCAACACACTGGAAAACCAACTACTGTTTCAAGAAAGAAAGTTCCACCAGGAAGAAAGGTTGGACATATATCTGCAAGAAGAACTGGAGTCAGGAAATAATTTCCTCTCTTATTTATTAAGTTTTTGAATAAAATTAGATAAAATAAACACAAACAAAACACATAATAATTTAAGGTGACTAAATATGGCATCTGCAAGGAGAAGAAGAATTAAAAAGAAAAAACAAGTAATTTCAAAAAAGATAGAGTTTAGATACAGAGGATACACATTAGAAGAACTTCAACAAATGCCTTTAAGAGAGTTTGCAAAGTTGTTGCCTGCAAGACAGAGAAGAACATTATTGAGAGGTTTAACCCCACAACAGAAAAAATTAGCTATGAAAATTAAAAAAGCAAGAAGATTATTAAACAAAGGTAAAGAACCAAGAATTATAAGAACACACTGCAGAGACTTTGTTATAACACCAGATATGGTTGGATTAACCTTTGGTGTCTATAACGGAAAAGAGTTCGTTGAAGTTAAAGTAACTCCAGAAATGATTGGACACTACTTAGGAGAGTTCTCATTAACAAGAAAACCAGTTCAGCACGGAGCTCCTGGTATGGGAGCTACAAGAAGCTCAATGTTCGTTCCAATCAAGTAAATTCTTTACCTTTCTTTTTTTATTAATAGGGGATATTTACTTATTTGGATAAAAGATTTTATAAATAGGTTTCTACCATTTTAAAGAGATTTGTAAATGGATAAGGATTTGGATAATTCTCTTCTATTAAATCTTCATAGTTGTTTTTAATATATTCCCAAAAATCTACTGTGATTCCGGCTTCTTTTAATTCTATACTTAATTCATTGGCTATATTGTAATCCTTATCTCTAATTTCCCTGTTTATTACTAATTTATAAAACTTTCTTCCTTTAATTTCATAGTTATATCTATAGCCCAGTTGTGAATACAACAGCATTAAATTGGTGATGACTCTATCCATGTCATTAGCATTTCTATTTTTTATTACTTTCATAATTTGAGATAATAAAGAATAACGTTCAAAATAAGATTGTAATCCTGTATTTGTTTGTAATCTACATTTATACCTCTTAACCTCCAAATATTTCCCATAATAAAACTCATAAAGAATTATAAAATACAAAACAAAAACTGTATCAAATAAATATCCTTTTCTTTTTCTTTCTCCATTTTCAATTCTTATTATTTCAGGAATTAATCTCTCGTTATCAATTTTAGAATTTTTAAACTCAATAAGGATTGCATATTTATTTAAAACCTTCTTCAAATGTCTTGGATTCGTAAAATTGATAGCTTTAAAGAATCTCTCAAGCTTTTCAGCAATTTTATCATCATTAAAGAAATCATATTGTTTAATAAAATCCTTTAATTCATAAGATTTTGGCATACTAAATGAAATATTAAAAATCTTTTCCAAATACTCTTCTGCTTTTATAATATCTTTATATTTTGTTTTAATAGCCTTAGAAACAGCATCTTTATCAACAGCTACAAAATAAACAATATTTTTATTTCATCATCATTTTTGTTTTCGTCTTCATCTTCTCCGCCTAAACTAAAGAATAACTTAATTGATGCCAATAAATTTAAAATATTCTCTGCTTCGCACCTATCAAGTTCATCAATAAAAATAATTAATTTTTTACCATTGTCGGCAAGTGTTTTTGATAACTCTTTAAAACAATTCTGTAATTCTTTAACTTTTTTATGGTAAGATTCTTCTTCATTTTCGTCTTCTTTTGATGCATTGACTACGTATCCAACAAATTTGCTTCCATCAAAACTTGCGTTTATTTTAATCCCAGATAGTTCTGTTATGGGAGAAGTCCCTGCTTTAATATTTGTTGCATTTATTGCTCCTAAAACCATGTTTTTCCAAAGATTAACTGACTTCTTTCCTAATTTTTTAATTTTATCTTTTATTTCTTTTGTAATAGTTTCGTCCTTATTTAATTTAGCTTCTAATTCGTCCCAAATAAACTCCAATAATGAATAAGGCAAATTATCATCTTTTTCATAAAGCCAAGCATCAAATTTTAAGCAAATAAATTCATTTTTATCCAATTTACTCATAATATGGTTTATAACGCTACTCTTCCCACTACCTCAATTTCCATAAAGGGCTATCATATTATTCTTCTGCAAATAATCCCATCTATTTTCAATAAATCTTGCTATAGCATCTGCCTTCTTCTTTATTCCTAACCTATCATATTCATCCAAATTTTTTAAAGGCATGTCAGGGCTTAACATAACCCTCCCCCCACATAAGCTAATAATTTTGATACTGTTAGCTTAGATAACTTTTATTAATCCTAAAAAATATATATCCTTAACCATATCAAAAGCTTAGGAGTTGTGAATATTATGATAACTAAACAATTTGATAGACATTTAAAGTATTACACTACAATAGTTAAAGTTTTTGCTAATGGTATTATTTTGATAACTGCTTACTACTTAGTGTTTGAGCTTCCAGTAGGTTATTTAATAGGATTATACATCATTATGTTTGTTGTGTGGTTATTGGTGTCAATGTTTTTCTTAGGTAGATTGTTGGATTTTATGGCTAAAATGGATTTAAAAAAATAAACAAAAAGCTAAATTTGATATTTTAACCAATTTTTGTGATACTGCCATTAATGCCATGTGTTATGGTATAATAGTGATGATACTATTTAGTTTGTATAAGGGTTTAGCTCCAAACTCTGCCATAGTTGGAATAAGCATAATGATAATAATAGCAATTGGAATATACTTAATAATAGAGTATGCTATAAAAAAGATTATTGGGTAGGTTTTGCTTCTAACTTTTTAGAGGCATAGAACAACCACAAACAGCCAACCAAGACCATAGCCAATAAAAACAAACTAATCATAATTGATGCTATAATTATATCCGTTTCCATAACATCATCCTCTTTTTTGTGTTGTTATATTCTTATGTAAGCAGTTAGTTATATAGATTGTGACAAACCATTAAGTTGTATATTCAGCGTTTATTCTAACATACTCATAGCTTAAATCACATCCATAACAAACGTTCTCAAACTCCCCCATCTTCAAATCAACAACTATCTTTATTTCATCACTTTTCATAATCTCCTCGGCCTTTTTTAGCTCTTCAGTTCCTTCATCAGCCAATGGAATCCCATCTTTAACTAAATAAACCTCATCTTTATAGTTGCTCAATATAACATCAACAACTTCTGGGTTGAAATCAGCCCCACTATATCCAACAGCAGCAACAATCCTTCCCCAATTTGGGTCTCCACCAAACACAGCAGTTTTAACTAACAAAGAATTAACTATAGCCTTTGATGCTTTAACTGCATCCTCCTCAGTTTTAGCCCCTTTAACAACAACCTCCATAAATTTGGTAGCTCCTTCACCATCCTTAACAATCATCTTGGCAAGCTCTCTGCACACATACAATAAGGCATTTTCAAACTCTTCTCCACATTCTTCATAATTAACTCCACTTAATCCATTAGCTAAAACAAAAACGGTATCATTTGTTGAAGTGTCTCCATCAACGGATATGTTGTTGAATGTTTTATCTACAACCTTTTGCAAGATATTTGTTAAGCTTTCTTTATCAATCTCTATGTCTGTTGTTATAAAGCAAAGCATAGTAGCATGTAACATATTTGGAGCTATCATCCCAGCTCCTTTTGCTATCCCCCCAACTCTAACAGTTTTTCCATTAACCTCAAACTCCACAGCTATTTCCTTTGGTTTTGTATCAGTTGTCATTATTGCTTTGGCAGCGTTTATTGAGCTGTTTCCTTCTTTTATTAAATTATAAACCTTATTTATTCTATCTTTTATAATGTTCATATCCATCTTTCTTCCAATAACTCCAGTTGAGGCTACTAAAACCTCATCTTCATTAATATTAAAGAGCTCTGCTACTAATCTCTGCATTTCTTTAGCATCTTCCATTCCATCTTTTGTAAAACAGTTGGCGTTTCCACTATTTGCAACTATTGCTCTAAATTTATCTCTATTTTTTATCAACTCCCTTGATAAAACTACAGGATGAGCTACAACTTTATTTGTTGTGAATGTCCCAGCTCCTACTGCATCTTTTTCAGAGATAATTATCGCTACTCCAAACTTACCCTCTTTGTATCCATTGGCTTTAAATCCCTTAGGGGCTGTAACTCCACCATCAATAACTCTCATATTTCCACCTTTACTCTTTCTTTAATTCAATTAAAGCTATCTTCTCCAAAACTCTTTCAACAACATTTCCAAAACCCCTAATCTTAAAAATTTCTCTAATCAATCTTTCCTTATCTTCATTAATTTCCAAAACAGAATCATCAATTTCTCCACCAATAAGCTCATAAATTTTTCTAAAAGTCTCTTCATCTTCACAGATTAAGCAAACATTCCCATCTTTAGCTCCAATAATCTTTATTGCCTCATGTATCTGCCTCTGTCCAGAAGCTCTAACCAAAATTTCCATCCAAAAACTCTTTGCTATTGGTTTTTTTGTCTTTGCTTGATTTATAGCATGCAAAACATGTTTCTTTGTAGCTACTACATCAGCGTTTAAAATTTGAAACTTTAAACCTAAATTAAAAATTTCATTATTTATCCTTGCCCCTCTTATTCCCCTAATTATCATAATTATCCCAATACTCCATTTTTGTTGTATTTTATTACCTTAACACTGTTTTCGTCATCACTATCAACAATCTTAACATCCTCCAGTGATTTTAAATTCATAATCTCAGCTGTCTTTTCTATACCAAGCTTTTTATCAGTGTCTAAATAAATTACATAGGCATCCAACTTCGGCACTCCCATTTTATACGCTGCTACTGCCCTATGATGTCCATCTACCAATATATAATAATCTCCCCTTTTTGTTTTTATTGCAATTATTGGCTCTGCCAAACCTTTTTTTAGTTCATACATTCTGCCAACCAGCTCATCAGCGTGTATTTTATTCTGTGTTGGTCTCAATTTATTAACATCTACCTCTTCTTTTTCAACTCTCAAATTGTAACCTAAGCTTTTATAAGTTTTGATTATATTTTCCAATTTTTTAGGCGTGGTTTTCTCTATTTGAGACCTGATAACATCCATATTAGATATAATTCCAACTAAATTATTTTCTTCATCAACAACTGGCAATTTTGAGAAACCAGTTCTAAACATTATTCTACCAACATCCATTATATTGGCATCAGGAGTTGTAACAACCATATCTTTCCTTTTTGTCATTACATTTTCTACTTTCTCATTATCATCCTTTCCTACAATATCATGAACAGAAACTATCCCTATTAGCTTTCCATTCTCAACCACAGGAAATGAATTGTGTCCAGTCTCTTTCAACAATTTAATAACATCTTTAACTGTATTATCTTTTGAAACAGTAACAACCTTCTTTGTCATATATTCAGATACCTTTACTGACATAATGACACCATCAGCATAAATTTTTAAATTTTTATATTGTAATAGAACTTTCGCAGTTTGTATATTTTATTAAAGGCATTTAAATGCCTAAAGGCATTATTATTCCATAGAACATTTATTCCTACGAAAGTTCCATTGTAAATTATTTTAAGGATTAGATATAAATACTTCAACATCAAATTAATAACTATCCTTTAACCTTACTAAAAACCGAAAATAATATATAATATGGTATCCATTAATCATAACGTTGAGTATTGTGGGAATATATAAAAAGAATATATAAAAAATGAAACACGTTTCAGAGCGGAGGTAGCCTAGCCCGGCCAAGGCGTGGGACTGGAGATCCCATGGGGCTTTGCCCCGCGGGGGTTCAAATCCCCCCCTCCGCGCCACTTCTTTTTATTTTTTAATATCTATTTACTATAAAACACGAAATTATGGAGGTGCAACCTTGACCGAGAATATGCAAAATTCTGAATTTAAGTATTTAATTAGAGTTTCAAGGACAGATTTAGATGGGAACAAAAAGTTAATAATGGCTCTCCAGGACATCTACGGTGTTGGAGAGGCAATGGCAAGGGCAATTGTAAGAGTTGCTAAATTAGACCCTAACAAATTAGCTGGTTATTTAACAGAGGAAGAAGTTAAAAAAATTGAAGAAGTATTGGCAGACCCTGCTAAATTTGGAATCCCATCATGGATGTTTAACAGAAGAAAAGATTATGTTACTGGAGAGGATAAACACGTTATTGAAAGCGATTTAATGATTATAAAACAGGAAGATATTAACAGATTGAAGAGAATCAGATGTTATAGAGGAATTAGACACGAGCTTGGATTACCATGTAGAGGACAGAGAACAAAGAGTACATTTAGAAGAGGTCCAACTGTTGGAGTTTCAAGAAGAAAGAAATAAATTATTAAATGAAACACTTAGCATAACATTCAACAAAAAATTATTGAAGGTGATTAGATGGGAGACCCAAGGAGAAGATTTAAAAAGACTTATGAAACACCAAACCATCCATGGATTAAAGAGAGAATTGAGAGAGAAAAAGAGTTGTGTAGGAAGTATGGTTTAAGAAGAAAGAGAGAAGTTTGGAAAGCAGAGACAATATTAAGAAAATACAGAAGACAGGCAAGAAGATTAATTAGTGATAGAACAGAGCAAGGAGCTAAAGAAGCTGTCCAGCTTTTCAATGTATTAAAAAAATACGGTATCTTAAAAATTGAGAACCCAACACTTGATGATGTCTTATCATTAACCGTTGAAGATATCTTAGAGAGAAGATTACAAACACTTGTATTTAGAAAAGGATTAGCAAGAACACCAAGACAAGCAAGACAGTTAATTGTTCATGGACATATAGCAGTTAATGGTAGAGTTGTAACTGCTCCAAGCTACATGGTAACAGTTGAAGAAGAAGACAAAATCAGCTATGCTAAAAACTCCCCATTCAACGATGACAATCACCCAGAAAGAGCTAAAATTGTTGGATTAGTAGCAGAAGAAACACAGACACAGGAGACAGAATAAAAATATAAATTAAAGGTGAAACACTATGGCAGAACAGAAAAAAGAAAAATGGGGAATAGTTCATATCTACTCATCTTACAACAACACAATAATCCATGCAACAGACATTACAGGAGCAGAGACAATTGCAAGAGTTTCAGGTGGGAGGGTTACAAGAAACCAGAGAGATGAGGGTTCTCCTTACGCAGCAATGCAGGCAGCATTTAAATTGGCAGAGGTATTAAAAGAGAGAGGAATTGAAAACATCCATATCAAAGTTAGAGCTCCAGGAGGTAGTGGGCAGAAAAACCCAGGACCTGGAGCTCAGGCTGCTATTAGAGCTTTAGCAAGAGCTGGATTAAGAATTGGAAGAATTGAAGATGTTACACCAGTTCCACATGATGGAACAACACCTAAGAAGAGGTTCAAAAAGTAAGGTGATAATCTTTGATTACAATCAAAGAAAAGAGAAAGACAAGAATTGGGGAGGAATTTATTTTTTCTTTAAAAGCCCCAATTTCATTTTCTAATGCTATTAGGAGAATAATGATTTCTGAAGTTCCAACCTTTGCTATTGAAGATGTTTATATATATGAGAACTCATCATCAATGGATGATGAGATTTTAGCACATAGATTGGGTTTAATTCCAATTAAAGGAAAACCATTATTAGAGAATGAAGTTATAACATTCACCTTAGAAAAAGAGGGGCCTTGCACAGTTTATTCATCAGATTTAAAATCTGAAAATGGAGAAGTTGCTTTTAAAAACATTCCAATTGTTAAATTAGGAAAAGGGCAAAGAATACAGATTGAATGTGAAGCAATTCCTGGCATTGGAAAGGTTCATGCAAAATGGCAACCATGCAATGCTGTCTATAAACAAATTGCTGATGATGAAGTAGAATTTTTCGTTGAAACATTTGGACAAATGGAAGCTGAAGAAATCTTAGAAGAAGCTGTTAAAATACTAAAAAATAAAGCTGAAAGTTTCTTACAACAGTTAGAAATGATTGAACAATAAAAAACCATTTTCATTCTAATTATTTGTCAAACCTTATAATAATTATAAAAGGTTTGAAGGAAAACACGGTGATATATATGGCAAAGAAAATAACAGCTACAAACCCAAGGTTGGTTAAGTTAATTGAGATATTAAAGCAGGAAAGTTATAAAAATCAGGCAAAGATTTGGAAGGATATTGCAAGAAGGTTAGCAAAACCAAGAAGAAGGAGAGCAGAGGTAAATTTAAGTAAGATAAACAGATACACAAAAGAAGGAGATGTTGTTTTAGTTCCTGGTAAAGTTTTAGGAGCTGGGAAGTTAGAGCACAAGGTTGTCGTTGCTGCATTTGCATTCTCAGAAACAGCTAAAAAATTAATTAAAGAAGCTGGAGGAGAAGCAATAACAATTGAAGAGCTAATAAAAAGAAATCCAAAAGGTTCAAATGTTAAAATTATGGCGTAAATATAAACTGGATTAAAACACGGTGATAGTTATGACAGTAATAGATGCTGAAGGAGCGATATTGGGAAGATTGGCTTCAGAAGTAGCAAAAAGAGTTTTGAGAGGAGAAGAAATTGTTATTGTAAATGCTGAGATGGTAGTTATTACAGGTAACAAGGACTGGATTATAAAAACCTACCAAGAGGAAAGAGAGAAGAAAAACGTTGCTAACCCAAGAAGATTTGGGCCGAAATTCCCAAGAAGACCAGATGATATATTAAGAAGAACAATTAGAAAGATGCTTCCATACAAAAAACCAAAAGGAAGAGAGGCATTTAAGAGAGTTAAAGTTTATGTTGGAAATCCTAAAAACTTAACAGTTGATGAAAAAATAAGCCACAAATTAAACACCACCAAATATATAACATTAGCTGAGTTAAGCAAACACTTAGGAGCGAAGTTCTGAGGTGATTAAATGGGAAAAATTGTTATAACAGTTGGTAAAAGAAAAAGAGCTATTGCGAGAGCAGTAGCAAGAGAAGGGAAGGGAAGAATAAGAATAAACAAAATACCTATTGAGTTAATTGAGCCCAAATATAAGAGAATGAAGTTAATGGAACCAATTTTATTAGCTGGAGAGGAAGTTATTAGCCAAATGGATATTGATGTTACAGTTAAAGGCGGAGGAGTAATGGGACAAATGGATGCTGCAAGAACAGCTATTGGTAAAGCTATTGTTGAATTTACAGGTAGCAAAGAGTTGAGAGACAAGTTCTTAGCTTACGACAGAACATTATTGGTTAGCGATGCAAGAAGAACCGAACCACACAAACCAAGTAGGTCAACAAAGGGTCCAAGAGCAAAGAGACAAAAGTCATACAGATAAATTTATTTTACAATTTTTGGAAAGATATTATCTTTTCTTTTATTTTGGGTGAGAAACATGATGTTCCCTATTAGATGTTTTTCCTGTGGTAATGTTATCGCTGAAGTTTTTGAAGAGTACAAAGAGAGAATTTTAAAAGGAGAGAATCCAAAAGATGTTTTGGATGATTTAGGCATTAAAAAATACTGCTGTAGAAGAATGTTTATCTCTTACAGAATAGGAGAGGATGGAAGAGAAATTATTGATGAAATAATAGCTCATGACGAGAGATATCTATAATTAGATTTTTAAACTTATTATTCTTTTTAACGGGGCCGTGGGGTAGCCTGGATATCCTGTGCGCTTGGGGGGCGTGCGACCCGGGTTCAAGTCCCGGCGGCCCCACCATTTGATATTTTATATATTTCAGAGGTGAGATATTGAAATTAACAAAATTTGAGATTGCAAGGATATTGGGAGCGAGAAGTTTGCAGATATCAAGTGGAGCATATGCAACAATAGAAACAAAATGTGATAGCTCATTGAAAATAGCTTATGAAGAAATTAAACAAGGAAAAGTTCCTTTAAAACCAATAAGACCGGTAAAAGCTTAATTGTTTTTAACTACAGTGGGGCTGAACGTAGTGAAGCTCCACTCTGAGGTATAGTAATCGCCCATGGGCGAGTAATGAAACCGAAGCGTAGCTTCGAGCTACAAAATCCAAAGGATTTTGTTAAATCCGTAGGATTTCATCTGATAGGAGAAGGCATAAACAATTAAATTATAATTATTTTTTAATTGAGGTGGATGTAATTGACAAATGTTATTATTGAAAAAATAAGTGCAAAAGAAGTTTTTAAAGGAGCTAAAATTAAGGTAATGATTACAACAATGACAAATATTTCTATTGGCTATGACATCATTGAAGTGAATAATCCAGAGGAAGCAATAGCTGATGTTGAAAATGTTATAGCCCCAGAACTCATTGGATATCCAGCAACTGACATTGATTTTATTGATTCATTAATTTGTGAAACATCAGTTAATAATCCTACTGTAGCAATGGGAATTTCTATTAGCGTAGCAAGAGCGGCTTCAAACAGCTTAGATATTCCTTTATTTAAATTTTTAGGGGGAGCTTTAACAACTGAACTACCAATAGTTGCTTCTGGCATATTAGTTGATAAAGATAAGAATGAGTTAATTCCAATAGTCATGGCTGATTCCATTGAAGATATAGTTAATTTATATCTAAAGCTCACAGATGTCTTATCTCATGATTATAGTATTGTAAATATTGATGGAGCATACACATGCAAGGACATATTTAATGAAATTCCAAAGATTAGGAATTTGATAGATGAAATTAAAGAAGATGAGGATTTAGATATATTATTGGGACTTAGTTCTAAAAAGGAAACTGTTAAAGATAAGGATTTATCTCAGATTGATTACTTAGAGGTTGAAGAGCCTGTTGAATTTGATGGATTTCTATGCACGGACAGCATTTATGAGGAAAGTGATTTTGTTAAAGTTTTCCCATATGAAATGGGAACAATAACTGAGATGTATTATTACATAAACTACATTATGGATAAAGGGCTTTATCCAGTAATATTTGGAAATAACTCATCATTTGCTCACATTGCAGTTAGTTTCAAGGTTCCTTTTTTAAGACCTAAGCTATCTTCAAATGTGCTAAATGAAGTTTGGAACATAGAGAGAACCATAATGAATCCAAATATAAGGAGGTTTTAGCTCCATATTTTATTTTAAATTTTAATTATTGTTTTCCGATATCATTTCCGATAATTATATATATCAAGTAGTAATCTTAATCAATTATTAAATCAATTATTAACATTTTAGAGGTGGTAATAATGGCTGTAACAATAGATTACAGCTTATGTAAAGGGGCAGAGTGTGCAGAATGTGTAAATAACTGCCCAATGGAAGTTTTTGAAATTGAGGGAGATAAAGTAGTTGTTGCAAGACCTGATGACTGCACTTATTGTGGAGTCTGTGAAGATGTCTGTCCAACAGGAGCTGTAAAAGTTGAACCAGAATAAAAGAGCAAATTTAAATTCTTTTCTGTTATTTTGTAAAATCTTTTTTTATTGTTCCATTTCTTCCAATGCTTTAAACAATTCTTCCCAAGCTTCTAAACTTAATTTAGCATCTTCTTCACTTAAAACTTCTAAAGCATAGCCAGTGTGGATTAATATATAATCTCCTATTTTAACCTCCTTATCTAAAAGTGTTAATTTTGCCTTTTGCTTAACTCCTTTATATTCAGCTATTGCGTATTTCTCTCCATCTTCCTCTATAATCTCAACAACCTTACATGGAATTGCCAGACACATTTTATCACCAAAAATAAATTACAGTCTTTTAATATAAAATTCTGTTTATGAAATTATCTGTTTTTAGTATTAATAAAAATGTTTTTTATTGCTTTTTAAGTATTTAACTAAATCTAATTAATATAAACTGCACCTATCAAAAATGAATATGGTCTTTTAAAACAAATGGTAAAATAACCATCCCATGCCTAATCAATCTACTTAAAAAAACTGCAATCATATATCTCTCAAATGGCATTTCAAAACTCCCACAAACCCAGCATATAACCTCAAAAGGAATTGGTGTAAAGCTTGCAATTATAACTCCCAAAATTCCCCATTTTTTTAAATAATGACTTCCCTTTTTTATTTTTTCTTCATCAAATAATTTTAACATTAACTTTTCCCCATACTTTTTTGCAAGATAATATGTAACGACAGCCCCAAAATTACAGGCAATTGTTGATATAAGCCAAACTAATTTCCAATCTAACCCTAATAAAATACCTGCTATAATAAATATCTCTGTTGGGAATGGTTGAAATATTGGCTCAGAAAATCCAACCAAAAATATACCAAAATACCCATAATCCTTTATAAGGTTTAATAAGAATTCTTTAAATAGTTCAAGGTTAATCATATTTATCGCCGTATTGTTTAAGAGTTTGAAGATTTATTTATAACTTATCTTAAAATTTGGTCTTACTAATTCTTAAATTTCATGGTGAGAGTGTGAAAATAAAACCAGAATGTGCTATCTGTATAATAAGGCAGGTCGTTGATGCCGCTAATGAGATAACAGATGATGAAAGAGAGCAGTTTAGATTAATAAAAAGTACTATGGAAGTTATTAAAGATGTTTATGGTGAGAGTGCGGTTCCAGCATGGATGGGGACTGTAGTGCATAGATATTTAAAGAAAATTAGCAACAACAACGACCCTTACAAAAATTTGAAAGAGAAGGCAAACAAAATAGCCCTTCAGTATTTAGATAAAGTTAGGGAGATGAGTAATACAGATGATGAGCTTGAAAGATTGAGAAAGAAGGTTTTAGCAACAATTGCAGGAAACGTTATTGACTTTGGAGCTTACAGCACAGGGATAAATATTGAAAAGTTAATTGAAGACACATTAAATGGGGAGTTAAAGATAGACAACAGCAGAAAGCTCTTAAATGATTTAAAAGATAAAAACATAAAAAAGATTTTGTATATATGTGATAACGCTGGAGAGATTATTTTTGATAGGGTTTTAATGGAAGAGATTAAAAAATATGATAAAGATATCGTTGCAGTAGTTAAAGGAAAACCAATTCTAAACGATGCTACATTAGAAGATGCAAAGATAGCCAAGATTGATGAGATAGCCAAGGTTATAACAACCGGCTCAGATATCATTGGAATTATTTTAGAAGAGTGTTCAGAAGAATTTTTGAAAGAGTTTGAAAGTGCTGATTTAATCATTGCTAAGGGAATGGGTAATTATGAAAGTTTAACAGAATATGAAGATAAGATAGATAAACCAATCTATTATATATTGAAAGCTAAATGCAAACCAGTTGCTGAAAATATTGGTGTCGATGTAGGGGATAATGTTTTGTTAAAAAGATAAAAAGATAATAGTATAAGACTTTCTGTAGTTTAAATATTCCATAATGCAAATTGGATGTTTAAAAAATTTTTATTCCTACAAAAATCGTATAGTTATTGAAACAAATAATGAGGAGATATTATGGTTACTTACAAAGATGCAGGAGTAGATATATCTCACGAAGATAAAGTAATTAAAGCCTTAGTTTCACAGATAACATTTAAGAGAAGTGATATAAAACCAGCTGAGTTAGGATTGCACTATGCAGGAGCTGTTGAGTTTGGAGATTATTATTTAGTTTTATCTACAGATGGTGTTGGAAGTAAGATGATAGTTGCAGAGATGGCTAATAAATTTGATACCGTTGGAATTGACATGATTGCTATGAATGTAAATGATGCCATCTGTATTGGGGCAGAGCCTATAGCGTTGGTTGATTACTTAGCAGTTGGACATATAACCGAAGAGATAGCTGAGCAAATAGGAAAAGGATTAAATGAAGGAGCTAAAGAGGCAAATATAAACATTGTTGGTGGTGAAACAGCTACACTACCAGATATGATTAAAGGTATTGATTTAGCAGGAACTGTGTTAGCAATAGTTAAGAAGGATGAAATCATAACTGGAAAGGATGTTAAAGCTGGAGATGTGATTGTTGGTTTAAGAAGCTCTGGAATACATAGCAATGGGTTATCATTGGCAAGGAAGGTATTTTTTGACATAGCTAAGTTAGACATTAATGACAAACTCTCTTATGGAAAGACAGTTGCTGAAGAGCTTTTAACACCAACAAGGATTTATGTAAAGCCAGTTTTGGAGATGATTAGAGATAAAGATATAGAAGTTAAGGGTTTAGCCCACATAACTGGAGGAAGTTTTAGAAAGCTTAAAAGATTGAATGATAAAGTAACTTACTATATTGACAACCTTCCAGAGCCATTACCAATATTTAAAGAGATTCAAAGATTGGGTAATGTGCCTGATGAAGAGATGTTTAGAACGTTTAATATGGGTATTGGATTCTGTGTAATTGTTGATGAAGAAGATGCCAACAAAGTTATAAAAATAGCTAATAAATATAATATCCCAGCCCAAGTAATAGGTAGAGTTGTTGATAGCTTAGAGGTTAATGGAAATAAGATTGTTGGTAAAGCTGTTGTTAAATATAATGATAAGCATATAATATTAGAATAAAAATAAATTATCTTTTTAATTTTACTAATTCTTCTTAATTTTCTTCTTTCTTTTTATTTATTTGCTAAAAGTCTAAAAAACTAAAAAAGGGTTTTTAATATGTGTGGGATATTTGGAATCTACTCTTATGAAAGGTTAAATGTAGCTAAAAAAATTTATTATGGGTTGTTTGCTTTACAGCATAGAGGGCAGGAAGGGGCTGGAATTGCTACAAGTGATGGGAAAAATATACACTACTATAAAAATATTGGATTAGTTACAGATGTTTTTAAAAATGAGACATTACAAAACTTATTTGGCTATATTGGAATTGGACATGTAAGATATTCAACAACGGGAGGAAAGGCTGTTGAAAACTGTCAGCCGTTTGTAGTTAAAAGTTCATTTGGTAATATAGCTATAGCCCATAATGGAGATTTAGTAAATTCAGACGAATTAAGAAGAGAATTAGAGATGAAGGGGCATATATTCACTTCTTCAACTGACTCTGAAGTTATAGCTCAACTTTTGGTTAGAGAATTGTTAAAAACATCTGATAAGATTGAGGCAATAAAAAATACATTAAAAAAGCTCGTTGGAGCTTATTCACTTTTAATAATGTTTAATGATTCCTTAATTGCAGTAAGAGACCCTTGGGGCTTTAAACCATTGTGTATTGGAAGAGATGAGAGCAATATCTATATATCATCTGAGGATTGTGCATTAACAACCTTAGATGCTGAATTTGTTAAAGATATTGAGCCAGGAGAAATTATAGAAATTAAAGACGGGGAAATAATATCTCATAAATTAGATTATGGTGTTTCTGAATACAACCCTGTGAATGTCGATGTGCCATGTATATACAGAGGAGCGGCAACTTGTATGTTTGAGTATGTGTATTTTGCAAGACCTGACTCAACAATTGATGGTATTAGCGTCTATAAGGTTAGAAAGAGGATTGGAAAAATTTTGGCTAAAGAACATCCAGTAGATGCTGATGTTGTTTCTCCAATCCCCGATTCAGGAGTCACATTTGCCTTAGGATTTTCTGAAGAGTCAGGGATTCCATACTATGAAGGTTTAATAAAGAACAGATATGTTGGAAGAACTTTTATTCTTCCATCCCAAAATGAGAGAGAATTGGCAGTAAGGTTAAAATTAAGTCCAGTAAAAAGTGTATTGGAAGGGAAGAGGGTTGTTTTGGTTGATGATAGTATTGTTAGAGGAACAACATCAAGAAGAATTGTAAATATGGTTAGAAAAGCTGGAGCTAAGGAGGTGCATTTAAGAATTGGCTGTCCTAAGATTATATCCCCTTGCTATTATGGTATAGATATGGCTACTAAAAAGGAACTTATTGCCTCAAACAAAACAGAAGAAGAGATAGGGAAAGCTATTGGAGTTGATTCTATTGGATATTTATCATTAGAGGGATTAGTTAAAGCTATAGGTAGAAAAGATTTATGTTTAGCTTGTGTAACTGGAAAATATCCAACTGAAGTTAATTTTGAAAAGATATTGGGGAGAGAATAACTATCTTTTATCCATACAGTCAATATAATATTTATCAATATTGCGTAATATCGTCAGTGCTTCATTATTTATTTTTCTTCATACCCTTGAGTCGCTTTCTTAGCTTCTTTTAAAAATTCGTTGTCAGGTAGAGATAACAAATAATCTTTTGAAAGGTTTTTTCAAAATAAACCCGTTTATATTATATTACTAATAAATTCTACCAAATCTTTAATAGTAAAATAAAGAAATAGAATAAAAAAGATATTTTCTTAATTTAATTTATATGTATTTCTTAACAAAATATTCCGCATTTAACACACTTGCCCCAGCAGCTCCTCTGATTGTATTATGCTCTAACGCAGTGTATTTAACATCAAATATTGGGTCTTTTCTTATTCTACCAACAACGATACTCATTCCATTTCCTTCATTTCTATCTAATCTTGGTTGTGGCCTATCTATCTCTTCTCTAATAACAATTGGTTTAGCATAGGTTGGGAGGTTTAAATCCTTCAACGGGTCGAATTTGTCCATAACCTCTTTTATCTCTTCTGGCTCAGCTCCTTCTTTTGTTTTGACGAATATGCTTTCAGTATGCCCATCTATAACTGCAACCCTATTGCATGAGGCACTTATTTTAAAGTTCGCAAGCTCAACTTTTCCATCTTTTAAAGTTCCTAAAAGCTTTAAGCTCTCTGTTTGCATTTTTTCTTCTTCATTTTTAATAAATGGAATTAAATTGTCTAAGATTGCCATTGAAGGAACGCCATTATAACCTGCTCCACTAACTGCCTGCATTGTTGCTATAAAAACAGCCTCTAAGCCAAATTTATCCATTATTGGTTTTAAGGTTATGACAGCACAGATTGTTGAACAGTTGGGGTTTGTTATAATTGCTCCATCCCATCCTCTCTTTTCTCTCTGAATTTCTATCAACTCCAAGTGGTCTGCATTAACCTCAGGAATTACCAATGGAACATCCTCTTCCATTCTATAAGCTGATGCGTTAGAGAAAATCAACTTCCCTTCCTTAGCAAATTCTGGCTCAAACTTTTTAGCTAAATCTGATGGTAAAGCTGAGAAGACAATATCAACATCTTCAAACTCCTCATGCTTAGGGTCTGTTGGAATAACAACCATATCCTTTATATTTTCTGGAATATCTCTATCTTGGAACCAATAACATGCATCTTTATACTTTTTCCCAGCACTTCTCTCTGATGCTGCTAAAGCTGTTAATTCAAACATTGGATGGTCTGCCAACAATTGGACAAATCTCTGCCCCACGCTTCCAGTAGCTCCTAAGACACCAACTTTTATCTTCATCTTTTCACCTTTAGACAATTATCTTAAAAATCAACTCTTTCCCTTCTTTTAATTTTTTTACTATCTCTCTATTAATATCTTTTGCTGATTTATTTGCATTAATCATTAGTGTTCTTGGGCATATATAATTACTCTTTCTAATAACCATGTCTGTTGGATGGTTTAAAATTAAATCTTTATGCCCCTCTCCAATTATAGTGTCTTTTATTCCTTCAACTTCAATCTCTACAATTATTTTTTTAGCATTTCTAAGCTTTTCCTTAAATTCTTCACTAAAATCAGTCATAGATTTATCTGCATCTATTCCTATAATGCAGTGTCCTGTTGGAGTTAAATAATCCTCTTTTGTAATCTCTAAGGTTGTTTTATGGGTAGCTGAGACATTTTTATGCCCTTTAGCTTTGATAATAAATTCCATTAATATCCCTCATAAAATTATTTAAAGGTATATAATATTTATAATCATATATATCTTCCTATACATCTGTATAAAAAACACTACAGGGTGGTAACATGGTTCTATATAAAATTAGAAGATCAAAAAACGATCCCTGTCCATCAATACCTTCAGCGGTAATTATAGGATATTCTGTTGGATTAAAATTAATTACTGGACATGGAGCTCAGAGCTTAAGCAATATGGCTGGTTCTTATGCTGGAAAGGAATTGGGAATTTACGCAATGAATAATGGTTATGAATTTAAGGATATTAAAGATATTGAAAGATTTCTTAACCAGTTAGATTTTGCAAAGATAGAGATGAATGAGGAAGAGGATGAAATTATAGTAAAGATATCAAAATGCAATCTCTGCCCAAAGAGAATTTGTGGCTATGAATTTGAAGGAACAGCATGCCCTTGGGGAGGATTGTTAATTGGATTTATAAGTGAAACTTTAAAGTATAATTTAGGCTACCAAATGAATTTAAAGCCAGCTGAAACATGTATTATTAAATTAAAGAAGAAATAAAACTTATCTAATATTAAAAAACTCCAAAATCTCATAAGGATGCTTTAATACAATAACATCCTCCAACTCCATCAATTTTCTTGTATTTTCAGCATCTATCTTTCTAACCCTCATCTTAATCTCTTTTCCCTCAATTATTGCATTATAAGGGCAAACTTTTTTACAATTTCCACATCCTAAGCATTTAGATAATAATATCTCAACAAAATTATCCCTCTTAACTATAGCTCCATTTGGACAGACGTTTATACATTTTAAACAGAGTTTGCATTTCTTTTTATCAATTGCATAAGGAAGTTTTGTTGTTACAATCCCAGCTTTATAATCAACTGGAACTATTAAAGATTTAACAAATCCTTTCCCTGCCTGAGCTATAGCATTTGTTACTAAGCTATCTGCAATGCCATTAACAACCTTAGCAACGGTATTTCCAGTAGCTGGTGAGCAAATTAAATAATCATACTTTCCTAAGCTCAATCTTCCAGTGATTGGTGATGAGTAAGGATGTTCTCTCTCCAATATAAGCTCTTCATAATAATTTCCATTAGAGATATTATACAATTCCCCAAACAACCCATACATCTTTACAACTTCCTCTCCAGCCCTTGAAACTAAGGTAGTTACCTTCAAATCTTCAATTTCTTCTTTTAATCGTTTCATTACTTGGAAGCTCTCCCTCAACAAATGCCCCGCTCCTGTAATACACCAAACTATCTTCATATTTATCCCAAACCTATAATTCATCTAAGCTTAAATTTTTCAATCTTTCAGCAATATAGTCAATCATATCTTTCAAATTTTTCTTGTTGTCAAAATCTTCAACTATCTTTAAAAGCTCTTCTCTATCCTTATTTTTAAATTCTTTAACATATTTAATTAACAAAGGCATAGCTCTTGTTAGCTCATCCACTATTGTTATTGTTGATTTTCTTGCAGTTCTTGATAATGGATTTAAATCTATAGCTATAACCTTTTTACCCATATTAACCAATGCCTCAGCCCTATCTCCATCCTCCAATGGAACTAAAACAACATCAGCAGTAAATATTCCTTCTTCTGAAACCTTTCCTCTCAAGCTATCCAAATTAGGAATCTGCTTATTTGCATCATCTATTCCCAAGATTTTTATCTTTCCTGTCTCAATATCATCTTTGAATTTTTCTTCAAATGCTCTTTTTATAGCCAATTCTCTCTCTTTAGTTCTATAGAATAGATTAACCTCTATTTTTCCATTTAATTCTTTTGCAAGCTCAACAACTTCATCTATTGCTAACGCTACAGT
This sequence comes from Methanocaldococcus jannaschii DSM 2661, assembly GCF_000091665.1. NCBI lineage: Archaea > Methanobacteriati > Methanobacteriota > Methanococci > Methanococcales > Methanocaldococcaceae > Methanocaldococcus > Methanocaldococcus jannaschii. The sequence goes on from NC_000909.1 coordinate 200,702, forward strand.
GTTTCCATTAACACTTATCACTGGATTTTCAGCTAAAATTAATAGAGCAGCAGCAGCTTTTATTGCCTCCAATGCTATTGGTGCTGTTTTTTCTCCAATTAAATAATCAAAAGTCTCTCCTCTACCGTGAGCTATCAATCCAGCCTTAGCTAAAATTCCTTTATCTAAAGCTTCAATTATCTTCTCTCTCTTCATTAATGACTCATATCTTGGATGTGTTTTAGGAATCTGCATTCTCATCACCGACAACATTAAACCTATAAATTTATCACCAAATTTTTTATATGATAATTTTAAAATTTTGCATTAAAAAGAAATTTATCATTTAAGGTGATAGGATGAAACTACATGAATATGAAGCTAAAAATATATTTAAAAAGTATGGTATCCCAGTTCCTGAGAGCTTTTTAGTATCTAAGGAAGATGATTTAAACAGTATAAATGTTGATAAAGAAGTTGTTTTAAAAGCCCAAGTTTTAGTTGGTGGAAGAGGAAAAGCAGGAGGAATTTTATTTGCATCAAATAAAGAAGAATTCATAAAGAAAGCAGAAGAGTTGTTTAATAAAGAAGTTAAAGGAGAAAAAGTTGAAAAAATTTTAGTTGAAGAGAAATTGCCAATAGAAAAAGAATACTATGTATCAATTATCATAGACAGAGATGCTAAAAAACCGTTAATCATCTTCTCAACTGAGGGAGGAGTTGATATTGAAGAAGTCGCTGAAAAGAATCCAGAAAAGATTATAAAGTACCATATTGATGTTAGAAAACCTTTCCTCCCTTATATTGCAAGATGGATAGTTAAAGAGGCAAAATTGCCAAGCAATGAGATTGGAAAGGTTGCTGATGTTATTTATAAGTTATACAAAATCTTTAAAGAGTTGGATGCTACAATGGTTGAAATCAATCCATTGGTTATAACTAAAGATGGAAACGTCTATGCCGCTGATGCTGTTCTTCACTTAGATGATGATGCAGCATTTAGACATAACTATGAAGAATTTGAAGAATATAAAAATAAAGAAAAATTACCATTTGCCTACGTTGAGTTGGATGGAGATGTGGCAGTTATAGGTAATGGAGCTGGTTTAACTTTGGCAAGTATGGATATTATAAATAACCTCGGCAGAAAGCCAGCTTGCTTCTTAGATATTGGAGGAGGGGCTGATGCTGAAACTGTAAAATTGGCTTTGAGAAAGGTTTTAGAAAACAAAAATGTTAAGGGAATATTTATTAATATTTTAGGAGGAATAACAAGGTGTGATGAAGTAGCAAAGGGAATTGTTGAAGTTTTAAAAGAACATCCAAATGTAAAGTTTGCTGTTAGAATGATGGGAACTAATGAAGAGATTGGAAGAAAAATATTGGAAGAACATGGAATACCTTATGAGACATCAATGGAAGAAGCAGGAAGAAAATTGATTGAACAGCTATAACAAAATAATTTTTATTTTATATTATTTCCCATAATTTTTTAATTTGTTTAATAAGGTGGCTTTTATGAACATCCCAATGATGGATTTAATAATGATTGTTATAGCCATAATTATAACAATTGGTAGTTTTTTATTTATAGCATATTTAATTTTCAAATATTCAAAAATAAAGAAACAAGTTAAAATAATAAGAGAGGTTAAGATAAACCTACCTAAGATGTTAAAGAGTAATATGATTAAAAATTCTTTTTTGATTATTTCATTACTATGCTTTTACTTTGGAATGCTGTATATTGCAGGAGAACTTGTAATATCTCATATATTATTCATTGCAATATGTTGGATTGTAGTATTCCTATACATTATTATAAAGGGAGAAACCAGAGGGTATATTTGTGAAGAGGGGTTATTAGTAAGCGGAGTTCTTTATTCATGGAAGGAGTTTAAAGATGTTAAAATAGAAGACAACTACATAATACTAACAACCCCAATACATAAGATAGTTATTAAAAAAGAAAAAGGCGTTGAAAATATACTAAAAAATTACTTAAAAAGAAATTAAATTGTTGGTGGAAAAATGATATTAGTTACTGGAGGAGCAGGTTTTATTGGTAGTCATATAGTGGATAAACTAATCGAAAACAACTACGATGTAATTATCTTAGATAATTTAACAACAGGAAATAAAAATAACATAAATCCAAAGGCAGAGTTTGTAAATGCAGATATTAGAGATAAAGACTTAGATGAAAAAATTAATTTTAAAGATGTTGAAGTTGTTATACATCAAGCAGCTCAAATAAACGTTAGAAATTCTGTTGAAAATCCAGTATATGATGGAGACATCAATGTTTTAGGAACTATAAATATCTTAGAGATGATGAGAAAATACGATATAGATAAAATTGTATTCGCATCTTCTGGTGGAGCAGTTTATGGAGAACCAAATTATTTGCCAGTAGATGAAAATCATCCAATAAACCCATTATCTCCTTATGGGTTAAGTAAATACGTGGGAGAGGAATATATTAAGCTATACAACCGTTTATATGGAATTGAATATGCAATTTTGAGATATTCAAATGTCTATGGAGAGAGGCAAGACCCAAAAGGAGAGGCTGGAGTTATAAGCATATTTATAGATAAAATGTTAAAAAACCAAAGCCCAATTATTTTTGGAGATGGAAATCAAACAAGGGATTTTGTCTATGTTGGAGATGTAGCTAAAGCTAATTTAATGGCTTTAAATTGGAAGAATGAGATAGTAAATATTGGGACTGGAAAAGAGACATCAGTAAATGAATTATTTGATATAATAAAGCATGAGATTGGGTTTAGAGGAGAAGCAATATATGATAAACCAAGAGAGGGAGAGGTCTATAGAATTTATCTGGATATAAAAAAGGCAGAATCTTTAGGTTGGAAGCCAGAGATTGATTTAAAAGAGGGAATAAAGAGAGTCGTTAATTGGATGAAAAATAATAATAGGACATAGCCTCATATTGTGATATATCCTATTAACTTTTAATGAAACTTTTTTAAAATCCGATGAAAGGTTTAAATAGATGATGAAATTATTTCTATATATCTTTAATCTAACAACTCAAGAAAGGTTGAGAGCATGGATAATGTAGTGTTGATAGGGAAGAAGCCAGTGATGAACTACGTTGTAGCAGTTCTAACACAGCTAACAAGCAATGATGAAGTGATAATAAAAGCAAGAGGAAAAGCTATCAACAAAGCAGTGGATGTTGCAGAGATGATAAGAAACAGATTTATAAAGGACATAAAAATTAAAAAAATAGAGATAGGAACTGATAAAGTGAAGAACCCAGATGGTAGAGAAGTTAATGTTTCAACGATTGAAATTGTTTTAGCTAAATAAATTTTATAATTCTTTTTTATAAGGTAAGTTTTGATAATACATTATATTTTCTCAACATTAAAATGTCTTCATTTTAATCTCGCTAAATAATCATAAATCTCAAAAGGTGTTGATATGCTAAATTCTATAAAACTTAGTGCAATAGTTCATGCCACAGAGGATGAGGATAAGGTTTTAGAGGCGATAGAATTTTTTATTCCTGAGAACGTTGATGAGGAAAAAATAGACTTAGATGTTGTTGAAACGCAGGGATACTTTGGAAACCCAATAAAAATTATCAATGTCAATGTTGAAGGAAAAGAGGCTAAGAAGATATTTAAACATATTATAGATTTAATAAAATCAGATGATAAAAATATAAATAAACTGAAGAAAGATTTACACTTAAGAGTTGAGGATAACAAATTTTATGTTAGATTTGATAAGCAGAAGGCTTATTTGGGAGAGTGTAGAGTTGTAGATGGTGATGATATTATAAGAGCTGTTTTCAACTTTAAAATATTTACTCCAAAAAATAAGGAGGAGAAGGTTAAGGAAATTGTCGCTAACGAACTCGGATTTTAAAATTATTAAGATTTTTATAGTTTTGATTAAACCTTTTTAAAAAGTTGGATTAAGGAAATTGTTATTAAAGGGCTAAAATTGGGATAAATATGCATGAATTATCTTACGCCAATGCCATGCTTGAAGCAATATTAAACAGCATAAAAAAAGAGGAAGAAAAAGGAAAGAAAATAAAAAAAGTTACAGAAATCAACTTAGAAGTTGGAGAACTAACATTTATCAATGTTGAGCAGTTAAAATTTGCATTTGAAGTTATTGCTGAAGGAACTGTATGTGAGGGAGCTAAAATTAACGTTGAATTTATAAAACCAAAGTGTAAATGCTTAGACTGTGGATATGAGGGAGAACCAGAGATTTTAGATGAATTTGAGGTCTATTGCCCAAAGTGTAAAAGTATAAGATTAAAATTATCTGGAGGGAAGGAGTTTAATATAAAAAATGCCACAGTTGAGTATGAAGATTAAAGAGAAAAAAGATAGCAGTCATTTTATTTAATATTAAAGCATAAACCTTATTTTCACATTAACTATTATTTAATGTATTATCCCCTACTAAATATTTTTTACCCTACATTTTGTAAATATGGATTTCTCAAGATAGTTACCCTCTCTTTTTCATTTTCAAATACTCTATTACAAACTCTTCCTGCTCTTCTGTCTCAACTGCACACTCACAATAACGCTCTCTAACATACTCTATTGGATTTTTAATCCCATTTAATCCAGCCCATACGGCTAAAACAGTTCCCGTCCTCCCATGCCCACCAATACAAGAAACAACAACCTCCTTTTCTTTAGAAACATGATATTTTATAAAATCAACAATCAAATCCATATCTTCAACAGTCGGAATACCATAATCCTCAATTGGCACATATAATGTCGGAATTCTCATCGGATATTCTATAATTTCACACCATCTCCTTAACCATAACTCATCCAATATCACAAAACCTCCAATCTTATCCATTAAATGAAATGGAAAATTAGGAAAGCTTGCTGGTCTTACACCAAAAATACTAACTTCACCATTATGCTTGCATCTTCCCATGCTCTCACACTTAAGTATGGCAATATACAAATATAAATGAATAAAAATAAATTAAAATTAATATTATCAAAAATCTTAAAAAAGTTTAAAAATTAAAATTTAGAATTTATTTCTTTCTGTATTTTGGATGATACTTCTCAATTAACTCCCTATCAACTCTCTTCAACTCTTCTTCTGGTAATATAGCTAACAACTCCCATAACAAGTCAAGAGTTTCCTCTATACTTCTATCCTCATCCTTTCCTTGTCTAACAAACTTATCTTCAAACTCATCTGCAAACTTCAAGTATGCCCTATCCCTATCTGTCAATGCCTCTTCCCCAACAACAGCAACTAAATCTCTTAAACTTCTACCCTCTGCATAGGCAGCATAAGCCTGGTTAACAACTTTTTTATGGTCTTCTCTTGTTTTTCCTGGACCCTGTCCGTTTCCAGCCAATCTTGATAATGATGGAAGAACATCAACTGGTGGGTAGATACCTTTTCTGTGCAACTCTCTTGATAAGACAATCTGCCCCTCTGTAATATAACCAGTTAAGTCAGGAATTGGGTGAGTTATATCATCATCTGGCATTGTCAAGATTGGAATTTGAGTTATTGTTCCTGTTCTACCTTTAACTCTACCAGCTCTTTCATAGATTGTAGCCAAGTCAGTATACATGTAACCTGGGTAACCTCTTCTTCCCGGAACCTCGTTTCTTGCTGCTGAGATTTCTCTTAACGCCTCACAGTAGTTTGTCATATCTGTTAGGATAACAAGAACGTGCATATCCTTCTCATAAGCTAAGTATTCAGCAACAGTTAAAGCAATTCTTGGTGTTAAAATTCTCTCAATTGCAGGGTCGTCAGCTAAGTTTATGAAGACAACTGCTCTCTCTAAAGCTCCTGTCTTTCTAAACTCTTCCATGAAGAAGTTTGCCTCTTCTGATGTAATACCCATTGCTGCAAAGACAACTGCGAATTTCTCTCCTTCTCCTCTAACCTTTGCCTGTCTTGCAATCTGTGCAGCTAACTGGTTGTGTGGCAAACCAGAACCTGAGAAGATTGGCAGTTTCTGCCCTCTAACTAATGTATTCATTCCATCAATTGTTGAAATACCTGTTTGGATGAAATCACTTGGAACTTTTCTTGAAACAGGGTTTAATGGATAACCATTAATATCTAACTCTTTCTCAGGAACTATTTCTGGTCCTCCATCAATTGGTTTCCCTGCTCCGTTGAATATTCTTCCTAACATTTCCATTGAAACTCCAATCTTAGCAGTTCTTCCTGTGAATCTTACTCTTGTATCTTTTGTGCTTAATCCTGTTGTTCCCTCAAATACCTGAACAACTGCTAAACCCTCTCTTGCCTCCAAAACCTGTCCCATTCTCTTCTCTCCATCTGGACAGATAACCTCAACAATCTCTCCATAAGCTGCTCCTTCAACTCCCTCAACGATTAACAAAGGTCCTGCAATACTCTTAACTGATGAGTATTCAATTGCTGATGCTGCTGTAGCCATATCATCACCTCAAATAAAGAGTTTGTAAAGTTTTAAGGAAAGGAATTTAGTTTAATGAACCTAATTCATTCTTAATTTTCTCCATTATTTCTTTTGATTTAACATTTATAAACTCATCGTGTGGGATGTATTTCATTCTTGCAATATCTTGCTTAACTGAAACTCCTAAAATCTTAGCTGGTTCAACTCCTCTTTCAACTGCCTTCAATGCTTCTTGGTAGAATGTCATAATTATCTTTAACATTAAGTACTGTTTCATTGGAGGACAGTAGGTATCTACCTCATCAAACGCATCTTGCTGTAAGAAATCCTCCCTCAACATTCTTGCAACTTCTAAAATAACTCTCTCCCTATCTGGCAATGCATCAGGCCCAACTAACTGAACAATCTCTTGCAACTCTGCCTCTTTTTGTAATAAGCTCATTGCTTCATCTCTTAATTGTCTCCAATCTGGACCAGTATTTGTGTTCCACCACTCTGTAACATCATCAATGTATAATGAATAACTCTGCAACCAGTTGATAGCTGGGAAGTGTCTTCTTCTTGCCAAGTTTGCATCTAACGCCCAGAATACCTTAACTATCCTTAGTGTGTTTGATGTAACTGGTTCTGAGAAGTCCCCTCCTGGTGGTGAAACAGCTCCAACGATACAAACGAATCCTTGTCTGTTATCTTTCCCTAAGGTTATAACTCTTCCAGCTCTTTCATAGAACTGAGCCAATCTTGAAGCTAAGTATGCTGGATACCCTTCTTCCCCTGGCATTTCTTCCAATCTACCTGAAATTTCTCTCATTGCCTCTGCCCATCTTGATGTTGAATCTGCTGTTAATAAAACTCCATAACCCATATCTCTGAAGTACTCTGCAATTGTAATTCCTGTATAGACAGATGCTTCCCTTGCAGCGACAGGCATGTTTGATGTGTTGGCTATTAATACAGTTCTATCCATTAATTTGTTTCCAGTTCTAATATCTTCTAAGTGTGGGAACTCTTCAATAACCTCTGTCATCTCGTTTCCTCTTTCTCCACATCCGATATAAACAACGACATCAGCGTCAGACCACTTTGCCAACTGATGCTGAGTAACCGTTTTTCCTGAACCGAATGGACCTGGAATTGCTGCTGTTCCTCCTTTTGCTAATGTAAAGAAAGTGTCTTCAACTCTTTGCCCTGTAATTAATGGAATTTCTGGAGGTAGTTTCTCTTTATATGGTCTTGGTTTTCTTACTGGCCATTTTTGCATCATTGTAATTTCTTTCCTTTCTCCATTTTCTGTTTCTACAACTGCAACTGTCTCTTCAACTGTAAATTTACCCTCTTTTATTTCAACAATTTTTCCTTTAACACCAATTGGAACTAAGATTTTATGAACTATTGAAGGAGTTTCATCAACAGTTCCAATTATGTCTCCTTCTTCAACATAATCTCCTTCATTTACCACTGGTTTAAATTCCCATTTTATATCTCTTGGTAATGCAGGGACATCAACTCCTCTTGGGATAAAGATTGAACCTGTTTTCTCTTCAATTGCTGTTAAAGGCCTCTGAATACCATCATACATAGCTCTTAACATCCCTGGCCCTAATTCAACAGACAATGGAGCTCCAGTACCAACAACTGGCTCTCCTGGTTTAATTCCAGATGTTTCTTCATAAACCTGAATAACTGCTTTATCATCGTGCAACTGAATGATTTCTCCAGTCAATTTCTCTTCTCCTACTTTAACGACCTCATACATCTGAGCTCCTTTCATTCCCTCTGCAACTACAACAGGCCCTGCGATTTTAATAATCTTACCAACAACTGGCATATTCTCAACCTCTCTTTTCATTTAACGTTTTTATTGGTTTTATCGTAATCTTAGTTATCATTATTTCATTGAAACTCCAATTGCTTTTCTTATTAACTCTTTAACTGGGTCTATTCTCTCAAGCTTACCATGCTTATCTGGGATTTCAACGATAACCTTATTTATATTTTTTAACTTGTCTTTTATACTTTCAGCTATCCTCTCAGTGATAATTATGAAGGCTATGTTTTCATTGTTTGCAAGCTCGTTAATTGCTTTTACTGCCTCTTCATCATTCTTAACTTCATAAACATCAGTTAAACCAGCCAGCCTAAAACCAATGGCGGTTTCTCTATCTCCAACAACGCCAACTTTCATTTTACCTCACCTACAATGATATAAGCAGAGACCTTATTTCTTCTGGCTTTAAGTTTTCTATTTTACCTTTAATTATTGCCTTAAGGTTTTTAACTTCAAGCTCTTTGCTAACAATCAGGCCAATAATTGGACCTACACCAAATGGTTTTCTTGTTGATAGTTTTTTACCTTTCTCTAATACAAATTTATCCAATGCCTTTTCAAATGCATAGATGGATTTTGTTTTCTCATACTCTTCCATTGCTTCAGCTAAAACTTCAGCATAGCTTGTTCCTTCTAAACCGCTTAAAACTCCCTCAATACCTCCAGCACTCATCAAATCTTTTAACTTCCAATCAGCCAATTCATAGCCAGTTAAAGTTACATATTTGCTTAGTTCTTCAGCTGATAAACCGTCTGCTTTACCTTTTAATATAACTTTCAAGTTTTCAACATCAATTATTGTCCCTACAAACTCTCTAAAGATATCTTCTTCTTTACCTTCAGTCATTATGGTTTTTCTTAAACTCTCTAAGTAGTATTTATCCAATGCCAACTCAAATCCTATTATGTTAGATGTTTGATCATAGTTTGATAACTCCTCCTGCAATATCTTAAAGTATTCAGTGCCGTCTAAACCTCTAACAACTTCTTCAACTGTTTTAACTTCAGCCAATTCTTTTAATTTTTCAACAGGTATATTTCCTAATGGTATTAGCAAAGCATAAGTTTCCTCAGCACTTAATCCTACGAATTTAGCTCTTATTAATGTTTTTATATTTTTGATATCAAATTTTTTGGCAAATACTTTAAGGACTTTCTTTGCACTGTCTGGAGATATTCTATATATCAATCCATACAAGTCAGCTAAATACATATCTAATGCCTTTTCAACAGCAACAGGGTCTTTTAATTCGTTCATAACCTCTATAACATATTGCCCGTAATCAGTATCTTCTAACAATCCAACTAATTCTTCTAAGCTGCCAGATTCAATCAATTCATTTAATTTAGCATCATCAAACAATTTTGCTTCTTTACTCCTTATTCTTGCATTAACATAAGCATAAGGAGCTAAATCAATGACCATCTTTGTAATCCATACGATTACAATAAGAACAATGATTATAGTTGCTACAACAATAAGCAATGTTAAAGGGTTATCAAAATATGTCATTATAGCAGAGTATAACTTCTCCAAATCTAACAATGTCTCTATATCCATCGCCATTAGGCATCACCTTTAGAACAACTTCTCTGTAATTCTCGCCCTCCATAGGAAAACCCTATTGAAATACCGAATTCATTAGAGAGGCAATTAGTATCTTGTTATTTTAGAATAATTTTTCTGTAATTCTCGCTCTAATTACATTTAAGTTTCTGTTGAATATTGCTTCTAAGCTGTTATCCAATGATTTTAATCCATCAGCAGTCTCTATTATACATCCTCCAGCAATATCTACTGGTTCTCCTTTCTTTAATACAGTTACTTTCTTTGTTGCGTTTTCTACTTCTTTTTCTAAGTTCCATAGTGTTGAATCGTCAATAAGTTCCATATCTCTTTTGTTTAACCTCACAATCAACTCTCCTCCTCCCAATGAAATAGCTCCATCTTTTATTAATTTTATTAATTTATCTTTATACTCTGGCTGTTCTGGCAGTTTAACAAGTTCCTCTTTTAATTTGTTTATTGCCATCTCTATAATCTCTTCCTTAGCTTCCAATAACTTTTTCTTTGCCTCTAATTTTGCCTCTGAGATGATTCTGCTTTTAGTCATTTCTGCCTCTTTTTCTCCTTTCTTTAATATCTCTGCCTTTCTTTTCTCTGCTTCTTCTTTTGCTTTCTCTAAGATTTTAGCTTTTTCTGCTTCAGCTTCAGATATGATTTTGTTAGCCTCAGCTTTTGCATCATCTAATATCTTTGACTTTATCTTATCAACTCCCATCAATTTCACCTGTTAAAATTAAATTTTTATAAAAATTTTTAAATTCAAAGAAGGAGCTGAGTGTTTTATTTTATCATAAGCATAATTAAGATTGCTATCAACAAACCAAAGATAGCGAAGGTTTCTGGCATAACTGCCAAAACTAACCCCTTACCCATAGCATCTGGGTCTCTTGCTGTGGCTCCAATAGCCCCAGCTGCTGTAATACCTTGCCCAATCCCTGACAATCCAGCAAAACCAACTGCAAACCCTGCCCCTAAAGCGGCAACAGTTTCAGCTCCTGCATTGCCTTTAAAGACACCAACTAATAACAAGATGGCTATTAACAAACCATAGATTGCCTGGGTCTCTGGAAGGACAGAGAAAACCATTGCCTTACCAAATATGCTGTTATCTTCAGCAACAGCTCCCAAACCAGCTGAAGCAGCAATTCCCTGACCAATAGCTGATAATCCAGCTAAACCAGCTGCCAAACCAGCGGCAAACATTGCCCATGGTGAAACTGTCTTAAAGACGAACAAGATAAGGATAGCAACTAAAAACCCATACAAACCCTGTGTCTGTGGTAACGCTTGGAAAACGATAGCAGTACCAAATTTGTTAGGGTCTTCTGCTACTACACCAGCACCACTTGCTCCTGTAATACCTGCACCAATTCCAGAACCTAAACCTGCAATACCAACTGCTAAACCAGCACCAACAGCTCCTAAGATTAAAGGATCTACCATATAATATCACCTCATTTTTGTCTAAGTTTTAAGTTGTATTTTTTGTTTTTATATTTTATTGTTATATTGAGTATTGGAAAGATTTAAATAATCTTGAAAGAAGTTAAGCAGTTGTGTATTCTCTATTTGCCTTGAATGGGCTAAACTTTTTACCTCCACCCTCATAGAACTGACTAAAGAACTCTACATAGTGCAACCTTAGTGAGTGGATAAATGCCCCTAAACCATTCATTACGAAGTTAAATGTATGTCCTACCAACAATATGATTATAGCCACAATTATTCCAATTACTGGAATGGATTCACCGACAAGCTTAGCCATAATATTAACAGCCATTGCTAAACCTCCAGTTGCTAAACAGAGAGCTAACAATCTCGCGTATGATAAAACGTTTCCTAAGAATCCAGTAACATCCATAGCTCCAAGAATTGCTTCCATTACTCCTCCGCTCTTATAACCCTTATACATTGAAGCTAAGATTGCCAATACAACAAAGATTCCGATTATTCCTCCAGCTATCATTGTATTTGCTCCAGCAAACATTAATCCAATTCCAACGAATATTGATAATATCAGCAATATCCAAACTCCCTGATTGATGAAAGCATCTCCCATATTTCCTCTTTTTACGTTCTCTTTGAATCCAACAAATAATCCAATTAACAGGTGTATTAATCCAACAAATATGGAAAATACTAATATTGCCATTGGCCCATTTGTTACGCTTATACTACCAAGGGTGAATAATGGGTTGTTGTTATTTATATAGTAGCTTTCTCCTAGTGGATTGACTAAAGCTAATGGTGTCTTTGTTACATCAAATCCAAAGAACTCATAGGTGAAATCCCCTAAATAACCTCCAGTTATAATACCCATTATAACTGTTGAAATTCCAGCCAATGTTAGAATATAACCAAGCTTATTAGCTCCCTCACTAACTTTTCCAATTTTTTTCCAAATAAATAAACCTATTATAGTCAATAGCAAACCATAAACAGCGTCTGTTAGCATAATTCCATAGAACAATAGGAAACCAGGAACCAGCAATAATGTTGGATCAACTTCATTGTATTTTGGTAGAGCATACATCTCTGTGAGCATCTCAAATGGTTTGATAACCTTTGGATTGTCAAGTAGAACAGGTATTTTCTCTTCTGGTTCATCTGGTTCAGTTATTTCAACAAATGCAAAACCATCTGCTGAATTTTCTATTAAGCTTTTAGCTTTTTCAGCATCTCTTGCAGGAACCCATGCCTCTATGTAGTATGTTCTATCGGTCTTACCAAATTGTGAATAAGCATCTCCTCTTGCCTTCTCTATTGATAACAATTCATAAACAGCTAACAATTCCTTTTCCCATTTTTGTGCTAATGCTTTCAACTTTTCTATTAAGCTGTTTCTCTCTGATTCTATTGCCTTTAATTCACTCTCTATTTTTGAGAGAGCCTCACTTGGTGTTCCTTCAACATCACTTATGTCATATCTTTCAAACTCAAACTTTCTAATCTCTGATAAAACATTCTCAAGCTTCTCTTTCAATGTAACAAATACAATTGGAACCCTAATCTTCTTATCCTTTTCAAATTCACTTCCAGAGAATATTCCAATATATCCATCTGCTACTTTATCAAGTTCTGCTTTCAATTCTCCAAGCTTTTCCTTAGGAACACTTCCTGCCCCAATAAATACATACTCTCCAGAACCAAGGTATTTTAAATCAAACTCTAAACCTTTTAAATAAGATATCTGCTCTTTCAGCTGTAATAACTTTGATTTTTTGTTATCTAACTCTGATAATCTCTCAGCAGGTCCATCAACCTCTTTGCTAATCTCATTTAATACCTTTTCAGCATAATCAATAACTTCCTGATATGAGTTGAAGGAAACTTTCTTCTTTTCCACTGGCTTTGGGTTTAAGATATCTTTTATACTTGTCTCCTTCTGACTAACACTTGAAAACATGTCCAATATTCTACCTGCTTTTATCATCAATGATGTAACATTTCTAACATAATCAGCTGATGATGAAGGTGATAACAATGTCTTCCATTCTAAATCCTCCAACTTTTCAGATAAATCACAGAGTTCCACTATCCCTTCTTCATGTAAGCTTCTTACAACATTATCAATTTTTTCATCCAATATCACCGCTTTTAACTTCTTCATTCTTACGGGTCTCACTAAAATCACCTTTTTATTTAAATTTCAAGAATCTCAGACAATTTCAACGAAAGTATCTTAACCTTGGCAATGGATATGATTTCTTTTATCTCTTTTTCTGTCTCTTCAAGAATCTTTTCAGCTTCTTTTTTTGCTTCTTCCTCTGCCTTTTTAATCATCTCTTCAACAAGTTTTTTTGCCTCTTCTTCAGCTTCAGCAATGAGTTTTTTTGCTTCTTCAATTGCCTCTGCTTTTATCTGCTCAGCTCTATTTTTTGCTTCCTCTATTTCTTTAACTGCCTGTTCTTCAGCTAATTTTACTTCTTTTATTGCTTCCATAACACTAACGCTCATACTTCCACCTGCAGTTATTGGTAATATTTTAAAATAGGGTTATGTATATAAAATTTTTTATCTCTGACTCTATCAAATATTTTTAATATCAAATGTATTTAGTATAGCAATATATCACAGCTGGAATACTGCCAATAGCAGTGCAAGTTTCTAAAGACACCCTTTTTTCAGTTACATCTAAATGATAGACACAAGATTCCATTATATCTTTTGGTAGTCCATGCCTACCCAATCCAACATATACGCCAATTGGTTTTTTCTTTAATAAATAGGCAGTATCTAACGGAGTTATAGCCTTTTTTTCATCTGGTTTGGATGTTGAGGCAATTGGAATTCCAAATTGTGGTAGAAATTTATCAACAATAAAAAATCTATTTTTTTCGATTAATTTTTCTAAATACTCCCCAGAATTACCAATAGTAGTTTTTATATTTAAAATATCCTCCATCTTACATGGAAAGTCCATTATCGCTAAGTTACAATCAAACGCATAACAGATTGGGGCGGCTCTTGCTATAGCTCTCTTGTGAGCTTCATGCCATCTTGTTTTATCATAGGAGTTGTATAAAATTAACGTCAGCCTCTTCAACTTTTTCATACTTTACCTCAGGAGGAAATATGTTTCCTATTTAAATAGGTTTTTATAATTATGGGAAAACTTATTAATATATATTTATCTTTTGCACGAAACCGAAAAGTATATATATGAGTTCATCTATTCTATAATTCGCTTGCGGTGCAGGGGTCGCCAAGCCTGGCCAAAGGCGCCGGACTTAAGATCCGGTCCCGTAGGGGTTCGGGGGTTCAAATCCCCTCCCCTGCACCATTTTTATTTTAGGTAATAATATTTATTAATTTAAATTAATAAAGATTACAATTTTAAAAACGAAATTTTTAAATATTTTTAAAATTTTCAAATAATCTTTTTTAATATAAGTTTAAATATTTAGAAGCATAATTATAATTTCATTTTTTAGGTGATGAGATTGGAGAAAGTTTTCTATCTAACCAATCCTACTACCAAAGATTTAGAAAATTTTATTGATATGTATGTGTTTAAATATATATTAATATTATTAGCTCGATGTAAAGTTTTTTATGAAGGCAGAGCTAAAAGTCAGTTAGAAGAGGGAGATAGAGTCATTATAATAAAACCAGATGGAGCCTTTTTAATTCATAAAGATAAAAAAAGAGAACCTGTAAATTGGCAACCTTCTGGAAGTAGTATAATATGGGAAGTTGAAGATAACTTTTTCATTTTAAAAAGCATTAGAAGAAAGCCAAAAGAAGAGTTAAAGGTTGTTATTTCAGAAGTTTATCATGCATGTGCTTTTAACTGTGAAGATTATGAAGAGATAAATCTAAGGGGTAGTGAATCAGAGATGGCAGAGATGATTTTTAGAAATCCAGATTTGATTGAAGAAGGATTTAAGCCCATATCAAGAGAGTATCAGATTCCCACTGGAATCGTTGATATTTTAGGAAAAGATAAAGAGAATAAATGGGTTATCTTAGAGCTAAAGAGAAGGAGAGCTGATTTACAGGCAGTTTCTCAACTAAAAAGGTATGTGGAATATTTTAAAAACAAATATGGTGAGGATAAAGTTAGAGGAATTTTGGTTTCTCCCTCTTTAACTACTGGGGCGGAAAAATTGCTGAAAGAGGAGAACTTAGAATTTAAAAGACTTAATCCACCAAAAGGAAGTAAAAGAGATTTAAAACATAACATAAAAACTAAAAAAACAACAGTTTTAGATGAATGGCTATAAAGGAAAAATTATATACTAAAAAATCTTAAATAGATTATGCTCCCCAGTGGGTTAGCCCTCTTGACGTAGCAGAGCTAAAGGATGATAGAGGGTGTTAAACTGGGGAGACACTCTCTTTATAAAAATATACCTTATTTATTCTAAAATGTTTTGCAAAGAACTCTTGGTGAAATCATGAAAATCTATTTTGCTACAGGAAATCCAAATAAAATTAAAGAAGCAAATATTATTTTAAAAGATTTAAAAGATGTAGAGATCGAACAGATAAAAATTAGCTATCCAGAAATTCAGGGAACATTGGAAGAGGTTGCTGAATTTGGGGCAAAGTGGGTTTATAATATATTAAAAAAGCCAGTTATTGTTGAAGATAGTGGATTTTTTGTTGAGGCATTAAATGGATTTCCTGGAACATATTCAAAGTTTGTTCAAGAGACTATAGGAAATGAAGGAATTTTAAAACTCTTAGAAGGTAAAGACAATAGAAATGCCTATTTTAAAACAGTTATCGGTTACTGTGATGAGAATGGGGTTAGATTATTTAAAGGGATTGTTAAAGGTAGAGTTTCAGAAGAAATAAGAAGTAAAGGATATGGATTTGCTTATGACAGTATTTTTATCCCAGAAGAAGAAGAAAGAACTTTTGCAGAAATGACAACAGAAGAGAAAAGCCAAATCTCCCACAGAAAAAAAGCTTTTGAAGAGTTTAAAAAGTTTTTATTGGATAGGATTTAAATGGTTTCTAATAGTTTTTTCAACATTTCCATCTCTATCTATTAAATAAATACTAAAAAATAATCTTGATTTTGGAACTAAAATGACATATTTTGTGTTATTTTTAGATTTTATTTTATATCCTTTAAAAAACTTCCAAGGTAAAACAATATAACGGTTTAAAAATGGTTTTAAAGTGTTGAATATTTTAATATATACTGCAATTCCTTCTTTATAAATCTCAACAGTTCCAGAGGCAGGAGTGAGTTTGTCATAAATGATGGCAATAAACAAAAATATAAGCGAAAATGTTAATATCTCATCATGAGGGCGATTTATATTTATTAAAATATAAAATCCAGAACATAAAGCAATTATTTCCACTATTAATATAAAAATCCATCTGCTTCTATTCATTCCCATATTGGTTGAGGTTATATAGTGCCATTCTTCTTTTGCTTTTCTGTATTTTTTGTATAGAAGATAATCCAAAATACAATAGGGAGGATTGAAAATTATAAAGAGTGCTATCAAATAAGGAGTAAGAAATAAAACTACTATCAATAAAATTAACTCAATATCCATAATAACCCCTTTAATTAATGTTTAAAATGTTTTTTAAGTATTTCTTCAACTTTCCCATCTTTATCTTTTAAATATACATCTGGAGAGATATATTTTTTACCAATTAATTTTATTCTATCTCCAATTTTCTCATAGCCATCAAAACCTTTCCAAGTGTAAAATTGGTTAAAATGGTGTCTTTCAAAACTTCCTGAATAACCAAGGCACTAATGAATGCCTTCCTTTGGAAGGCGTTCAAATCTTCCTTAATAAATTTTATCAATTTTGAAAGACACCATAAAAGCCATCTTTATATATTTCAACCCTATATTTTTTAAAGCAAAATAAATAAATAATTAAAAAGTAGGAGAACAACATAGTTAATCCTAAATATAAGTCAAAATTAAAAACAAAGCATATAAACAAAGCAAAAATAACAAATACTATGGTAAATGTCAATAAAATACTGTAAAACATATATGGAGAAAAGTTTTTCAAATTATCTACATAAACATAAATAATTTCCTTATTTTTTCTTTCTAATTTTGAGTATTTGATGAAAGCATATAGTGAAATAAATCCAAAAATAAAAGATAAAAATCCAGCGTAAAGATAAATAGCCAATCCAACCACATTCATTGTTCCCACCTATAGTATATGCATTTACCTAATTCCCAAATATATAAAAATTTTGGTGAAAGCATGAATCCCTTTGATATAATGAAAGCTTCTCAAATAGCCTGTTGCTTAGAAGTTAGCTCCTTTAAACCTGGAAATGTTCATAGAAATAGGGATTATAGAGACATCAAATATCATCACTTTATAAATGCTGGAATTGCATTTGGAAATGTTGTTTATGAAGCAGCTCAAAAAGATAGAGATGTTGGTTTATACATAAAAAAAGCAGTTATTGAGAGTAAAAAATGGTCTCCAACTAATGCCAACTTAGGAATTATAATGCTACACATCCCTATAGCCATGGCTGCTGGAAAATTAGAAAATTTTGATGAAAATAAATTAAAAGAGAATTTAAAGAAGATTGCTGAAAATACAACTGTTGAAGATGCCTTAAATGTTTATGATGCTATAAATATAGCAATGGCTTATGTTAATAAACCAAAGAAAGGGCCTGATGTTACTTCAGAAGATGCAAAAAAAGAACTTATTGAAAAAGGATTAACTCTTTTGGATGTTTATAAAATATCTGCAGAATGGGATAATATAAGCAAAGAATGGGTTGATAACTTTAAAATCTCATTTGAAGGCTATAATTTATTAAAAAAGTATTATGATGAGCTCAACAATATCAACTTAGCTGTAACAAAAACATTTTTAAACCTATTGGCTAAATATCCTGATACATTAATTGCAAGAAAGAGAGGTTTTGAAACTGCCTTAAAAGTTTCTAAAATGGCTGAAGATGTGTTAAATAACTTTAAAGAAGAAAAGGTCAAAGAATTTGACAAATATTTATCAAAAGAAGGAAATAAATTAAATCCCGGAACAACTGCTGATTTAATTGCATCAAGTTTAATGATATTTATATTAGACAGAATAGATAAGAGAGAGACAATACTTTGGTGAGAGAATGGAAAAAGATATTTACGAAAAAATTATGGATTTAGCAAAAAGAAGAGGTTACTTATGGAGTTCATTTGAAATCTATGGAGGAATTGCAGGATTTGTTGATTACGGACCTTTAGGATGTTTATTAAAAAATAACATCATATCAAAGTTTAGAGAGCAATATATTATTAAAGAAGGATTTTATGAGATTGAAAGCCCAACAGTAACACCTTATGAAGTTTTAAAGGCATCTGGGCACGTTGATAACTTTACAGACCCAATTGTTGAGTGTAAAAACTGCTTAGAGTCGTTTAGAGCTGACCACTTAATTGAAGAATTTGTAGATGTAGATACAGAAGGAAAAACATTAAAGGAATTAGATGAATTAATCAGAAAACACAATATAAGATGTCCAAAGTGTGGAGGAGAGCTTGGAGAGGTTAAGAAATTTAACTTAATGTTTGTCACATCTATAGGTCCGGGAGGAAAGAGAACTGGATACATGAGACCTGAAACAGCACAGGGAATATTTATACAGTTTAGGAGATTAGCCCAATTCTTTAGAAATAAATTGCCTTTTGGTGTTGTTCAAATTGGTAAAAGTTATAGAAATGAGATTTCCCCAAGGCAGGGAGTTATTAGGTTGAGAGAATTCACCCAGGCAGAGATTGAATATTTTGTCCATCCAGAGAGAAAGGAGCATGAGAAATTTGATTTAGTTAAAGATGAAGTTGTTCCATTATTACCGGCTGAAAGGCAGATGGATGAAAACTTAAGTGATGATGAAAAGGTAATTAAGATAAGTATTGGTGAGGCTGTTGAGAAAGGAATTATAAGGCATCAAACAATTGCCTACTTTATAGCTCTAACAAAGAGGTTTTTAGAAGCAATTGGAATTGATAAAGATAAAATAAGATTTAGACAGCACCTCCCAAATGAGATGGCACACTATGCTATTGACTGTTGGGATGCTGAAATATACACAGAGAGATTTGGATGGATTGAGTGTGTTGGGATTGCAGATAGAACAGATTATGACTTAAGAAGCCACTCTGCTCATAGTGGAGTTGAACTCTCAGTATTTGTTGAGCTTGATGAAGAAAGAGAGATTGAAACTTATGAAATAAATCTAAATTATAAAGTTGTTGGAAAGATATTTAAGAAAGATACAAAGGCAATTGAGGCATATATAAACAACTTAAGTGAAAAAGAAAAAGAAGAATTTGTTAAAAACATTGAAAATGATGGAAAAGTAATAATAAACATTGATGGAAAGGAATTTGAGATTTTAAAGGATTATGTTGAAATTAAAAAGGTTAAAAAAGTTATTAAAGGAGAGAAAGTTATCCCTCACGTTATAGAGCCATCCTATGGAATTGATAGAATAACCTACTGTTTATTAGAACACTCTTACAGAGAGGAAGAAGATAGAGTTTATTTAGATTTAAAACCATCAATTGCCCCTATAAAAGCTTATGTTCTGCCGTTGGTTAATAAAGATGATATGCCAAAAATAGCTAAAGAAATAGAGCAAATGTTGAGAGAAAATGGTATTATAGCTGAGTATGATGACAGTGGAGCTATTGGAAGGAGATATATGAGAGCTGATGAAATTGGAGTTCCATTCTGTATAACAGTAGATGGACAAACATTAGAGGATAGAACTGTAACTGTTAGGGAGAGAAATACAAGAGAACAAGTTAGAGTTAAAATAGATGAGCTCGTTGATTATTTAAAAGAAAGATTGAAAGAATAAAAGAATAGCTATTCATTTTCAAATAATTTTTTTATAATCTCATTGTCAATATAGAACTTAAATTCTTTTGCTTTATATATTCTTTTAGCTCTACTTCCTTCTAAAACCAAATCACTCTCAACTAAATCAGCATCTTCCAATTTTCTTAAATGGGCATAGACAACAGGTCTTGATAGTTCCAACTCTTTGGCTAATTCATAAATATTTTTTGGCTGTTTATTTAAGATGTATAATATCTTAACCCTTATTGGATTTGACAATGCCTCTCCCATTTTTACAACATCTATCAACTTCATAAAATCACTCTATCTCTTCCCATTTCTTCTTCAACTCCTTAACTATTTCTTTTATCTCCTCAACATCCTTCTCTATTTTTATAAGTTTCTCATTGTCTATTGAACTTGACTGTTTTTTTAATGGAGAGATTAGGATATATATTATTACCGCAATGATTACTACAAAAATAATCATCCAAAGAATATCGTAAAAGGGATTTATTGCGACTCCTTCACTACCTACATAATGCACTCCAAAACCCATTGGCATTATTTCACCTACAAACAAAATTTGTAATCTCTTAATTACATGTAATTTCCAATTAAAATAAATATACTATATCCTAATACTAATATGTATATTTTTAACTACATATATTGCCAAAAAGTTATATATAGGTTTTGTTTAATTTGTTTATATAAATTTATTAATTAATAATTTCACCCTTAAACACTACTGAAGGAGAAATTAACTTCCCTCTCTGTTCAACATCGTTTAATGGGATAGCTTCTTTAAACATCTCAAATATATTCCCTCCAAACATTCCTCTTTTAATTGGAATTATCTTCCCATTTTTGTAATAGTATGAGTTTTGAATCTCAACAGCAAAATCTCCAGTTATTGGATTTGATGTGTGAGAGCCAATAACTCCATTGATATAAACATACTCATCAAAATCATCTAAGCTATTTTTTGTTTCTTTAATAATAAAGTTTGTTGGTGAAACATAAGGTAAAGAGCGATAACCTCTTGAAGCATTTCCAGTTGATGTTTTTCCTTCTCTATTTGCTCTCTTTATATCATATAGGTAGTTTTTCAAAACTCCATTCTCAACCAAAACTGTTTTTTGGGTAGCTGTTCCTTCACCATCACACTTTGATGAGTATAGGGCATAATCTAAAGTCCCATCATCAATTATTGTTATATTCTCTCCAAAAATCTGCTCTCCTATCTTTCCTTTTAAAACACTCCTATCCCTCTGCACATTTTCAGCACTGAATGCTGGCATTAACGTATAGGATAACAAGTCATACAATGCCCTTGGTGATAAAACTATATTCCCTTTGTAAGATATGGCTTTTCCATTTGCTGACTTCTTAGCTAAATCCAATGCCCTATAGCTAATTTCTTCAACATCAAAAATGTTGTGCCTTGTTCTACATTCATAGGATGTTTCTCCATCATACATTATAGATATTGCCGCAGAGAAATAAGTATCTTGTTCTTCAACATCTACGCCGTTTGAATTTATCAATCTTGCATAGCCAACCTCTTTACTAACACCTCCACTCAAAACAATGGCATTATTATCTAAGGCAATATCTCTCATGGTTATTAAATCCTCTAACAATTTTTCTTCATCTAAATCCAAAATTTCTTTATAAAACATTCCTTTTGGTTCTTTATATTTTTGTGGATGGGCAAATTCAGTATATTTATCTTCAACTAAGTTTTTCATTGCTTTATAAACAATATTTTCATCAAATTTATTTGCATAGGCAAAGCCAACTTTCCCATCCTTTATAACTCTAACTCCAATACCGTAAGAGATTCCAGTTTGAAAGCTATCTACACTCTTTCCATCTAAATCAACACTAACCTCATAGGATTTAACAAATAAAACTTCAGTTTCAAATCCTTCTTTTTCTCCAATTTTTATTAACTTTTCTAAATCCATAATCTCACCTAATTAAACATTAAAATAGAAAAAAAGTTGAAATATAGTTTCTTGTAAAACATTTTGAAAGAAACTTTTAGGAAAGATTGGATGAAAACCTTAAAACTTAGGTATTAAAAAATTAGAAAAATTTAAAATGGACATCTAAAGTTTCTCCCAGCATATTTGCTTAATCCTAACTCTTGCTCAATTCTTATCAACTGATTGTATTTAGCTGTTCTCTCCCCTCTTGCTGGAGCTCCAGTCTTTATTTGTCCAGAGTTCAAAGCAACTGACAAATCAGCTATTGTTGTATCCTCAGTCTCTCCACTTCTATGTGAAACAACTACACCATAACCATTTCTAAATGCCAATTGAGCAGCATCAACTGCCTCACTTAAAGTTCCAATCTGATTGACTTTCAAAAGCAGAGCGTTAGCAGCCTTCATCTCAATACCTTTTCTAAGCCTTTCAACATTTGTAACAAACAAGTCATCTCCAACTATCTGTATATCTAATTCTTTAGTTATCATTGCAAAGCCTTCAAAATCTTCCTCATGGAATGGGTCTTCAATTGAGACTATTGGATATTCATCAACTAATGCTTTATAGTAATCTAAAAGCTCCTCTCTTGTTAATTTTTTACCTTCAACGTAATAATATCCATCTTTATAAAACTCTGAGGCAGCAGCATCTAATGCAAAGACAACCTCATCCTCATACCCAGCCTTTTTAACACTCTCAGTTAATAAATCTAAAGCCTCCCTTGATGTTTTTAATGGTGGAGCAAAACCTCCCTCATCTCCAACATTTACAGCATTTTTTCCATATTTTTCTAAGATGACATTTTTTAAGACATGATAAACTTCTGAACCCATCCTTACAGCTTCAGAAATTGATGTAGCTCCAACTGGCATTATCATGAACTCTTGCAAATCTAAATCATTCCCAGCGTGTTTTCCTCCATTTATAACGTTCATCATTGGAACTGGCATGACATAGGAGTTAAATCCCCCCAAGTATTTATAGAGAGGGATTTTTGCTGTTGCTGCTGCTGCCTTTGCTACAGCTAAAGAAACAGCCAATATGGCATTAGCTCCCAATCTTGATTTATTTGGAGTACCATCTAATTCTATCATTATTGTATCTATTTCTCTCTGCATTCTTGCATCATAACCTAAAATCTCTGGTCTAATTATTGAATTTACATTTTCAACAGCCATTAAAACTCCTTTTCCACCAAATCTCTTTTCTTTATCCCTCAACTCTAATGCCTCATGTGTTCCAGTTGATGCACCACTTGGAACAATTGCTGAACCGTAACCATTCCCTTTTGTTATAACTTCCACTTCAACTGTTGGGTTTCCTCTTGAGTCAATTACTTCTCTTGCAACAATATCTTTAATTTCAAATCTCTCATCCATATTATATAACAAATTATCACCTAATAGATATTTTTAAATACTTTAATTATGAATTTTTATAATAAACTTGGAGGTGAAGTTATATGGGAACTATTGAGAGTTATTTAACGAACTCATATAACTATATTATCTTTAACTTTAAAAAGTTATGTATTGGGGGCTTAATGAGTGCCATAGTTGGAGCAATGAGTGGAGTCACTACTGCATTTATTGATTTATTTATGGAAAGGGCTAATTATGACATTATGCATATTATAATGTCATTTTTAATTTATTTTGGGATAATTTTTATCATTGGGCTAATTGTTTCTGCTATTATAGGAGGATACAATGTGAGAATTATGAAGACTACTGTTGAAGGATTAAATGTAGCTCCTGATTGGAATAACATTACTGATTTGCTGTATAGGGGAATACTATATATTGTTGGGTTAGTTTTATTAAATATTATATTTTACTTTATCCCAGCAATTTTATTTGTTTTTGGAATATTTTCACTATACATTAGCAAAATTATTGGGGCTTTCCTTATTATAATCTCAATACTAATTTTTATAATTTCAGTAATTAGTTTATGGCTTTATTCTAAGTTGGCAGAGGTTAATTATTCAGTTAAAGGATTTTATGGATTCTTTGAATTTAAAGAAATATTTAAGATGATTGGGATAAGATACATAATCTTAGTGATTATCATAGCAATTATTAATTTTATAATAAGTCTAATAGTTGTTTTACCACTTAATATTATTGATATATTTATCTCATATTCAGCATTAGCTAACAGTATTTTAACAATAATTTATATATCAATAAAGGGAATATCTTACGCATTATCAACATTTGTTGATTTCTATTTAGGTGTGTTTTCAATAAGGGCAGTTGCATTATACTATAAAGATAGAAAGGGGATAACATGATAACTGAGGCATTAAAAAAGGTTATTGAATTTAAGGATTTAGATGAAAAAGAGGCAGAGGCTGTTATGAAAGACATCATGAGTGGAAATGCAAAACCTACACAAATAGCTGCTATCTTAACAGCTTTAAGAATGAAAGGAGAAACTATAGAAGAAATAACTGCCTTTGCAAAGATTATGAGAGAATTTTCACTAAAAATAAATCCTAATGTTCCTAAGCTTTTAGATACTTGCGGAACTGGAGGAGATAATTTAAACACATTCAATATAAGCACTGCCACAGCCTTTGTAGTCTCTGCCTATGTTCCAGTTGCAAAGCATGGAAATAAAGCAGTGAGCAGTAAAAGTGGAAGTGCTGACGTCTTAGAGGCATTAGGAGTTAATCTAAATGTTCCTATTGAGAGGGTTAAAGAATCTATAGAGAAAATTGGCATTGGGTTTTTGTTTGCCCCTCACTTTCACCCAGCGATGAAGTTCGCTACACCAGTTAGGAAGGAGTTGGGGATAAGGACTGTTTTTAATGTATTAGGACCTTTAACAAATCCAGCTAACGCTAATTATCAACTAATGGGAGTTTATGATGAAAAATTGACGGAGAAATTGGCAAATGTTTTAAAGAATTTGGGATTGAAGGGGGCTTTAGTAGTACATGGTAGTGGAATGGACGAAATCACTACTATAGGAAAAACAAAAATATCTGAGTTAAGAAATGGGGAGATAAAAAGCTATTACATTGAACCAGAGGATTTTGGCATTAAAAAAGCTAAGTTAGAAGATATTAGAGGGGGAGATGCTGAAGAAAATGCCAAGATAATTGGGGAGATATTTGAAGGTGAGGAGGTTGGAGCTAAGAGGGATATTGTTGTCTTAAATGCTGCCTTTGCCCTATATATTGCTGAAGAGGCTAAAGATGTTGAAGAGGGTATTAAATTAGCTGAAAAATCCATTGATGAAGGTAAAGCGTTAAAAAAATTAGAGGATTTAATTGAATTCTATAGAGAGGGTTAAGTATGGAAAAATTAATAATAAACTCAATGAAAAAGGTATTTTTAGAAGAGCTGAAAGATCTTGAGAATGAATTAAATCAAATTTTTAAAAAATATAATGTTAAAAGTAAAGATGAGCTTAAAAAGAAAATAGCTAATGGAGAAATTAAAGAAGAGCAAATTAAAGATGACTTAGAGAGAATTGAATTTTTAGAGGAGAATATAGAGAGGGTTATGAAGTGTTTAAGAGAGATAAATGTGAAATCATTATAAAATTTTGGTGATTTTAATGGTTATTTTAGCTATTGGTGGCTACGACCCTACAAGTGGAGCTGGCATCTCTGCTGATATAAAAACAGCCCATACATTGGGAGTTTATTGCCCAACAATAACAACATCAGTAATTCCTCAAAATAATAAAATGGTTTATGAAAAGTTTGATTTACCAGAGGAGAATATAAAAAATCAGTTTAAGGCCGTTTTTGAGGAGTTTGATATTGAATATGTTAAGACTGGAGTTTTAACAAAACCAGCTATCGATACTCTGCTAAAATATATTGACAAGTATGATTTAAAAGTTATATGCGACCCGGTTCTTGCATCTACAACAAAGTTTTCATTTGTTGATGAAAAGTTGATGGAAAAATATATTGAGCTTTTTAATAAGAGCTTTTTAATAACTCCTAACAAAGAAGAATATAAGAAAATCATGGAATTTATAAAAAATAACAATCTGATGATTAGAAATGATTTATACATCTTAGCTACTGGCATTGATGACATTTTAATGAAAAATTTTAAACCTATAAAGACATTTAAAGGATTTAGAGTTGATAAAGAAGTTCATGGAACTGGTTGTGTTTATTCAACAGCTATAACTGCTTTTTTATCTAAGGGCTATGATTTAGAAGAGGCAATTAAAGAGGCAAAGAGATTTGTTTTATCTTCAGTTATCTATGCCAAAAAATCAAAGTTTGGCTATAACTCTAACCCAACTTATATCAATAAAGAAAAAGTGATAAAAAACCTTAGCTATGCCATATATTTATTAAAAAAGATGAACTTTACGTTAATCCCAGAGGTTGGTAGTAATATAGCTGAGTCTCTACCATTTCCAAAAGATTTTAAGGATGTTGCTGCATTAACTGGAAGGATAATAAAAAATAAGCTTGGAGGTTTTTATATTGTTGGAGATATTGAGTTTGGAGCTTCTGAGCATATAGCAAAGATAATTTTATCTGCAAGCAAATTCAACCCAGAGATAAGGGCTTGCATGAATATAAAATATGATGGGGGGTTAATAAAGTTGTTGAAGGATAAATTTGCAGTTTCTTCATTTGATAGAAAAGAAGAGCCGCCAAATGTCTCAACTATGGAATGGGGAACAAAAATAGCTTGTGAAAAATTTGGTGGAGTTCCAGACATTATTTATGATAGGGGAGGGGAAGGAAAAGAGCCGATGATTAGAGTTTTAGGTAGAGATGCTATTGAAGTTGTTAAAAAAGTTGAAGTTATTCAAAAGATATATAACACATTAATGTAAATATTTAAACATTTTAATTAAATTTTATAAAATTATAAAACTAAACCTTTTAGAAATCAAAAAATGGTGGACTGGGCGGGATTTGAACCCGCGGCCTCCGCACAGCCAATGCGGCGCTCTCCCAGTCTGAGCTACCAGCCCACAAAACAATCAATCATCAAAGTTTAGGTATGTAATTAAATTTATTTAAAAACCCATTGGGTTTTTATATTTTCCATAGTAAATAAGTTTATTTGATGATTGATTGTAGCAGTGTTCTTATAATATCATCTTCATATATAAACTTTTCTATCATTTATTTAAATTAATAAATTAAAAAGAAGGTATTTAAAGAAAATCCCCAATTTTTAAATTAAATAAAAAATGAGAGAGGGAAGACTATGGATATCAAAAGTAATATCATCAATGCATTAAAAGAAGTAATTAGCAAAGAGATATGTAAAGAGATTGACATAAAGTTGGATAAAACACCAAACTTAGAGTTAGGAGATTATTCTGTAAATATCTGCTTCAGATTAGCTAAAGAGCTAAAAAAGAATCCAAAAATTATTGCTGAAGAGTTGGTAGATAAGTTAAAAGCTATGAACATTGAAGGAGTTAAAGAGATAAAGGCAGTCAATGGATATATAAACTTCTATATTGATTATAACAAATTTGCTAAAAATTTAATGGAAGAGATTGATAAAAAAGGAAATAATTATGGTAGAGGAGATAAAAAATCTATAAAAATCATCTTAGAACATACATCAGCAAATCCAAATGGGCCTTTACATATTGGACATTTAAGAAATGCCATTATTGGAGATTGTTTAAAGAGAATATTAGAATTCTATGGATATGATGTTGAAACCCACTACTATGTAAATGATATGGGTAGGCAGATGGCTTTGGTTGTTTATGGAATTGAATTATTTGGTTTAGACAAAGAAAAAAAGAAAGACCATGCAATTGCTGAAACTTATGTAAAAATTAATAAATATTTGGAAGAGCATCCAGAAGAGGAAGAAAAGATTCTTGAATTAATGAGAAAGTATGAAGATGCTTTAGAAAACAATGAAGATAATGAAATAACTAAAAAATTTGAATTTGCAGTAAATTATGCATTGGATGGAATAAAAGAGACATTAAAGAATTTAAATATTAAGCATGATACCTTTGTTTGGGAAAGCTCTTATGTAAGAAATGGAATGGTTAAAAAGGTTATAGAAAAATTAATGGAAACTGGAAAGGTAATTAAAGAAGAAACCTATATGCTTGATTTATCAGACTTTGGCATTGAAAAGAAAATGGTTTTAGCAAGGGCAAACGGAACAAGCTTGTATTCAACAAGAGATATTGCCTATCACTTAGATAAGTTATCAAAGTGCGATATAGGAATAGATGTCTTAGGGGCTGACCACAAATTAACGGCAGAGATGGTTAAAGCAGCTTTAAAACTCCTTGGAAGCAAAGTGCCAGAAGTTATATTCTATGAATTCATCTCCCTTCCAGAAGGTTCAATGAGTACAAGAAGAGGAAGATTTATAAGTACCGATGAGTTGTTAGAAGAGGCGATAAAAAGGGCTAAAGAAGAGTGTAATAAGAGAGGTGTTGAGGAAAATATTGCCTATGATATTGGATTAGGGGCAGTTAGATACAACATTGCAAGAATTTCTCCTGAAAAGCCAATGGTATTTAGATGGGAAGAAGCCTTAGACTTTGAAAAAGTTGGATGTCCATTTATACAGTATGCACACGCAAGATGTTGCAGTATTTTAAAAGAAGCGGAAAATAAAGGAGTTAAAGATGAAGCAGTATTTAACTATGAACTAACCAGTGAGGAGAAAGAATTAATTAAGATGTTGGATGAATTTAAGGATATAATTAAAGAGAGTGCTGAAAGTAGAAGAGTACATATATTAGCCAACTACTTATTAGAGCTTGCCAAGGCATTCAATAGATTTTACGCAAACTGTCCAATTTTAATGACAAAAGTTGATGATGATGTTAAAAAATCAAGATTAAAGTTGGTTAAAAGCACTAAGACAGTATTAGAGACAGGTTTAGAATTGTTAGGAATAAATTGCCCAGGAAGGATGTAGGATGTAAAATTATTTAATTATTTTTTGTACTAAATTTTTAAGATTTTTATAGTAAAAGGTGATTATTATCCTTTATAATTATGTCTTATATTTTAATGTTAGGATGGGACAATTTTGGGGGATTGATTTAAATGGAGGTTAAAAAAGTGCTTGTTATCGACAATATTGACTCATTTGTCTGGAATTTAGTCCAATATGTAGGGACTTTAGGGTATAAAGTTAAGTTAGTGGATAACAAAATCACATTAGATGAAATAAAGAAAATAAATCCAGATAGAATAATTATAAGCCCAGGACCAAAAACTCCAAAAGAGGCTGGAAATTGTATAAAGATTATTCAAGAGGTAGATATTCCAATATTGGGAGTTTGTTTAGGACATCAGTGTATTGTTGAGGCGTTTGGTGGAGAGGTTGGGAGAGCAAAGAGAGTTATGCATGGAAAGGCAAGTTTAATAAATCATGATGGAGAAGGTATCTTTAAAGACATTCCCAATCCATTCTATGGAGGAAGGTATCATTCTTTAATAGCTAAAGAAGTTCCAAAAGAGTTAAAAATAACTGCTAAGAGTTTAGATGATAACTATATTATGGGAGTTAGGCATAAAAAGCTACCAATTGAAGGTGTTCAGTTCCATCCGGAGAGTATATTAACTGAATCAGATAACTTAAAATTCCCAGATTTGGGCTTAAAACTTATTAAAAATTTTGTTGAAAGTGAATATTAACTTCTTAAAATTAGTTAAAAATTTAAAAATTTCAAAAAGAAATCTTAAGTGAAAAATATGGATGTTTATGAAATACTATACCAATTTTGCTTAGAATATGAAGTATTGTTAGATGATGAAAAAATCCCCCTATGGAAATTAAAAAAAGAAGATTTAGATAAGGTTGATTTAGATTTACCTTGGACTTCTATTAGAGATTTAGCCATCTATTTATATGAGCTAAAAAAGAAACAACAAAACTCTAAAGAACTTATTAAATGTGATATAGTGGAGATTTTAGTAGGAATTGCTTTATTAAAGCCAGAGGAAGGAAGCAATTACATGGGACTTGTTACGGAAGATATGTGTCTAACATATTTAAGTGAGCTTATAACTGCAAGAATCAACTGTATAGCAAGATACTACTATATGATGAAAAAGCCACAAAACACAAATATATTTGACGAAATAATATTAAAATTTCCTCAAAAAAAGGACATAAGAGCTTCTAACATAAACGATTTAAGGGAGTTAGTTGGAAAAATTAGAAATTATTTTAAATAATCTAAAAACCCATTAAAAATACTGGAATTATTGATAACATCATAACTAAAGCTACAAATATCGCCAATATTTGCCTCTTACCTATTTTTGTTTTTTTCATTATAATCCCCTTAGCTCCAAGTATGATTTTCTAATGATATTGTCTTTACTAATATTTAAAGCTTTCAGTATCTCCATCATCTCCTCTAAAACCTTATCTTTTTCATTAATATCTGATATTGACTTTTCTAATTCTAAGAATAAGCCAAGACCCTCAACATCATCAATACTTGCCTCTATATCCTCCTTTTTGTAAATCTCCCTAATCTTTCTGATTG
Source organism: Methanocaldococcus jannaschii DSM 2661 (assembly GCF_000091665.1). NCBI lineage: Archaea > Methanobacteriati > Methanobacteriota > Methanococci > Methanococcales > Methanocaldococcaceae > Methanocaldococcus > Methanocaldococcus jannaschii. Next base: position 231,306 of record NC_000909.1, read on the forward strand.
GTGGAACTTCTTTAAATCCAAGTTTTTTAAATATTTGCCTCATCTTTTCTTTATCCTCTATTTTTACTTCAATCTCTTCTCTTGTTTTTGATATTTTATCTATTTTTGGACCTTTATAGGTAACAAAGAAATTTCCATCCTCATCCCTAATTCTCAAAGCTTCATCAGTTTCTCTAAAGTCCCTATCAATTCCATTGAAATAAATATCCTCCTGAAATTTCTTCTTGATAAATTTAAATCCAAGTTTTTTTAATTGCTCTACAACTTTATTTTTATCATCAATTTTTACCTTAATCTCAACCTCTATCATAACAACTCACCAAAGAATGGAGATTTTTTCAACCACATCCTCCAAAGTATTTTTTATCTCATCCTTATCTACATTTTCCACAACTAAGTAAATAATTACCTCATCTCCTTCTCTCTCAAGGACTGTTGATGTTATATTGCCCCCAATCTTTGATATTCTTGAAGTTATATCAGCTAACAAACCAATCCTATCCTTAGCAACAATCTGCAATTTTAAAGATCCTAAGGTAATTTCTCCTTTTTCTAACAAATATAACCCTTCTTTTGTTAATCTAACTCCTCCATTTCTACCTTTTTTTGTTTCCACTAATCCCAAATCTCTTAAAACTCTAATTTTAACATCTAAGTTTTTTGGATGCATGTTTAGTTTTTTAGCAAGTTCTTTAATTGTTATTGGCTCTTTTAAATGTTCCATAATTTTTTTGGTTAAGCCAACAACTTTCATAATCTCACAATTTATTTAAATTAATTGATTAATTTTTCTATAAAAATAAAATAAGGAAAGTAAAAAATTATGACCTAGCTCTCTTTCTCTCTCTCTTTAACCTTCTTAATCTTTTCTTGTACCACTTCCATCTCATTCTTCCTTTCTTTTTCCATCTTCTTGAACTCCTCTTTATGGTATCACCCTCTTATCTTGTTTTTTAAATTTTTACCTACAATAATATGAAACCATTACTTAAACTTTTTGGTTTTGTTATTTTAACCAGCTACCTTTTTCTACAACAACATAGCCCTCTTTATTTACCTTAGGGGCAATTTTTAGGAATTTCTCTCTGAATTCTGGATTACTTTCAACTGCTTCGTCCTCTCTTAAAACATTTCTGGTGTCTATAATATAGTAACTCTCTTCCATCTCTAAGTTGAACTTCTCTAATACCTCGCTAAATTTATTAATAATCTCTTCAGCCTCTTTTTTTATTTTTTCAATGGTTTTTTCATCCATTAAACTTCACCATAAAAGTTAAATTAAACCAAGATCTTTTAAAACATTTTCCAAAATCTTTTTATGCTCTTCACTCATCTCACATAATGGCAATCTTAACTCGCCAGCAGGTCTTCCCATCATATTTAAGGCAGTTTTAACAGGAATTGGGTTGGTTTCAATGAACATCGCCTTCATTAATGGGAACAATTTATAATGAATTTCCCTTGCTTTTTCGAAATCTCCTTCTAATGCGTAATTAACCATTTCAACAAACTCTTTTGGGACGATGTTGGCCACTACGCTAATAACCCCTTTTCCTCCTAAGGCGATTATTGGGAGGGTTAGTTCATCATTCCCTGAAAGAACTGTTATCTTAGCATCATGTATTAGCTCAGAAACTTGGGAAAGATTTGGATTTGCCTCTTTAACTGCTGAAATATTGCTGTATTCTTCAGCTAAAAGCTTTACTGTCTTTGGTTCTAAATTAACAGCTGTTCTTGATGGAACATTATATAAAACTATTGGAAGATTTATAGATTCAGCAACCTTTCCAAAATGCTTTCTTAAACCTTCCTGTGTTGGTTTATTATAATAGGGAGTTATTGACAATACAGCATCTGCTCCCACATCTTCAGCAAAAACAGAAAGCTCTATTGCCTCCTCTGTGCAGTTTGACCCAGCTCCTGCAATAACCTGAACTCGCCCATTAACAACATCTACCACTTTTTCAATAACTTTTTTATGCTCTTCGTGGGATAGAGTAGGGCTTTCTCCAGTAGTTCCAACAGCTACAATTCCGCTAACTCCATTTTCAATTAAAAAGTTTATGTTCTCCTCTAATCCATCAAAATCAACTTCTTTATTTTTAAAAGGAGTAATGATGGCGGGATAGACCCCCTTAAACATAGCTTCACCTTTATTGGAGCTGTCTCATTTTGTGAGTTATATATCCTGCAATTCTATTTCTTAATCTTTTTGTTGAGATTTGAGCAACTTCCTCTAAAACTCTTTTATTTGTTTCAAAGTCAGTTGTAAATAAATCTCTATACTTTTTAATTAATTCCATAGCTGTTCTTTTAATTAATGTCTGCCTAATCCTTCCCATCATCTCACCTTCTTATCCTTTTTTATTATTTTTCTATTAATTTTTAATTATTTTTTGTTTTTATTTTGTGTTTCCTCAAGATATTGCTTTTGGAGAGCTTTATTATGCTCTATAAGTATTTGAAATATTTTAATGCCAATATTTTCATCAACGTTATGTTCTTTACAAAGTTTTCTTATTCTATCGTATATATATTTTTCTCTTTCTGGGTCGTTAATAGGAATACCAAGCTGATTTTTTATCTCAGCTACATCCTTAGCTAAACTATTTCTTTCAGCAATTAGCTTTAATATCTTATTGTCAATCTCATCAATCTTCTTCCTAATTTCAGCAAGTTTCTCTATCATTGTAACCCCAGAATGTTATTATAAAAACTTAAATAAAATATATAAAGTTATCCGCCATATTATTTGTATTGTTTATGTATAAAAACAAAAGATGGACAATACCTAAAAATATAGAAGAAGTATAAAAATGTTTTTATAATCCTAATGGATAAATTACTATTTACTTTTTTATTATAAATATAATCTGCTGTCAAAAGTTTGACATAAAAAGGTATTTATAAAACCTCAAATAGGTTTTATATTTATTCCCTCAGAAAAGTATATTTATTTTGGCAACTACCTAAAATATTGGTGATATATTATGTTCAGAGGAGTTATGGAGAGTGCAAAAGAGTTTAAAAAAGTTGTTGATACAATCTCAACACTTTTAGATGAGATATGTTTTGAAGTTGATGAGGAAGGGATAAAAGCGAGTGCAATGGACCCAAGCCATGTTGCTTTAGTTAGTTTGGAAATCCCAAGATTGGCTTTTGAAGAATATGAAGCAGATTCTCATGATATTGGTATAGATTTAGAGGCATTTAAAAAAGTAATGAATAGAGCTAAAGCTAAAGATAGGCTAATTTTAGAGTTAGACGAAGAAAAGAATAAATTAAATGTTATATTTGAAAACACTGGAAAGAGAAAGTTCAGCTTAGCTTTGTTAGATATATCTGCCTCATCAGTTAAAGTTCCTGAAATAGAATATCCAAACGTAATCATGATTAAAGGAGATGCGTTTAAAGAGGCTTTAAAGGATGCTGATTTATTCAGTGATTATGTAATTTTAAAAGCTGATGAGGATAAGTTTGTTATTCATGCTAAGGGAGATTTAAACGAGAATGAAGCAATATTTGAAAAGGATAGCTCAGCTATAATTAGCTTAGAGGTTAAAGAAGAGGCAAAAAGTGCTTTCAATTTAGATTATTTAATGGACATGGTTAAGGGTGTTAGCTCAGGAGACATTATTAAGATTTACTTAGGTAATGACATGCCTCTAAAATTAGAATATTCAATTGCAGGGGTAAATTTAACCTTCCTATTGGCTCCAAGAATTGAAGGATAAAAACCATTCTGCAGCATTTACTATATTTTGAGGGTTTTCATAATTATTATTTATTTCAGATGTTTTTCAAAAGACCACAAACCATATTTTGTGATAACCATGTATGAATCTCTAAAAAATTATTTTTTTGAAGAAATAAAAAATGATAAATTGTTAAAATTGCCTGATGACTTTTATGATGACATTAGGGAATATATAAAAAATATTAAAGATGATATTGAACTTGAAAGGGTAAAATATTATTTCAAAGAGCTTAGAAAGTTGAGAATATACAAAGCTCTGTATTTGGATAATGAGAGAGAAAACTTACTTCCAGAAGAGTTAAATATTATACATGCCATTGAAAATATTGTTGTTGAATTGAAAATTGAGGAAACTCCTGAATTTAAAAAACCTACTGAGATTGATACACCAAAACCTATATATACAATAAACGATATTGATGTTGTAAAGGTTGATAAAAACTTTCCACCATTCACAGATGGTACTTTTATATATGACCTAAACAAAAATGATGTTCTCTCTTTAGACAGAAAGATATCTCATATTTTAGAAAAACACAGAATTATCTCAAGGATAGGTGAAAGTTATGAAAATCCCGAAGAAAGTTAGAAGATACTGCCCATACTGTAAAAAACACACTATCCACATTGTAGAGAAGGCAAAAAAAGGAAAACCAAGTGAATTGACTTGGGGTCAGAGGCAGTTCAGAAGAGTTACTGCTGGTTATGGAGGTTTCCCAAGACCATTACCAGACAGGTCAAAACCAGTTAAAAAGATTGACTTAAGATTTAAATGTACTGAATGTGGAAAGATGCACACAAAGGCAAATGGATGCTTCAGGTCAGGAAGATTTGAGTTCGTTGAGAAATAAATTTTAAAAACCTTAATAAATTTATAAAACTCTTTTAAACACTTTAAACAAAATTGTAGAGAGGGAGATGATGGAGTTAATCCCACAGCCAAGGACAAAGTTCTTAAGAGTCCAATGTCCAGAATGCAATAACGAGCAGATTGTATTTGGAAGTCCAGCTACCGTTGTTAAGTGTTTAACATGTGGGAAGGTTTTAGTTGAGCCAAGAGGAGGAAAAGGAAAAGTTAAAGCCAAGATATTGGAGATTTTAGGATAAATCTTCCATCCATTTTTTAATAATTTGTTTATCACGTTGGAAAAGTTTTATATTTGATAATAATTAATTTGAAATTTTTATTTGGTTATTTAATATAATTTTATCTTATTTCTAAGGGTTTGCTGGTTTGATTATTTGGAATATTTAAGTTTATTGAATTATTTAGATTTTTAAAAATTAGGATTAATTAGAAGAATAAATAAAATTTCTCTAACAAATAAGTTAAATTTTTGAATTTAAAAAGATAAAAATGCTTTGTTTTAGTAAAGGGAGAAAGATTTAAATACTAAAAGGTTTATATTATGAGATAGTTACCCAACCTTAGAAAAATAAGGTATAGGAAAGCTTAAATATTAGAAAAGTAAAAGTATGTTATGTTGTTGATGATTGTCCTATTAAAATCAGACCGTTTCGGAATGGAAATGATATTATTAAACAACATAATCAGTGTAATTGTATAGATATGATTAAAATCAGACCGTTTCGGAATGGAAATATTTGATGATTTGGTGGATTATACAAATAGAAATTAATTAAAATCAGACCGTTTCGGAATGGAAATTACTGTTAAATATTCAGATTTATTAATCAGTTATTTCCTATTAAAATCAGACCGTTTCGGAATGGAAATGATTTTCTTATGTTTAAAATCCTTATGAACGCTCGGATATTAAAATCAGACCGTTTCGGAATGGAAATTCTTTATCTCTCTTTACAGTATCGTATCTTAATTTTATTAAAATCAGACCGTTTCGGAATGGAAATTTTTCAACAAGCATTTCTAACAAGTTTGGAGGTAATACTGCAACAATTTCAGTTAAAATCAGACCGTTTCGGAATGGAAACGTGATTGTAGAATTCTCATCTTCTTCTTGGGAGAGCCGATTAAAATCAGACCGTTTCGGAATGGAAATGATTGGATGAGGGATATATCCAAAACTCAAAAGGATTGATTAAAATCAGACCGTTTCGGAATGGAAATCTGTTAGGGAACCCTAAAAAGGTTCCCTTGAGGGTTCATTAAAATCAGACCGTTTCGGAATGGAAATCTGTTAGGGAACCCTAAAAAGGTTCCCTTGAGGGTTCATTAAAATCAGACCGTTTCGGAATGGAAATCTGTTAGGGAACCCTAAAAAGGTTCCCTTGAGGGTTCATTAAAATCAGACCGTTTCGGAATGGAAATCTGTTAGGGAACCCTAAAAAGGTTCCCTTGAGGGTTCATTAAAATCAGACCGTTTCGGAATGGAAATCTGTTAGGGAACCCTAAAAAGGTTCCCTTGAGGGTTCATTAAAATCAGACCGTTTCGGAATGGAAATCTGTTAGGGAACCCTAAAAAGGTTCCCTTGAGGGTTCATTAAAATCAGACCGTTTCGGAATGGAAATCTGTTAGGGAACCCTAAAAAGGTTCCCTTGAGGGTTCATTAAAATCAGACCGTTTCGGAATGGAAATTCATTTGCATCATTTGTGCTGGGTCTGGCTGACTCTGTGTGTCATTAAAATCAGACTGTTTCGGAATGGAAATTTCTTGGAATTGCTAAGTGGTTTATGCATAGTTGCATTAAAATCAGACCGTTTCGGAATGGAAATATGAGATTCATTCTTTGATCGAGGGCGATAGAGGTTCATTAAAATCAGACCGTTTCGGAATGGAAATGAATTTTCGCACACGCGCTACATCTAATAAACAGATTTGATTAAAATCAGACCGTTTCGGAATGGAAATGATGAAAAGAAAGCAATTGAAACAGCTATTATAACTTAATTAAAATCAGACCGTTTCGGAATGGAAATATACCATTAACAATTTCATATATTCTGTTTTTGTATTCAATCTTTTTATTAAAATCAGACCGTTTCGGAATGGAAACGCATAGATTATTTTTAAGCTGTTTTTTGGATTTTCTAATTTTAAATTATTAAAATCAGACCGTTTCGGAATGGGAACAATGTTCTAAATTCTCCTTGTAATTCTCCTAATGTTGTATTAAAATCAGACCGTTTCGGAATAGAAATCCTCCTCCCTCACCAGATTTTTCTAATCTTAAAAATTATCTATTATCAAAAATAAAAGTTTAAAAATAGCAAAGTTCTCTTTTTAAGATTTCCATCTTCAATTCCTACGAGGTATTTTTTCATCTGGGAATATTATAGCGTTGTTTTCACAGCACATTATAGAGCAAGCATTACAATTTACTATGCAACTATATGGATATTTAACTACAACCTTTCCGTTTTCTGCATCATAAACTCCTCTTGGACAAAAAGAGATACATTTTTCACAATTTTTGCATCTATTATAATCAATTTTGGGATACCAAGAGATATCTTTTCTTTTTTTACCATATTCTTCATAAAACATCTCTTTTATTGCATCATAATACTGTCTATATAGCTTAATATTTGGCTCTCTAACAATTTTTGTAACTTTTTCATAAGCTTCGTAAATATCACTATCTACATTTAACTCCTGCATTAACTTTTTAATTTCTAAATTTAAGATAAGAAACTCTCTTATTTTCTTTAAAAGCTCTATTTTCTTTTCTAAATTTTCCATACTCTCACCAATAAATTCACAATATATAAAATATTCTTAATATTAATTACAGTTAATTTGACATCAACTTTTTTATATAAATTTTATCCAAACTATAACGCAAAAAATTGCGGGGATAGGATGCCAAAGTTAATGTTAGCTCTTGACGTTTTGGATAGAGATAGAGCTTTAAAAATAGTAGAAGATGTTAAAGATTACGTTGATGCTATAAAAGTTGGATATCCTTTAGTTTTATCTACTGGGACAGAAATTATAAAAGAAATAAAAAAACTTTGTAATAAAGAGGTTATAGCTGATTTTAAGGTTGCAGACATCCCAGCAACAAATGAGAAGATAGCAAAAATAACATTAAAATATGCTGATGGAATAATAGTTCATGGTTTTGTTGGAGAGGATTCAGTTAAAGCAGTGCAAGATGTTGCTAAAAAGCTAAACAAAAAGGTAATAATGGTTACTGAAATGAGCCATCCAGGGGCTGTTCAATTTCTACAGCCAATAGCAGATAAATTGTCAGAGATGGCTAAAAAACTAAAAGTTGATGCTATAGTTGCTCCATCAACAAGGCCTGAAAGGCTTAAAGAAATTAAAGAAATTGCAGAATTGCCAGTAATAACACCAGGAGTCGGAGCTCAGGGAGGGAAGATTGAGGATATTTTAAATATTTTAGATGAGAATGATTACGTCATTGTTGGAAGGGCAATCTATCAATCACAAAATCCTAAAGAAGAGGCTAAAAAATATAAAGAAATGCTAAATAAGTGATAAAATGAAAAAGAAGGATATATTAATTGTTGGTTGTGGAAATCTGTTGTTTGGAGATGATGGCTTTGGATGTGAGGTTGTTAGCAAATTAGAAAAAATGAACTTGCCAGATAACGTTGAAGTTATAGATGCTGGGGCAAGTGGAGCATACTATTTAATGACGTTGGTTGATGAAGATATAAAAAAGATTATTGTTGTTGATGCCATTGATTTTGATTTAGAACCTGGAACAATAAAAAAGATAGATGTTGATGAATTACCGAATATTAAAAAATATTCTTTCGATGCCCATAACGTTCCATTAGCCCCATTTCTCAAAGATTTACATAATAAAGGCATAGAAGTCGTGGTTATTGGTTGTCAAGGTAAAGAATTTACAATGCCAGACATAAAACCAGGGTTGTCTGAAGAGGTTGCCAAGGCAGTTGATAAAGCAATAGAAATAATTCTGGGAGAAATTAAGAAATAAGGGATTTACATGCTAAAAGAGATTTTATTGGGAAATGCTGAAAAAGGGATAATAACTCAAATTTATGGGCCTCCAGGCGTAGGGAAGACAAATATATGTATTATCAACTCTATAAACGCTGTTAATTCTGGGAAGGTAATTTATATAGACACTGAAGGGGGTTTATCAATAGAGAGGATTAAACAAATAGCCTCAAATAATTACAAAATAGTTTTAGAAAATATGATTATATACAATGCCTTTGATTTCTATGAGCAGGATAAAATTATACAAAAAGAGCTTCCATTAATAACCAATAATGCAAGTTTGATAGTGGTTGATAACATAACATCTTTATATAGATTAGAGTTGAGTGATGAAGCTAATAAAAACATCATGCTCAATAAAATGCTCGGCAACCAAGTAAAAACTTTATTAAAATTAGCTAAAACAAATAACTTAGCTGTTATAATAACAAATCAAGTAAGAGAGACTGTTAATGGCTTTGAGGCTTCTGGAGGGAGGTTGTTAGAGTATTGGAGTAAATGTATTGTTAGGTTGGAAAAGCTCAACGGAGATAGATTGGCTATATTGGAGAAACATCTACATGCTGGAGAGGAAAGAGTTAAATTTAGAATAGTTGAGAGAGGGATTGAAATTATTGATTAAACCTTTCCAAATGTGTCTCCTCTAAGACCTCTTCTCAATGTTTCCAAGCTTATAACCTCATCAAATGCAATATTTGCCAGATTAACTGAACTACCAAACTTTAATATAAAAGCCACTTGCTGACTCTTCTGGGGAGCTTCAAAGATAACTTTATTTATATCAACATTTTTAGCTAATACGTCTAATTCATTTTCCTTTACCTTTCCTTCTTTATCAAACAGCCCTATACCTTTACCACTCTCTCTGCCTTCAATGATAACATAATCTGCTCCAGCATCCAAATCAAAGTTTATTAACTTAATTCTATCATCTATAGTTAGCTGTTTATCCTTATCTGGCATCTTTTTACCAACTTCTGTTAAAACCATAAATCCATTATCTTTAGCTCTCTTTATAGCATTCTTTCTTTCCTCTAAGCTTATGTCTGAAGAACCATCTGAAATTTCAACTGCTTCAAAACCTAATTTTTCACATTCATTTAAAAATTCATCAAATTTGCCTTTACTGTATGCATATTCAAATAATGTCCCTCCAGGATAAACCTTAATACCCCAGTCTTTATAATAGTTGATTTTTTCTTTAACAACATCTCTATCAATAACTGCTGAAGTTCCCCATCCAAACTTTACAAAATCTATATAATCACCACAAACTTTTAGATAATCCTCTACAAATTTTGGAGGTAATCCTTTGTCTAATACTACTGTTAAGCCCCTCTGAAAATCTTCATATAGAAATTCAAATGCTTTCATCTAATCACCTTTATTTCTTATAAGGAATTATTTACCTATATATTTATCTTATAATATAAACACAGTGTAAAATTATAAAAATTTGATAGTAAATAGTAAGGGATTAAGTATATATTTTTTGTGATTTATTTCCAAATGATAAAAAGAGGGATAAGATGAGAGGTAGCTTAGCAATATACAACGCCTTAAAAGACTCAAATATAGATTTTATATGCTCTGTTCCATGTGCAAACTTAAAAAACCTACTGAAATTAATTGAAGAGGATAAAAATATAATAAATATACCAGCAACAAGGGAAGAAGAAGCATTTGGAATATGTGCTGGAGCATACTTAGCTGGGAAGAAAACAGCTATATTAATGCAGAATTCGGGTATTGGAAACTCAATAAATGCCATTGCCTCATTATACAAAACCTTCCAAATCCCTACATTATTAATAATCAGCCATAGAGGAGACTTAAAGGAACAAATACCTGCCCAAATACCTATGGGAAGATGGATTGAGAAATTGTTAGATGTTTGTGAAATCCCTACTTATAAACCAAAAACACCAGAAGAGGCATATAAATTAATAAAATATGCTTCCTCCTATATGTATAAAATCTCATATCCTGTAGCTTTACTGTTTGATGCTCTATATTGGGAATACGATTTAGAAAAGTAAAAGAGATGATACCATGTATCCAAAGAGAATAGATATAATTAAAAAGATTGTTGAAAATGTCGGAGAGAAAGAGATAATAGTCAGCAATATTGGAATTCCTTCTAAAGAGCTGTATTATGTAAAAGATAGGGAGAGAAACTTTTATATGCTCGGTTCAATGGGATTAGCTTCTTCTATTGGCTTGGGATTAGCTTTAAATTGTGAAGATAAGGTTATAGTTATAGATGGGGATGGTTCTATATTGATGAACCTTGGCTCACTATCAACAATAGGATACATGAATCCAAAAAATTATATATTGGTTATAATAGATAATTCTGCTTATGGTTCTACAGGTAATCAAAAAACACACACTGGCAAAAATACAAACTTAGAAGAAATTGCTAAGGGTTGTGGTTTAGATACAATAACTACAGAAAGTTTAGAAGAATTTGAAAAAGAGTTTAAAAATGCTTTAAATGAAGAAAAATGTAAAGTTATTATTGCTAAGACAATTCCATACAATGAAAAATGTTCTAATATAGAGATTCCACCTGTTGTTTTGAAGTATCGATTTATGGAAGCGATAAAAAGGAGTTAAACATAGATTGGACATTAATTGGGGCTGAAAGCCCCAACTTAATGGACGTGGGGTATCCCAATAGGGGGTTTCCCCCTATGGAGATATAGATTTATGGAAGCGATAAAAAGGAGCCAAAAATATCATTCATTAAAATAAATAAATATTTAAAGTGAGAGTATGATTCCAGAAGAAATTTATAAAATTTTAAGAAAGCAGAGGTATCAAATAGACGGCCACACAGCCGTTAAGTTGTGTGGATGGGTTAGAAAAAAGATGTTAGAGGATAAAAATTGCTATAAATCAAAATTCTATGGTATTGAAACACACAGATGTATTCAATGCACACCATCAGTTATTTGGTGTCAGCAAAATTGTATATTCTGCTGGAGAGTTTTACCAAGGGATATAGGTATAGATATAAGCCAAATTAAAGAACCAAAATGGGAAGAGCCAGAGGTTGTATATGAGAAAATTTTAGCCATGCATAAAAGAATAATTATGGGTTATGCTGGAGTGTTAGATAGAGTTGGAGAGAAGAAATTTAAAGAGGCTTTAGAGCCAAAGCATGTGGCAATATCTTTATCAGGAGAGCCAACACTTTATCCATACTTAGATGAGTTAATAAAGATATTCCATAAGAATGGATTTACAACATTTGTTGTTTCAAATGGAATCTTAACTGATGTTATTGAAAAAATAGAGCCAACTCAACTGTATATCTCATTAGATGCCTATGATTTGGACAGTTATAGAAGAATATGTGGGGGGAAGAAAGAGTATTGGGAAAGTATCTTAAATACCTTAGACATTTTAAAAGAGAAGAAGAGAACTTGTATAAGAACTACTTTAATTAGGGGCTATAATGATGATATCTTAAAGTTTGTAGAGCTCTATGAAAGAGCTGATGTCCATTTCATTGAGTTAAAGTCATATATGCACGTTGGTTATTCTCAAAAAAGATTAAAGAAAGAGGACATGCTACAACATGATGAGATATTAAAATTAGCTAAGATGTTAGATGAAAACAGCTCATACAAATTAATTGATGACAGTGAAGATAGTAGAGTGGCGTTATTGCAAAATGAAAATAGGAAAATCAACCCGAAACTTTAATAAAGTTTCATCAAAGCTAACATCTCTGCCAAAGGCAGAGGTGTAAATGGGGTATCCCAATAGGGCGAAGCCCTATGGTTGTAAAATGAAAATAGAAAGATAAATCCAAAGATTTTTGAATAATTATTCTATAGTGGTTATTTTATTTTTTCTCTAAGAATAACTAAAGAGTCTCTCTTTATCTTATTTTCATCATAACTCTTAATATACCCCCCATTTAAATAATTTAGCAACTCTTTTCCAATTTCCCCAACAAATATATATCGGCAGTTAAATCTCTTTAAAACTTCAGATAGCTTTTTTACATCAATTTCTTCGCAAACAATTCCAAAGTCCCCGCCAATATAGATATCTCCACCAAATACTTCTAAAAAATCTTTTATAGCGTAGGAAATAGCTTTTACATCTAAGCCAGGGTTGATATTTTTAACTAAAATTTTTTTATTTATCTCTTTAATTTCCATTCTATTTTTTATGGTGAAGGTTTTTAATCTATATCTTATCTCCTCCATATCAACCAAATTTTTACAAATCTCTATAGCAAATAACGAATTTTCTACAAAATGTAATCCAAAGATGTTCTTGCTGAACTCAAATATTTCATCAAAGTATTTAAATTTTAGAGGATACTTATCTAAAATCTTTGCCCTATCTACATCAACAACATTTAGGCATTTATGGTTTATATTTAAGTCATATCTATTAATATCTCTCTTATTTATAAAAGATAACTCAGCATTTTTTAAAGAACTAAACTTTGCAGTTAATGCATCCTTTCTCCCACCAGCTATTTTATAATTTTCTAATACATTTGTTATAGCTCCATATTTGCATTTAATTAATCCTAAAGATGTTTCAAATATAAAAAAGTCATATTTGTCAATATCTAAACTATTTAAAACCTTTAAAATAGTTGGTGGAGCTATAGAGCCAAAATTTGAGTTGTGTAAGTAAGTTGAATATTTATCTTTCAAAATATGGTTTATTAAAGAGGTTGTTGTTGTCTTTCCCTTAACTCCTGTAACATTAATTATTTTTTTATGGATATTTCCAAACTTCTCCTTTAATATTTTAGATACAGCATCTGTAAATGGGATAAAATCAACATCTATTGGGCAGTGTATTGGGGCTATAACTCTATCATATTTTTCAAAATTTGGCTGTTCAAAAAATAGATTTAACTTATTTCCAAATTTTTCTTTTAATTTTTGATATTTAACTTTAAAATCTTCTGATTTTTTTATTTTTTGGTAAATATCCCATACATCAACTTCATATCCTAAATTTAAATATTCCTCAGCCAATGTTAAAGCTCCATGATTAACATCAATAATCAACATAAAAAACACCACAAAAAAGAGATTTTTATTAAAATTAAAATTTTATTAAATTAAATAATATCCAATCAGTTATGTTATACTCCCTTTAAACATGTCAATAACAAACCGTGTTTCTGCATTATCCAATTCTTTTAATGAATTTCCTTCAATTATAAATGTGTTATTTATTTTTGTTATCGTTGCAGTATTATGGGTTTTTAAGATTTCTATAACCATCGTCTTGTTATTGTGCATTAAATATTCACTTTCATTTACTTTAAGCTCAGTTATTGATGTTTTTCCATTTGCAAAAATGGATTTTACAGTTACTGTTGAGTTAGTTCTATTTAGCTCAACAACTATATTGTGGGGGTAAAACTGATTAAACCACTCTAATTTTGTTACTAAATCAACTATTGAAACCCCTCCTTCTTTAACACTAATGTTCATATCTCCCTTAATATAAATCAATATCTTTGAGTGATAATAATTATAAATTTCCCTATCTGTTGTATTTATCAATTTTACCTCCTTTGCTTCACCAACAGTTGCTCTCAATGGAATTTCTATTGGAGTTCCATTAACTTCAACTAATATGCTCTTTTTTAAATCCAAATTATTTAAATTGTTATTATTTAAACACATAGACATTGAAGTCATTAACGAGATTATTCCAATAATTAACAGTAGTTTTTTCATTTTCTCCCTCCTTTAAGATAATTGTATGCATAATAAATCAGGACAAATAAAACCACCAAATACCAATATTCTTTAAGCCATATAGATAAATAACCTACATAGGGGATTACTAAAGGATGTCCATCTACAACTATAACCCTCTGCTTTATTTGGTTGATTGAAACAAGCTCTGGGTCATGGATTGGATTGTTATCTCCTTTAATTATAAAGTATGTTTTGTTATTAAACTCAACTTTATCAATAACTCTATGGATTACTGGCTTTGTTGGACTTTTTGGAATATCAGCCTCCAATATTTTGTAACTGCTTTTGTCTGTTTTTATTTCTCCTAAAACTTTTACTGACATATCTTTAAAATCTCCCTCTTTGAATATATATAGTGTAGTGTAAGGATTTAAGTTGAGTTTATAATCTATTTCAGAAAGTAAATATTGATAGTAAGGCCAATGAGCTTTATAAACAACTATATCTCCAACATCAACATCGTTTGGATTAAATTCAAAGCCAGCATTTTCCACTATAACCAAATCTCCCCTCTTCATTATAGGATACATACTATCAGAAACGACAACATTTACATGACTCCAAATTAAAAACAAAACAACCAAGAATATTATCCACTCAACAACATCTTTTTTACTGATTTTTAGGTTAATGATTCCACCTCATATATTTATTCCATAATGTTTTGAAAAGAACTATTTAATATAGATGAGCATTTTTTATCATTCTTGGAATTAAAGCCATTATAACACTCTCCCTGCATAAATCTTTTCTTGTTATATTATTATCAGTTAGATAACCAATTAAGCCAATGTTTTTTCCAATGTCTTTAATACCAGAAATTTCTTCGGCAATTTTTCCACCTTCAATCCCTTCCAAAACTTTTTCAGCTACAATCTTTGGATATTCAAAACCTTGAGATAAACCAACCGTCTCATTAACTCCATCAAAAACAACACATATATGAATATCTATATAATGTTCTCCAACTTTTATTAAACCTGCCTCTATTCCCACAGCATAAGTGCATTGAACTTTTTCAAACGCATTTTTTGCTCTATTTAAAGCTCCCAAATAAGTTTCTTCTAATCCAATTGGATGAGATGAAACCCCACTAATAACATCAACCCCTATTACTTCAACAGCTCCTAAAACCTTCTCAAACCCTTCTTTAACCGCCTCTATCTTTACTGGATTTGTAGAACCAACTGCCACAATCCTCAACTTATGTCTCGCCATGCTCAGCTTTTTAGCCTCTTCAATACACTTTTCATTTTTACATAAAAACCTCCCAAATAAAAAAATCTCTGCCTTTTTACCACAGATTTCACATTTCTTATTTTTAAAGTCCATAACTATCACTATATTATAAGAATTCTATTCGCTAAATAATTTGCAAATAAAATATATATAAGTTAAACATCAAAGGAAGTAGTAATTTCACAAATAATAATATATAATGATAACTTGAATTTATAAATTTATTGATATATTGTGATTAAAACACATTAAGAGGGATTATTATGGCTAAAAAAAACACTAAGAAGGATAATAAAAATCAGAATCTCAGATGTCCAATTGTGTGTGTTTTAGGACACGTTGACCATGGAAAGTGCTTAATGCCTCATGAGAAAGTTTTAACTGAGTATGGAGAGATTAAGATTGAGGACTTATTTAAAATAGGAAAAGAGATTGTTGAGAAAGATGAGTTAAAAGAAATAAGAAAGTTGAATATAAAAGTTCATACACTAAATGAAAATGGAGAAATTAAGATAATAAATGCTCCTTATGTGTGGAAACTAAAACATAAAGGAAAAATGATAAAAGTTAAGTTAAAGAATTGGCATTCAATAACTACAACGCCAGAACATCCATTCTTAACCAATAATGGTTGGATAAAAGCAGAAAATATCAAAAAAGGAATGTATGTTGCAATACCAAGAAAAATTTATGGTAATGAGGATTTTGAGAAGTTCATTGAATTTATTAATTCAAAGATATTAACTAATGAATTAATTGTAAAAGTTAATGAGAAAGATTTAAAAAACGTAGAGTTGCCTTCAACAAAAATCTACAAAAAACAGAAAAATGTTTTCAGAAGCGAAGATATTATTGAACATAATCTAAATATTGAAAAAATATCATTCTCTCCAAGAATCCACAGATGTGGAAAACCTCAGCACTATATAAAACTTCCAAAGTCGTTGAATGAATGGAAAGCTATATTCTACTTTGCAGGAGTTATGTTTGGGGATGGATGTGTGGATAGAATAGCAAATAATGATGAAGAAGTATTCAACAAATTAAAATCATTGAATAATTTAGGAATTGAAGTTGAGAGAATAAAAAGAAAAAGTTCCTATGAAATAATATTTAAAAATGGAAAAAATGCGTTAATTAATCTCCTTAAAATATTATTTGATTACCCAAGTGAAAAGAAATCCCATAATATAAAAATCCCACAAATATTATACATAGCTCCAAAAGAGCTTGTAGCAGAGTTTATTAAAGGATACTTTGATGCAGATGGGTATGTAAATTTAAGACAGAATAGAATTGAAGTAATAAGTGCATCAAAGGAATTTATTGAAGGACTTTCTATTCTTTTATTAAGATTCGAAATAACATCAAAAATCTATGAAATTAAAAAATCTTACAAAGAAACTAAAAAGAAATACTACCAATTAAACATTGTAGGAAAGAGAAACTTAAAGAACTTCAAAAACATTGGGTTTTCAATAAAATATAAAGAAGAAAACTTAAACAAAATCATTGAAAAGAGTAGAAAAAGTGAGAAGTATCCAATAAATAAAGATATGAAAAGATTAAGAATTTTGTTTGGAATGACAAGGAATGAAGTAAATGTCTCATACTATGCAAAATATGAAAATGGAAAAGAGATTCCTTCCTATGAAATTGTTAAGAAATTCCTAAATTCATTAAAACCAAAGAACTTAGATAAAAAGATAAAAGTATTGGAAGGAAAAGAAAGAGATGTTAATTATTTAAAAGCATTTGAAAGCGATGGTTTAATAGAGAATGGAAGATTAACTAAATTAGGAAGAGAAGCATTAAATATTTGGAAGAATCATGAATTTGGAAAAGAGAATATTGACTATATGAAATCATTAATAGAAAATATTGCATTTGTTGAAGTTGAAGATGTTGAAATTATTGATTATGATGGCTATGTGTATGATTTAACAACTGAAACACACAACTTTATAGCAAATGGTATAGTTGTTCATAACACAACACTTTTAGACAAGATTAGAAAAACAAGAGTCGCTAAAAGAGAAGCTGGAGGAATTACCCAACACATAGGAGCAAGTGAGATTCCAATAGATGTCATAAAACGGCTGTGTGGAGATTTATTAAAGATGCTAAAAGCAGATTTAAAAATCCCTGGATTGTTGGTTATAGACACCCCTGGGCATGAGGCATTTACCTCATTAAGAAAAAGAGGAGGAGCTTTGGCTGATATAGCCATATTAGTTGTAGATATAAACGAGGGCTTTAAACCACAAACTGTTGAGGCTGTTAATATATTAAGACAGTGCAAAACCCCATTTGTTGTAGCAGCAAATAAAATTGACTTAATTCCTGGATGGAACTCTAAGGAAGGGCCGTTTATCTTAAACTTCAATGAAAAAAATCAGCATCCAAATGCTTTAACTGAATTTGAAATAAGGTTGTATGAAAACATAATAAAACCATTAAATGAGCTTGGTTTTGATGCTGATTTATACTCAAGAGTTCAAGACGTTACAAAAACTGTCTGTATTATTCCAGTATCAGCAGTTACTGGAGAGGGAATTCCTGATTTATTGATGATGGTTGCTGGATTAGCCCAAAAGTTTTTAGAGGATAGATTAAAGCTTAATGTTGAAGGTTATGCAAAGGGAACAATATTAGAAGTTAAGGAAGAAAAAGGATTGGGGACAACGATAGATGCCATAATTTATGATGGGATTGCTAAGAGAGGAGATTATTTAGTTGTTGGATTGCCTGATGATGTTTTAGTGACAAGAGTTAAAGCTTTATTAAAGCCGAAGCCATTAGATGAGATGAGAGACCCAAGAGATAAATTTAAGCCAGTAAATGAAGTTACTGCCGCTGCAGGAGTTAAGATAGCCGCTCCTGAATTGGATAAAGTCATAGCTGGATGTCCAATAAGGATTGTTCCAAAAGATAAGATAGAGGAAGCAAAAGAAGAGGTTATGAAAGAAGTTGAAGAGGCAAAGATAGAGGTTGATGATGAAGGAATTTTAATAAAAGCAGATACTCTTGGTTCTTTAGAAGCTTTAGCTAATGAGTTAAGGAAGGCAGGAGTTAAGATTAAGAAGGCAGAGGTTGGAGATGTAACTAAGAAGGATGTTATTGAAGTTGCATCATACAAGCAGAGTAATCCATTACATGGAGCAATAGTTGCCTTTAACGTAAAAATTTTACCAGAAGCTCAGAAAGAAATTGAAAAATATGACATAAAGGTGTTTTTAGATAACATTATCTATAAGTTGGTTGAGGACTTCACAGAGTGGATTAAAAAAGAGGAAGAGAGAATTAAATATGGAGAGTTTGAAAAACTTATCAAGCCAGCAATCATCAGGATTTTACCAGATTGTATATTCAGACAGAAAGACCCTGCAATTTGTGGAGTTGAAGTCCTCTGTGGAACTTTAAGAGTTGGAGCTCCTTTAATGAGGGAGGATGGAATGCAATTAGGTTATGTTAGGGAAATAAAAGATAGAGGAGAAAATGTTAAAGAGGCAAAAGCAGGAAAGGCAGTTTCAATAGCTATAGATGGAAGAGTTGTATTAAAAAGGCATGTTGATGAAGGGGACTATATGTATGTAGCTGTTCCAGAAAGTCATGTTAGAGAGCTCTACCATAAATACATGGATAGGTTGAGAAATGATGAAAAAGAGGCATTGTTAAGATATATGGAGTTGATGCAAAAGCTAACAAACAACATATTCTGGGGAAGATAAATTTTTATTTTTTTAAATGTTGTTATCAAAGGCTTTATTATAGGTTTCTACTGCTTCTTCAATTTTTCCAAGTTTTTCGAGGATTCTCGCTTTATTTAGTATAGATGATTTTATTAATAGCTTATCTTTAACATTTTTGTTTGAAATAATTTTATCATATATTTTTAAAGCATCATCAACTTTGTTGAGATTTTCATATATCAAAGCTAAATAGAACTTTGCTTCAACATCATTTGGAAATTTTTCTAAATATTTGGTTATATAGTTTAATGCCTCTTCATAATTATTATTTGCCAATTCTAAATAAGCGATATCTTTATAAACATGAACTAGATTTTCGTTTAAGTTTATTGCCATTTTTAATGCATCTAACGCTTCTTTTATATTTCCAAGTTTCTTTAAAATTCTTCCTTTTAAATACCATGCATGGGCATCATCTTTTTTAATACTTAAAATTTTATTCACACAATCCAGTGCTTCATCTAATTTCCCAAGTATTTCTAATATTGATGCCTTCTGTCTTAAAATTGAGGTTAGATTTGGATATATTTTTAAAAATTCATCAAGAGCTTCAAGTGCCTTTTCAAATTCTCCAAATTCTATATAAATTAAAGCTTTATGGAATGGAGACAAATAGCATGGTTTAGATAATCTTGATAACTTCTCAATATATTTTAATGTTCTTTCATACTCTCCTTTAACGAATGTTAAACATATAAGATTCCCTAAAGACAATAAAGATGTTCCTTCAATATTTTCTAAGCATTCAAAATATTTTTCTGCTTTTTCCATATCTCCTTTGAGTTTTAACACAATTCCTTTTACATACAATACTAAAGGATTATCCTTATCAACTTTCTGAGCTTTTTCTAAATATTCTAATGCTTTATCAAAATTTCCTTTATCTGCACATTCTAAGGCATTAACAACATCTTTTAATATTTCTAATGTTTTTACCATATTATCATAATCCATTTATACCACTCTAATAAATCTGTTAATTTGAATGTTGTGTTATAATGTTGTGTTATATTATTTGTATATAACTATAACATTTAACATTGAAGATATTATCTATATAAAAATATAAAATTTACTCTTGTGAAGATTCCATTGAAGATTCGATAAAAGGACAATTAATAAAAATAGGTTTATATGTTTTATTGTAAATTTTCGAACCTTATAAAATTACGAAAATAGGAAAATTAAGGAATTATTTTGCATTTGCATAAAGATAGTAAAGCTTATTAAATTTATTCACTGTATTTTGTATTTTATTATTTAATATTTCTTCAAGGTTGTTAATAGCTCCTGTTGGACATACTTCTTTGCAAATCTCAACATCTCTTTTATAACATCCATTACATTTTATCGCTACTCCATCAATTCTTATAGCTCCAAATGGACATGCTAAAGCACACAAACCACAACCAACACACTTATCTTTTATAACCACCACTTTGTTATTAATCCTCTCTATTGCATTCTCCGGACATGCATATAGACAAGGATTTCTATCACAATGCATACATTTTATTGGAAATTCATTGAAGGTTATTCCATTTATTGGACAACTCCTTTCACATCTCCTACATCCAATGCAAGACCCAACATTTACTACAACCATTTTTTCACCATCAATAGCCAATAAAAGAAAACTCTTCACTTGGTGCATAAGGGATTAAAAAAGATAAAAAGTTATAATATTACAACAATTTAAGGTTTAACTTTTGCGTCTATTGTTATTTTTGAAATTAAACTGTTATCTGATTTTTGTGTAGGAAGAGACATCTTACTAAATAAATCTAAAGACTTATCCCTCTTAGCAAATATTAACTCATTTACATCAACAAGCTCTAAGCATCTCTTTGAGCAAGCTTTAACACATGCTGGTTCATCTCCATTGCATAAAATACACTTGTATGCTTTATCCTCCATCAATATAGCTCCAAATGGACATGCTAAAGCACATAAACCACAACCAATACAAACATCTTCATTTAAATAGACGTAGCCGTCTTTATGTTCAATTGCTGAAACTGGGCAGACTTCCTTACAAGGAGCTGAAGCACAGTGTTGGCAGACAATTGGAATGTATTTGCCATCTTTCTCCATTATGGCAATTCTTCCAACTTTATTCTTCTCCATGCATGCCTTAACACAATCCCCACAGTTATCACAGTTGAAGTTTGTCATGATTATTTTTTTCATCACCATCACCAAAAACTATTTTAATTTTAGTAAAAAAAGAAATTTTAATTACAATCCTAACAACTTACATTTCTCATCAATATATTTTTGAATTCTCTCAATATCCTCATCAGTTAAATGCCTATATCTCTTCTGCATCTTTAGATATTCCCTAACTGGCTTTCTCTTAGCTGGTTTGTATGTAATTCTAAACTCCCCATTTTCAATTTCATAAAGTGGGAAGATTCCAGTTTCAACAGCCAATCTTCCGATTTCTATTGTTTTTTCTGGTGGATATCCCCAACCTGTTGTACAAGGTTGTAAAACTTGTATAAACTTTGGCCCTTCAATGCTTAAAGCTTTTTTAACCTTTCTCATAAAGTCCTCTGGATATGAAATGCATGCGGTAGCAACGTAAGGAATACCATGAGCTGCCATTATCATTGTCATGTCTTTTTTAGGCCTATCCTCTCCTCTAATCTTTGAACCAGCTGGAGATGTTGTTGTAGCGGCCATGAAGGGCGTTGATGAACTTCTCTGTATTCCAGTGTTCATATATGCTTCATTATCATACATAATATATAATATATCGTGCCCCCTCTCCATAGCTCCACTCAATGCCTGAAAACCAATATCTGCTGTTCCTCCATCTCCTCCAATGGCAATGACATTTATTTTTTTATCAGCAAACTTTCCTCTTTTTCTCTTCAATGCCTTTACAGCTGCTTCAATACCGCTTGCAGTTGCTGCAGCGTTTTCAAATGCTGTATGAATCCAAGGAACTCTCCAAGATGTTTCTGGGTATGGGGTAGTCATAACCTCTAAACAGCCAGTGGCGTTTGTTATAATTGTATCTTTTCCAGCTACCTTTAGCAGTAATCTTGCTACAATAGCAGCTCCACAGCCAGCACATCCTCTGTGTCCTGGTGCAAAATATTCTTCTCTTGGAAATTGCATTACAATCACCTTAAAAAATTATTTAAATAAAATTATTTATTCCTTTAATCCAACCCATAATGTAGAGTCATCCTCTGCCTTTTCAACATGGTTAATTATTGTCTTTATATCATCTATTTTGATGTCTCTTCCCCCTAAACCAACAATGTAGTTGCAAACTTTCTTATTCTTTAAAATTGATGCCATTTCAATACCTAAAGCTCCTTTATTAAATCCTAATGAGATGTTTTTATCTAACACAGCTATATTATTGGCATCTTTTAAAAGCTCCTTAACATCCTCTTTTGGGAATGGTCTAAAGGCTCTTATTCTTAACAATCCAACATTTTTGCCTTCTTTTTTAAGTTCATCAATAACATACTTTATTGTCCCACAAACAGAACCCATTGCAACTAAAACGGTATCTGCGTTATCTAAGTTATAAGCCTCGACTAAACCATTTCCATACTTTCTCTTAAACCATTCAGCAAATTCCTCATTAACATCCCTAATAACTTTCTTAGCCCTCTCCATAGCCTCCTCTATCTGTTTCCTTGTCTCCATGTAGCAATCTGGAACTCCTACTGGCCCTTGAGTTATTGGTCTGTCTGGGTCTAAATATGCGTGTTTTGGTTCATAAACTCCTAAAAATTCTCTAACTCTCTCTGCCTTTGGAATTGTTACTGGCTCTACTGTGTGAGTTAAGATAAATCCATCTAAACAAACCATGACTGGCAATAAGACGTCTTCATTTTCAGCTATCTTATAAGCTTGAATAATGCTGTCAAGTGTTTCTTGGTTATCTTCAACATATATCTGAATCCATCCACTGTCTCTCTCTGCTATTGAATCTTGGTGGTCATTCCAGATGTTTATAGGAGCTGATAAAGCTCTGTTAGCAACCATCATAACTATTGGCAATCTCATACCTGATGCAATGAATAACATTTCATGCATCAAAGCTAAACCTTGTGAAGCAGTTGCAGTAAATGTCCTTGCTCCTGTTGCAGCTGCCCCTATGCAAGCAGACATTGCTGAGTGCTCACTCTCAACCTTTATATATTCAGCATCTAACTCTCCATTAGCTACAAACTCAGCTAACTTCTCAACACACGTTGTTTGTGGTGTAATTGGATAGGCAGCTATAACATCAACATCAGCTAATTTAGCCGCTTCAGCAGCAGCTGAAGTTCCTGTAATAACCTTGACTTCACACATAGTTTCCACCTTAGTAATTTAGTGTTTATTTTATTTCTCTTCTCTAACCTTTGTTATTGCATTTACTGGACATTCGTTCATACATATTAGGCAACCTTTACAGTAATCATAATCTATTTTGAAGTTTCCATTTTCATCTTCTTGAATAGCCCCCTCTGGACAGAATATATAGCAATTTTCACATTTTACACATTTTTCATTGTCTAAAATTGGTCTAAATGTTCTCCAAGTCCCTGTTTTGTTTTTAATTGAGTTTCCTGGCTCATATATAATAGCTGCAATTGTAACCATTTAATTCACCTCAATAATTTATCCATATTTTTTTAACATCTCATTGTATGCTACTTCAGCAGCTTTAGCGTTTTTCTCTCCTAATTTACCTTTAAATGTATCTAAAATAGCTTTTTTAACTGATTCTATGCTAACAATTCCTGTAACTCCAGCAAAAGCTCCAACCATTGCAGTATTTACAATTGGAACTCCTAAAACATCTAACGCTATTCCTGTAGCATCAATTGTATATGTTTTGTAGCCTAAATCTAAATCATCCTTAACAGTGTTAATTACAACAGCGCCATCTTTCTTTAACCCCTCAACAACATTAACACTCTCTAAAAGAGTAGCATCCTGAACAATAACATAATCTGGCTCATAGATTTGGCATCTTAATGTTATCTTCTTATCGTCTATTCTTGTGAATGCCATAACTGGAGCCCCTCTTCTCTCAACACCAAAGAATGGAAATGCTTGACAAAACTTTCCATCATAAAAAGCAGCTTTAGCTAAAATTTGTGCTGCTGTAACAGCTCCTTGTCCTCCTCTTCCGTGAAATCTAATTTCTATCATACACTCACCTTAAACTGTCATTATCAATCATTAACAATTATTAAAAGTAATATATAAAGTTTTGGAGATTTAAGCAATTAACGAAAATAGTTTAGGCATAAGAAAAAATAAAATTAATTTACATGGATTACATAGTCTTTCTCTAAAAATGATGTTGTATTTATTTTTGAGAATGACACTATAGCAGTTCCTTTTTTAACTCCTTCAATATAATAGCCGATTTGATTTTTAAACAGCTTTATTGTTGAATTACTGTCATAAATCTTAATCTCCCAGCTTTCATTTAATGGAATTTCATAGATTTCTCCAACTGAGATTTTATTTTATTAAAAGAGGCATTTATGGGAATTACATCTTTCATTGCTAATTTCTGCCCTAAACCATCATAGTAATATCCATCTACTTTGATTATTATGTGATTTGCTAAAATATCAATAGACAGTAGTAAAATCAAAACTGACATTAAGAGGATTAAAATCGTTGATGATTTTGGTCTCATTTTCTCACGTTTATTTTTCATAGTGGTTTTATAGGATTTTCCACAGTTTATATATTGAATTTGGAATTTAAATACTCAAAGAGTGTTATTATATAATAAAATATTTCCTCATGCGAAAGTCCTATTTTATTTCCAATTATTTATAATTCTAAGTATTTAAATATTTTTATGAAAAATTTTATATACAAAAATGTTAAACATACTTAACATAATGTAAAGTATTATTAACATGATAGAGGAAAAAGATGGGTAAATTACTTCTCGGATTTTTAACAGAGTTTTTAATAATAGATGAATTAAAAGCAGAGATATTTAAAAAATCATCCATTATGTTAATCCTTTCTTTTTGGATTTATTTAGTTCTGATTCTTAATTTTATGGCTTTCTTTAATGTAAAAGTTGCATTTTCTTTAGATATAGTTATATTTTTAATGGCAACTTTTGTTTTGAATTTGATATTATCTTTTATCTACTGCTTTAAAATACACTTAAGGTGAAACTATGGACTTAAAAAGTAATATAAAACTTATATTGGCTACTGATTTATTAGCAGTTTTAATTTTATCTCTATTTATCAAAAATTTTAAAATGGTTTTAGCTTTCTTATTGGCAGTGTTTGTAATTTGGTTATTTATTGATAAAAATAATATAAATGAAAGGTTATATGAGAATTTATTAGCAATGAGTGTTGGATTTATTGAAGGGATTTTGATATTTTTAGGAATTATCTACAATGAGGTATTTTTAGATATTACTTTAGGAATATTTGCAATACTTATTTTAATTGTTATGGGGATTTTATTTCCAAAGTATAAGTTAATCTTTGAAGTTTTTGATGAATTCGTTGAGCATCTTAAACAAAAATCTGGATTTTTAACTTTAATATCAATTTTCGGAATGTTACTTACTATTTATGTGTTTTTATTGATATTACCTTCAAAAGAGTTCTGTATTAACGCAGTTGATATTATTAGAACAATAATGCTTGTTATTACGGCAAATATGTTTATAATTGAGTTCTATACATTTAAAAAGTTTTCATAGTGAAACAATGAAAAACAAGCTGAAATACTATAGAGCATTGCATAATTTAACTCAGGAGGATTTAGCAAAAAAGTTAGGAGTTAGTAGGCAAACAATCATCGCCATAGAGAAGGGTAAATACGACCCTTCTTTAAAATTGGCATTTAAAATAGCCAAGTTTTTTGGTGTTAAGATTGAGGATATATTTATTTATGAAGATGATGAATAATTATTGGTGAGATTATGATAACTATAGATATTACAAAAAAGGAAGATATCGATGATATGATTAATCTATTAAAACAACTTTTTGAGATAGAGAAGGATTTTACTCCAAACTATGAAAAGCAAAAAAGGGATTAGAACTTTTATTAAATAAAGAGGATGCAGTAATCTTTGTTGCAAGATATAAAGGAAGAGTTATAGGGATGTGTTCTATTCAAACCTTAATATCAACTGCTGAAGGAAGGGAGTTGGACTCTTAGAGGATTTAATTGTTGATGAACATTTTAGAGGTAGAGGTATTGGGAGCAAACTTCTATTGGAGGCTGAGAGATACTGTAAAGAAAATGGGTTATTAAGATTATCATTATTGGCAGATAAAGACAACACAAAGGCATTAGAGTTTTGTAAATCAAAGGGCTGGGAATTTACAAACCTTATTTGTTTAAGAAAATTTTTTGATGGTGAGAAATGTGATTAAGGAAATAACTGAAGAAAAATTAGAAAATTATTTTAAGAGGACAGAGGAAGCTATAAAAATTATTAAAAAAGGCATGCCACCAAAGAGAAGTTTGTTGTATGATGTTGCTAAGGACTTTTTATTGATGATAGAGAGCTATTTTGAAGATGCCAAGGCATTTAAAGAGAGAGGAGATTATGTGACTGCCTTTGCCTCTCTAAATTATGCCTATGGCTGGATTGATGCAGGTGTTAGATTGGGAATTTTTGATGTTGGAGATGATGATGTGAGATTTACCCTTGCTAAATGATTTTAAATTTTTTATTTTAATTATTTATTAATTTACATTAATTGATTTTCATAAATAAAAATAAAAAATAAGATTACACTAAATTTTGTTATATCATAGTATTCTCTCTTTAAAGCTTATTTTAAAATTATCTTCTATGATTTTTAGAACGTCCTCTAAAGAAAATGTGTTTAACTCCTCAGCAAATTTAGCGTGTCTATTGGGTGGTGAGGACTGCACTCGTCTCCAGCAATACAGCCACAACAAAGAATTACTCCAACTACGGAACAAATCAAAAGAAATAATTTCAACATTTTCATAAACATCCCTATAATTACTCTTTTTTAATTTTTTACTAGTTCCTACCTTTATTTTAATTGACTATCAATTCAAACGCTTACTCTTTGCTCTTATTTTATACTCAACCTACTATATGTATTTTTCTAATATCTCTAACAACCTTCCCAGTAATCGACCTCCTCCCATAATCAACAACCTCAACATCTACAAACTCTCCAATTTTAAGATTTTTATCTAAAATTCCAACTAATAATGGATAACTTCCAAACTGTCTTCCAAAGTATAAATCTTCCCTTTCTTTAACTTCAACAAATACATCTCTTAATATTGTCCCTTTTGGAACAACCCTTTTAAGCATTTTATTATCTATTTCTTCCCTAACTTTTTCTTTAAACCATAAAAATAACTTTTTTCTCTTCTCTGCCTTTTTTATGTCTTTTAGAGTTATATCAGTCCCAAAAAATGGAACAACTTGCCTTATGTTAATCCTTCTAATCATAAAGCCCCTATCATAGATTTCTTTTAAATATTCAAAATTTATAGTAAATGTTTCTTTTCTCTCCCCTTTTAATCCAAACAATAAATTTATGCCTGGCAATAAATACGGCAGCCCAGTTTCTCCCCTTTTTCCTCCAACTTCATTTAAAATTTCTACAGCCTTTAAAACATCTTCTGGTGTTGTTAATAAGTTGTTGGCTTTAATTACTTTCTCATCAAAACTCTCAACACCAAAAGCAGCAACATTTCCAGAAGTGCAGTATTTAACTAATATTTTAGCTACCTCTCTACTTTCATCTTCATGCCTTGCTATCACTGCAGGATTTGCATTATCTATATGCAAAACCTTTGGATTTGAAACGTTCCTAATGCCTTTAAACAGCTTTTCAATTGCTTCAACATTTGGTTTTGGAACCTCTTCCTTCTCGGAATCAATTGATTTATATGAAAACATACATGGCTGTCTTCCAATTCTGAAATATTTTATTCCCTCATTATATAATACCTTAATTTCGTCTATGATATCTTTTTCATCTCTAAATTTTGGCAATCCAAACCTCCTTGGCTCTGTGCAAAAAGAGCAGCCTCCAGTTAAAGCTCTTGGGCATCCTCTATAAGTTTCAATCTCAGCAATTATATATGGATAGTTTGGATGCTTTTTAACAACCTTAGCTCCTCTTATTGCATATTCTCTCAACTCTTCATAGGTTCTATATCTGTTAAAATCAATCTTTTCTATGCTTCCCTCTCTCAACAAATCATTTAAAACTGCCTCTAAATCACCCTCAGCAACAACATCAAAAAATGCTTTATATTTACTCTCATCTTCTATCTTTCCTCCAATCATTGAAGAGCCATATTTTGTCGCTGCTGGCCCCCCCAAAATTTTTAAGCCATCATATTTATATAATATAGAAACAAACTCCTTTAATGTTGCAGGATTTGCATTTAAATATTTTCCAGGTGTGTGAAATCCACAAATACAAATTATTGCATCGTATTTATTTAAATTAAAATCTCCTCTAATTTCTCTAAATTTATCGATAGTTATATAATCCACTTTAACGTTATATTTATCTAAGGCACCATAAGCATATCTTGGGTAAATGCCTATATAAGGGGGCACCCCCAAACCAGCGGGTTCGTCAGTATAACCATCTAATATTAAAGCTCTCCCTATCATCATAATAATCACCAAAAAATCGCCAATGATGACGATTGGCTTTGCTGAGTCTGTGATGAACCGTATGAGCACTGAGGCGATTTATAGTTTAAATTGAACAAAAATTAGAAAATTAAAATTAAAAATAAAATGAAAATTTATTCCTCAAATAAACTAAATACATATTTTGTCCAATTCATCCACAAATCATTAGCTTTTCTACTTTTCTCATAAGTTTGCATAATTATATAGTAATTACCAACTTTTCTATAATAGCAGTAACTAATTGATAAATTGGCATTTTTTGGAATGAACTCGTAATATATGTAGTTGCCAAAAATATCCCTTTCAGGATACTCTTTAACTTCATTATATATGTATGCATAGGAAAGGTCAATTGGCTTTCTGCTGACTACAAAGGTTATGTTTTTATATTTTTTTATTATTTTATCATCAAAGTCCGTCTCTTCATTATAAGGAAGATTTAAAAACATCTTGTCCATATCAACTGGCTTTGAAAAATCGTATTTTTTTGTAGTTTTTGTTATATTATTTGTTCTATTTTCATCATTTGTAATATTTAACTTACAGGATTCTTCTTTTAAATTTTCTATTGGTTTATTGTTTTGGACTTTTATATTTTCTTTTTCAATGACTGTCATATTTGGTTTATTTACTTCCTCTTTTTCATTCTCAAAACATCCACAAATTGAAATAGTTAAAATTAAAGATAATATAAATAAAACAATTATTGATACTTTTTTCATACTCAACCCCTTTTTCTTTCTTTATTTTCAATTTTCTCCCTTAAAATTTTTAAAAGTTCAGCATCTTTTTTAACCACATATTCAATTTGGGGTCTATATTTAAAAAGCCCGGGGGTTTCCCAATTAAATGTCTCTTCCCTTTTACCTTTAAGATTTATTTGTATTGAATTTAAAGATACAAAAAACTCTATTACCTCATCCCAACTATAAAACTCATTATCTACTTTTATCCCATTATCTAAAACAACTAATTTCTTGGGTTTTAAAAAGATATAGGCAAAAAGTGCAATAATTAATATATCAACAGCTAATATAATAGAAAAAGAAAGCTTAAGACTATGAAGAATAATTGAAATATATAAAATAACAATAATGCTCATAGAAAATATTACTGCCCCAACAATCTTATAAGCATTATAAACTCTATAAACCCTCATGATACCACACAAAAAGAAAAAAATATTAGTATATCTATGAGTTATTCCATATTAAAATATTTCTATCGAGTGTTATCCTAAAACAGCCCTCTCCAACTCTTCTGGTCTATGTAACTCTCCTCCAATTTTATCCACTAAAATAACCTCTTCTGCTTTTTTGCAAACTCTCTCAACCTCATAATATATCTGTCCTAAATTCATCTCTGGAACTACAACTTTCTTAGCCTTCAACTTTTTTAATAAATCATCTGGGAATGGATAAACAGTTATCAACCTTATATATCCAACATCCAAACCTTTTTCTCTCAAATTTCTAACAGCATGTTTTACAGTTCTTGAAGGAGAACCATAACAAACAAATACTATTTCTGCATCTAAGTTCTCTCCTTCCCATTTAATTATCTCATCTTTATTTTTTCTTATTTTATTCACTATTCTCCTAACTAACTTATCATGAGTTTCTGGTGAAACATCTGGGTAGCCTCTCTCATCATGAGTTAAACCAGTTATATGCACATTATAGCCCTCTCCAAATACTGGCATCTCTGGGATTAATTTATCAAAAGGATATGGCTTTTTACATGGCTTTTCTTCTGGCTTTTTTCTATTAATTATCTCAATATTATCATGCAAAATTACTTTTTCTCTCATATGCCCAACTATCTCATCAGCCATTACAAAAACAGGAATTCTGTATTTTTCAGCATAGTTAAAAGCCATTATTGTGAAATCATACATCTCTTGGACAGAGCTTGGAGCTAAGGCAATAACTTCATAATCTCCATGGCTTCCCCATCTACACTGCATCATATCTCCCTGGGAAGCCATGGTTGGCTGTCCTGTGGAAGGGCCGCCTCTTTGAATATCCACAACTACACAGGGAGTTTCTGTCATGTATGCAAATCCTATATTCTCCTGCATTAAACTAAATCCAGGGCCTGAAGTAGCTGTCATTGCCTTTAATCCTCCCCAACTTGCTCCAATAACTGCTGCTATACTTCCAATCTCATCTTCCATTTGTATATAATATCCTCCAACCTTTGGTAATTCTCTCGCCATTGCCTCGGCTATCTCTGTGGATGGAGTTATTGGATAGCCAGCGAAAAACCTACATCCAGCTTTTATAGCTCCCTTTGCACATGCCTGATTTCCCTGCATAAACTCAACTTTCATTAAACCCCCTCCTTCTAAGCTACTTTTATATAATATAACCTTGTGTTAATATTTAACGACTATAATATAATAGAGAAGAAAATAACAATTTAAAAAAATAGAAGCATGGGCTAATTTATCTAAAACTCTTTAACTGCTGCCATATCTCTTATTTTCTTAATTTCATCGAACTGTGGTTTTTTTATTTTTGGTTCTACCCTAATTGGCTGGACAATATTGGTTAATCTCCCACCTGGAGGAACCATTGGCAGAGCTTCAGCAGGGTCTATAACAATATCTAAGAGGTATGGCTCATTACTTAATATTGCTTCTTTCAACTTCTCTTTAATTTCATCTGGGCTTATTATTCTATCAGCTTTAACTCCATAACTTTCAGCTAATTTAACAAAGTCAGGACTCTCTCCCAAATGAACTTCACTCTGCCTCTGCCCATAGTATAGGTTTTGCCATTGATAGACCATTCCCAAAGTTCTGTTGTCAAAAATACAGATAACAACAGGAATATCATATTCGCTAATTGTTGCCAACTCCTGAGAGTTCATCAAAAATCCTCCATCTCCAGTAATAGAGATAACATTAGCATAAGGTTTAGCTACCTTTGCCCCAATTGCAGCAGGGAAACCAAAACCCATAGTTCCTAAACCACCAGAAGCTAAAAAGCTTCTTGGCATCTTTGTTTTAAAGAAGTGTGCCATCCACATCTGATTTTGTCCAACATCTGTTGTTATAATTGTGTTTTTTAATTTTGAGTCAATCTCATTCAAAACTTCCATTAAATCCTTAACAAACCTTTGTGGCTTTATTGGCTTATCATCAAAGTCCATCATTGGGATAGATAATTTTTTTAATTCATAAATTCTTTCAAGCCATGTTTCTTTGTCTTTAATTTCTAATGCTATTAATGCAGCTAACAAATCTCTCAAAACATTTTTTGCATCTCCAACTATTGGAATATCAGCTCTAACATTTTTTCCTATCTCAGCTGGGTCTATATCTATATGAATAATCTTTGCCTCTGGAGCAAAGTATCTGATATCCCCAGTAACCCTATCTGAAAATCTACATCCAATAGCTATGAGAACATCACACTCCGTAACTGCGTAATTTGCAGCTTTAGTTCCATGCATTCCAACCATTCCTAAAGCTAAAGGATGGTCTTCTGGGAAACAACCCTTACCCATTAAGGTTGTGCATACTGGAATTTTAACAAACTCAGCTAATCTCAATAACTCTTCTGAAGCTCCACTAATTATAACTCCTCCACCAGCTAAGATTACAGGTCTCTCAGATTCAGCTATCAATTTAGCAGCTTTCTTTATCTGTAGAGGATGCCCTACAGTTTTTGGTTTATAACCTGGCAAATCAACCTTTGCAGGAATTGGGTATTTTTCAATATCTATTTCTCCATCTTGCACATCCTTTGGGAGGTCTATATGAACCGGTCCTGGTCTTCCAGTTGTGGCAATTTCAAAAGCGGCTCTAAACGTCTCTGGAATCTCTTCTGGTTTTTTTATTTGGAAATTGTGTTTTGTTATTGGCATGAATAATCCAAGAGCGTCAATCTCCTGAAATGCATCGTTTCCAATAAGTTTTGTTGGGACTTGCCCTGTTAAAGCAATAACTGGAGAAGAATCTGCATAAGCGGTTGCTATCCCAGTAACTAAGTTTGTAGCTCCAGGGCCAGAGGTAGAGACGCAAACCCCAGCCTCTCCACTTGCTCTCGCAAATCCATCTGCTGCATGTGCTGCTGCCTGTTCATGCCTTGTTAATATATGAACTAAATCGCTATCATACAACGCATCATAAAAAGGAAGCATAGCTCCTCCTGGATAACCAAATATAATCTTAACTCCCTCCGCTTCCAATGCTTTTATGATTGCTTCAGCACCTTTCATCCAATCACCAAAAAATGTTAAGGGTAAAGTAATGATAAAATTGAAATCATATATAAAAATTTTTATACTAAGGATTTAGCATTTGAAGAACTTTAAAAAGTTTGATATAAAAAAGTGTTGGTATTTAATATTTAATTACTAATCTTAAAGACTAAAAATAAAAAATAGAATTAAAGAAAGAAATTATTCTGACTCAGCTGGCTGGACATCTCTTACTTTTATTGTGAATTTTAATTCTTTTCCAGCAAGCTCGTGGTTAAAGTCTAAAGTTACAGTATCATCAGTAACTTTTATTATCTTTGCAGGAATTCCACTGGCTAAGATTAACATTCCCTCCTGTGGTTCAAAGTCAGCATCAGCAAACATTTCCTTAGGTATTTCTTGGATTAATCTCTCATCTCTAAGTCCATAACCTTTTTCAGGAGGAATTGTTACAGTTTTTTCTTCTCCAACTTCCATGCCTATAACAGCCTCTTCAAAACCTTCGATTAATTCTCCATTACCTACAATAAATCCAATTGGCTCATATTCTCTTTCAGGATAGTATATTTTATTTTCTTTAGCTACTTCTTCAATTGATGTGTCAATAACTTTTCCATCTACTTCTAATATATAATCTACTTTGACATAGTCACCTTTTTTAATCAAGTTAATCAACTCCTAACCTTTCCAAATACTTTTTGTGAAGGGTATATAAATAGTTTTTTGTTATTATTTTTTATGGACAAAAGCGTCATATTTGGGGGTTTTTATGGAGAAGTTAAAAACGTATTTGGAGCTTATTAGAGTCAAAAACTGCATAACTGCATCTATTGGTGGGATTATAGGTTATTTAATATCATCAAACTTTGAGATTGATATTTTAAAATCTCTTTTAGTATTTTTTGTTGTATTTTTTGTTTGTGCTTATGGAAATGTAATAAATGATATTTTTGATATTGAGATAGATAGAATAAACAAGCCATCCCGTCCTTTACCATCAGGAAAAATTAAATTAAATGAGGCAAAAAAATTTTCAGCCATTCTATTAATTTTGGGATTAGTTCTCTCATTATTCATAAATATATATGCATTGATTATTGCTGTAATTAATGCACTTTTCCTCTATCTATATGCAAAAAAATACAAAAAATATAAACCAATTGGGAATTTTATTATTGGTTATTTAACTGGTTCTGTATTTCTATTTGGTGGAGTTGCTGGAAAAAACGTTATGCCAGTAGTTATTTTGTTTTTATGCTCTTTGCTTTCAATTTGGGGTAGGGAGATTGTTAAGGACTTTGAGGACATGGAAGGGGATAAAAAAGAAGGCGTTATTTCACTACCAATAAAGTATGGTAAAAAATCTTTATATTTTGCTACATTTTTGGTTGTTTTAGCGGTTATATTAAGCCCTCTTCCATACATTTTAAAAATATTTGGGATATGGTATCTAATTTTGATAGCAATATGTGATATTTTGTTTATCTATGCTATGGCTTTATTGTTAAAAGAGCCAAATAAAGAAACTGCTTCAAAGGTTTCAAAATTCTTAAAAATCATAATGAACATTGTTCTTTTGGCATTTATTGTTGGAGCCATAAAACTATAGTCACTCATCAAAAGCAAAATATTTTTAACCAATACATAAATATAAAACCCCAAGGGTTTTATAAATACCCAATGACTTCCAAAATTTTTGATGATTGACTATAAAAATATCAAGAGATAATAAAAATAGAAATCAAATATAAAACTTTGGTGAAAGGATGTTTCCAGGAAAAGTAAATCCAAGGATGTTAAAGAAAATGCAGAAGATGATGAAAGATTTTGGTATGGAAACTGAAGATTTAGATGTCAGAAAGGTAATATTTGTATTTGATGATGAGGAATGGGTATTTGAAGAACCAAAAGTTCAAGTTATGGACATATTAGGAGTTAAAACCTACTCAATAACAGGAAAACCAAAGAAGATTAAAAAAGAAAAAGTAGAAGAGGAAGAAGAAGTTAAGGTTGAGATAACAGAAGAGGATGTTGAGTTGGTAGCTAAGCAGTGCAACGTTTCAAAGGAAGAAGCAAGAAAGGCATTAGAGGAGTGTAATGGAGACATTGCTGAAGCAATATTAAAATTAGAAGAAGAAAAAGAAGAAAATTAAATTGAAATATAAATTCCTCTATCCTGTAGCTTTTTTAAGCATTTTTTGCAATATCTCCAATCCTTTAAATCCACATCGATAATAGAATTTGAAAAACTCATAACACATCTCTTATTTTCGCAATGTATTAATCCCAAAACATGGCCTATTTCATGTATCGCCTCTTTTAAAGCCCTAATTTTTAAGACATCTTTATTTGGTGGCAACCCATAAAATTCAGGTCTTAATCTTGCCAGTGATATCAAAGCTCTTTTTCCAAATAACTCTGCCTCTCCAAACACAAAATTTAAATTGTCTGCGTATATATCTACCTCGGTAACACCTAAAACGATATCTTCAACTGTTGGTAGAGATTTTAAAATTAAGGTTGAATTAAATTGCCCTCTACTAAAATTATAAGCATAAATTGGAATATCAATTTTAGGAAGTATTTCACACATTCCAAAAACTTCCCCAAATTTTTTCTTTAAAAATTTTAAAATCTCATCATTAACATCTCCAACTGGTTGGATACAAATTCTCATAATCATCACCAATAAAAAATAGTTAATTATGTATAGGACAACATTATAAATTTAAATGAAAATGTTTCATAAAATTTATTTTGGTGATAGTGTGGTAAAGCTAACAGAGGAGATGGTTAAATCCTTAGAAAATGAGATTGTATTTATAGCAACAGCTTCAAAGGATGGAGTTCCAAATGTAGCGGCAATGAGGGCAATTAAAGTCTTAGATGCTGAGAAAGGGATTGTTTTAATAGCAGATAACTTCATGAACAAAACCCTAAAAAATATCTTAGAAAATCCAAAAGTTGCTTTAACTACCGCAAATTGTAAAGACATGCCTTACCAATATAAAGGAACTGCTGAATACTACAAAGAAGGTGAATATTTAAAAATAGCTGAAGAGGTTGATAAAGCATTAAAACCAGATTTGAAACCAAAAGGAGCTGTTGTCATAAAAATAACTGAAATCTATAACTTAAAATCTGGGCCAGATGCTGGTAAGTTAATAGCTAAAGATGAATAAATAACTCCTTAACTATTTTTCATCCTTTATATGGGGTGTAATTTTATATCACATGGAAATAGATAACTTTATATGCCCTCTTTTATTATTATTCATTGATTATTATTTTTACTCAAATGAGGGAAAATAGGTGAGACCATGGCTGAGTGTGATGGAAAATGTGACACTTGTCCATCAAAAAATACCTGCCCAGATACAAAGAAACTCTTAGCCCAGCAAGATGCAAAAATTAGAGAAAATATGTCAAAAATAAAACATAAAATAGTTATTTTGAGTGGTAAAGGAGGGGTTGGGAAATCAACAGTAACAGTTAATTTAGCTGCTGCTCTAAATTTAATGGGCAAAAAGGTTGGAGTTTTAGATGCGGATATTCACGGCCCTAACATTCCAAAGATGCTTGGGGTTGAGAACACCCAACCTATGGCAGGACCAGCTGGAATATTTCCAATAGTTACAAAAGATGGAATAAAAACCATGTCTATTGGATATCTATTACCAGATGACAAAACTCCTGTTATTTGGAGGGGGCCAAAGGTTAGCGGAGCTATTAGGCAATTTCTATCAGATGTAGTTTGGGGAGAACTTGATTATTTATTAATAGATACTCCTCCAGGGACAGGAGATGAGCAATTAACTATCATGCAATCAATTCCAGATATTGATGGAGCTATAATTGTAACAACACCAGAAGAAGTTTCTGTCTTGGATGTTAAAAAATCCATTATGATGGCTAAAATGCTAAACATCCCAATTATTGGAATTATTGAAAATATGAGCGGGTTTGTTTGCCCATACTGCAATAAAGTTGTGGATATATTTGGTAGAGGAGGGGGAGAAAAAGCTGCTAAAGAGCTTGGAGTTGAATTTTTAGGTAGAATTCCTTTAGATATTAAAGCAAGAGAAGCAAGTGATAAAGGAATTCCAATGGTTTTACTTGATTGTAAAGCAAGTGAAGAGTTTAAAAAGATTGTTAAAAGAATTGTTGAAAAGGTCGAAGGTAAAAAAGAATAAAATTTCTCATTCAATATATTTTAAACATTCTGGGAAGTATTTTTTAATATAGTCTCTATCCGTTTCCCGTTTCCATAGCTTACCATAGCATTTAATAACTTACTATACGAATCGGTAAGCTATGGAAATGGGTTGTCCTCAGCCCATAGCTTCATCGGGAACACCATTCCCTTCACTATAAGTTCATCAGACTTAGGACTGAACAGATACAGCCCCAAAATCCAAACTTCGTTAATATTTAGTATCAACATTTCGTCTCGAAGGCAAAGCCTCCTCATTAACATTATGATATAACAATACATATTACTATTTTAATAAAAAAACAATATTTATATTGTGATATTGTTTATTATGATATGCTACTGTAAGTTATAGAAAATTAAAAACTGTTTCGAACCCTAATTTCTCTATTCTAAAAATCACTACAGGAATCTCCACAACCTTTTTTTTATGAAACTCGTATATTGCAGGAATTCTAAAAAATGCCTCATAGATGTGAGTTATTTTTCCCCCTTTATCTTCAACATACTTAATAACAAAATCCTTTGTTGGATAATTGTGAATAGTATAAATAATATCCCCAATCTCTAACGCCTTATCTAAAAATACTCTATCAGCATGTTTTTTCTGGGCTCCAAATGGAGGATTTTGAATAACTACTCTCTTTAAATCCCTATCTTCACCAAGCACATTATTTAAAAATTCATCATCAACATCTCTAATGTCCATGCAATAAAAATCTACATCAACATTTAGCTTTTTAGCGTTCTCTTTAGCTGCTTCAATACTCTCCCTATCGATATCTATACCAATAGCCCTCTTAGCTCCTAAAATTTTGCTACCTATAGCTAATCTTCCAGTTCCACAACCTAAATCGATAACAACATTGTTATAAAAATCATTCACAGCAAAAAATAAAATATCAGCTGCTAATTTTCCGTCTATTGTATATTGCTCTAAATCAGCTTTTGGATTTGGATGTCTTTTTAAAGAATCTAACATCATTTCTAAATGCTTTTTCTTTATCATCTCTTCACCATCTAAATATGTAATTATATAGATGTTATTTAGTATAAAAATAAAGAAAATTAGCCAATTTATTCAATGTTGATTCCTTTCTTAATTGAGGATTCTGCCTTTGGTAATATAACTGATAAAACACCATTTTCAAACTTAGCTGAGGCATTTTCTTCCTTAACAGTTGCAGGAAGTTTTATTGTTCTATATATTTCTTCCTCTTCTGGAATTTCTGAGTAGATAATTCTTTCACTCTCAGTTATCATTAATGGGC
This sequence comes from Methanocaldococcus jannaschii DSM 2661, assembly GCF_000091665.1. Taxonomy (NCBI): domain Archaea; kingdom Methanobacteriati; phylum Methanobacteriota; class Methanococci; order Methanococcales; family Methanocaldococcaceae; genus Methanocaldococcus; species Methanocaldococcus jannaschii. The sequence goes on from NC_000909.1 coordinate 270,090, forward strand.
TTCTCTTAGCTCTAATCTCTAATGTATCTCCAACTGCATTTAAAATTATGTCCTCTTTATTAACCCCTGGCAACCATGCAATAACTTTTATATGCTGGTCTCCTTCAATAATTGAGATTGGCATGAACCCTTTTCCAGAAATTTGTATTCCTGTTGAGCTTTGAATCATTGTGGTTCCTGTCATTGGTGTTGCAAAAAACTCTTTAAACATTCTTTCAAATAATGAATCAAATGGGTCTCTTCCGAACATTTGCCCCCACCTCTCTTTTTTGGTTTTCTATATATGTAATGTTTTTGAAGTTCTATATAAACTTTTCTATAATCTATTAATTTAAATTATGGAATACAACTGTAAATAAAAAAAACATCAAACAATATAAAAATAGGTAAATTAAAAAAGCCGTTATTTTTTTACAAAATTAATTTCACTAACATCCATTGAAATCCATTTAATTTCTTCTTTCACGAATTCTTTTAACAACATTAATATTTCAATTCTATTCTCAACAGGGATATCTGTTTGATATAGGAATGAAAACAACCTGTTAATACCCTCTTTTTCTTCCTTTATTAGGGCCAATAAATCTGACATCTGTATTTCATTTTTTTGATTTTGAGAGAGCAAGTATTTCCATCTCCAAAGTCGTAGTTTTATTAGAAAATTGAACAAATCTTCCATCATCTCTCTTGCAAACTCATCCCCACTCAAGCATTCTTTAACGATATCAGAAAGCAAAACCGTTCCAAATTTTTTCATAAAAATCCCCTCACAATTTAAGGCTTGGAGTTCATAATCTCAAATAGTTCATACAGCGAGGAATACAACTTTTTCCCTAACTCTGTGAGTTCAAATTTCTCTTTATTTTTCTTAATAAATCCATTACTAATCAAAAAATCGATGTATTTGGAAAAATTTCTCCAATCTAAGTTTGCAGCATACATAATTCTTGTTTTTATTTGTTCTCCTTCCTTGATAATATGCAAAATTTCAAAAATCACTTCAAATTGAGACCTTTTATACCTTCTATTCCTATTTTTATTATTTGAGAGTGGAGGGGGAATCCTCATACTACCACTTTAAAACATTTTTATTTTATTTTTATTTAAATGTTTAAATGAAGTTTAATTAGAGATGTCTCCTAATCAACATAGCACCTAATCCCAAGATGCTGATGATTAAAACTGCAGTAATTACCAATTCTTTTGTATGAATCTCATTACCAACTACCATTATCGCAACTTTTGTAGGCAAAACTACACTCGCTTTTAGATTCACGCCTTTTTTATCATCTCCATAATCTACTGGACTAATTTTCGTTAAAATATCTCCTTCATAGTTGTCCTTTTCCTTTACAGTAAATGTGATATTAACCCCAACAGTTTCTCCTGGTTTTAATGTAAAGTTATTCTTCATAATTTTGACTTCTACTTTTTTAGAATTATTTAAATCTCCAGTTGTAACCATTTCCACTTTAACTGGGAAACTATTGGGATTTTTTACATAAATAATGCTATTTATATCTTGAGGAAGCCCATTGCTTGCATTCACCATGATATCAATTTTTGGTGGAGTTATTGCCCCACTTAAACCACTAACCTGTGAAATGGCCATAATGACAAATATGACAGATAATAAACCAAAAATTGCAGAGAATTTTTTCATAAGTAATCACCTTACTATCAAAAAATTAAAAAGTTGGGGGATTTATAATCCAAGTCCATAGAATGTAATTGAACCTCCATAGCAACCGCTTGGTAATGGTGTTGGAACATCGAGTGTGAAATTAACTTCTAAAGCATTTGTATGGCATGGTTTGAGTGGTTGCCATAATAGAACTTTGACATTGTTTTGGAGGTGAGTATTGTAGCTCTGTGTCATATTGTTTGCTTTTATAACATGTGCTTTGATATTCTCTGCTGGAATTATTCCAGTTCCTCCTGCCTGTGTCATTGAGGTTGCTGAAACGAATACTGCTATCTTAGTTCCTACTCCATCTGGGTCAATATTGTGGATTGTTACAACATTCTCAGTTGCTGGGACATTAGTATCTCCTGGATTTACATTACCGAAGCTTAATCCTGTGAATGGAGCAGGATATGCATCGTTATCTTTTGTAACGTTTATTCCAATCATTGGGTTCAAGAATATCTTACCTTTCTTGATGTATCCTGTGCATGCACCATGTTTGTCTGTTGCTTTAACATAGACATCGAAGCATCCGTATGCGCCTGCAGGGACTGTCCATTGTGCGTAGAATGTTAAGGTTGTTAAATCAGCATCTCCACTTGTTGATGTGTCAAATCCTGCATGGATTACATATGTTGGATTTGAAGGAGATTGTCCTTGTGGAACTAATAAGAAATCTACTCCAGCTCCATTTGTTTGTAAATCTTGCTCCCCGTTAGGGTCGCTAACATTTACATAGAAGGTTACTCCTTCTCCAGTATAGGCATAAGCCTCTAAAGCGTCACTTCTTAAAAGACCAGGAGTTACTCCAGTTGTATTCTTATATTCATATACTTTTATTCCTTGAACTGTTCTTATTACCATTTCGTAACTGCTACAATTAACTACAGGCTTAAGGTTGTCTACAGTTGCAGTTGTGTGTCCTGTTCCATAAGTTGTTGAAATAGCAAATGTGGAACCCATTACTGCAACTCCCATGATTATTGAGAGTAGCAGCGATAATATATACCTCGTAGAATTTTTCATTTCAAACACCTCATAAATTTCTTAAATTTTATTAGCAAGGAAAACCTCCCCCAATTATTGAGAGTATTAAATAAATCAACCAATGTATAATGCTACCATCTACTACCATTTGACATCACCCAGCAGTTTTAGACTTCAATTTTTGTAATACTTGACTTACCCTCATTATCACCTCCCCCACATCTTCTGATTATACTATATTGTGTATTTTGTTAATATGATTTATGAATGTAAAGCATGTGGAAAAAACAGATGTGTTAATCCATTTAGTTTTTAAATTTTTTATGAAAAGTAAAAAAGAAAATAAGGCAATTATTTATCTGGATAAATTAATCTAAAAACTTCTTCAATTTTCTCCAATAATAACTCACCCTTAGGTGTTAATGTATAAACCCCATCTGTTTTTCTGATAAATTCATTATCTAACAAGTATCCTATATAATTACGAAATGTTTTCCAATCTAAATTTGCAGCATACATTATTTTTGTCTTTTTTAATTCCTTGTTCTTTACAGCCTTTAAGATTTCAAATATTATCATTATTTTGTCTCGCTTTACACTTGGTAAAGTACTTTTATCTTTATCATCCTCACAATCTTTTATATCTTTTCCAATATATTTTAATATTATCCTTTTCAATAAGTCCTCCTGATACACTTCAGGAATTTCTTTTAGAATTAAAAGGGCATTTAAAATAGCATCTTTGTCATTTTCTAAAAGTACCTCTTCTAAATGTTTAATTAGTTGAGTAATTTGGACTTTTCCTTTTAGATATAAATTTCCTAAAATAGCTAAACAAGTTATTTTTAATTGAATATCATCAGATTTTAAAAAACCATAAATTTCCTCTAACAATAATGTATCTTCTTCAATCAGTTGTAAAACATCATTTATTTTACCATTTTTAATTAACTCTTTAATTTCTCCTTGTTTTGAAATACATTTCATAGTTTCACCCCAAAACGACCCGCAAACAGAACAGAGATTACATATAAATATTGTTCGTAATTTTATTATATTAAAATTACTTTAACAATGCTTTATTCAAATTTAATATTTATATATCGGCATAGGAGGGATTACAAATGTTTGGAAAATTAAAAGAAAAACTCTTAGAAACTGCATCAAAGATTACTGAAAAAATATACAGCAAAGGAGAAGCTGAAGAAGTTAAAGAAGAAAAAGAGGAAAAATCAAAAATATCCTTCACAAGTTTATTTAAAAAAGAACCTAAAAAAGAAGAAGTAAAAAAAGAAAAAGCAGAAGAAGAAATTAAAAAATCTGAAATTGTAAAAACAGAACCTTCTGAAAAAGTAGAAGAAGCTAAAGAGGAAATTAAAGAAATTAAAGAAGAAAAAGAGGAGAAAAAAATAACGTTCTTTGATAGATTTGGCTTAACAAGAGCTATTAAGAAAGTTCTTAAAAAAGAAGTTGTTATCTTAGAGGAAGATATAGAAGATGTCTTAGAAGAGTTAGAAATAGCACTCTTAGAGGCAGATGTTGCATTAGAAGTTGTTGAAAAGCTAATTGAAAATATTAAAAATGAATTAGTTGGAAGAAAAATCTCTCCAGATGATAACGTAGAAGAGATTACAATAAACGCAGTAAAAAATGCTATAAAAAATATATTATCCCAAGAAAAAATTGATATTGAAGAAATAATCAAAAAGAATAAAGCAGAAGGAAAACCAACAGTCATCGTATTTGTTGGAATCAATGGAACTGGAAAAACTACAACTATAGCTAAATTAGCATATAAATTAAAGCAGAAAGGTTATAGCGTAGTTTTAGCCGCTGGAGACACTTTCAGAGCTGGAGCTATTGAGCAATTAGAACAGCATGCTAAAAACGTTGGAGTTAAGGTTATTAAGCATAAGCCGGGAGCTGATTCTGCGGCAGTTATCTATGATGCTATACAACATGCAAAAGCAAGAGGAATTGATGTTGTTTTGGCTGATACAGCAGGAAGACAGGCAACAAATGTTAATTTAATGGAAGAGATTAAAAAAGTGGTTAGAGTCACAAAACCAGATTTGGTTATATTCGTTGGAGATGCTTTAACTGGAAACGATGCTGTATATCAGGCAGAAGAATTTAATAGAGCAGTGAATATTGATGGAATTATCTTAACAAAAGTAGATGCTGATGCTAAAGGTGGAGCGGCTCTATCAATAGGCTATGCAATTGGAAAACCAATTTTATATTTAGGAGTAGGACAGAGGTATCAAGATTTAATAGAATTTGATGCTGACTGGATGGTTAGGAAATTGTTTGGAGAAGAAGAGTTTGAATTTTCAACTGAAAGAGAGTTTTAATATTAAAAAATTTTTATTCGGACAAGTTGTCATTATATGCTGCGTGAGCAATTGCATGAGCTAAGAATGGAGCTAAGATTAGATAAACAAACGCTAAAAGAGTTTCTCCCAAAGCTATAAAAATTAAGAAGCATGCACAGTCAATAACACCTAAAATATGTATCCTTGCATAAATTATGTTTTTTCTATCTTTTTCTATCCATAATCTATAAGAAGCCAACAAAATACCAAATGAAGCGATAAGAACAAGAATATCTTTAACAATTCCAATAAATTGTTCCATAAGCATCACCAACTTATTAGGAATTTATAATGATTAATAATGATAAATCTTATTTATAACTTTTGGTGATAATAGGCTTATATTGCCATGGGGAAAACCCCTATTGGGATACCCGAGCGAGGTTGCCAAGACAACCTCACTTTAATAAAGATTTGAGAGCATATCAATAGGAGCAAAACCCTTGGATGTATAACTTTTTTGGTGGATAACATGTTTATTGTGTTTGAGGGTATAGATGGTAGTGGAAAAACTACACAATCAAAGCTTTTAGCTAAAAAAATGGATGCATTTTGGACTTATGAGCCATCAAATAGCTTAGTAGGGAAAATAATAAGAGAAATTTTATCTGGAAAAACAGAAGTGGATAATAAAACCTTAGCTTTGTTATTTGCGGCTGATAGAATAGAGCATACAAAATTAATAAAAGAAGAATTAAAAAAGAGAGACGTTGTTTGTGATAGATATCTATACTCATCTATTGCCTATCAAAGTGTTGCAGGAGTTGATGAGAATTTTATAAAATCAATAAACAGATATGCTCTAAAGCCAGATATTGTTTTTTTATTAATTGTTGATATTGAGACAGCATTAAAGAGGGTTAAAACAAAAGACATATTTGAAAAAAAAGATTTTTTAAAAAAAGTTCAGGATAAATATTTAGAGTTAGCTGAAGAATATAATTTTATAGTTATTGACACAACAAAAAAGTCAGTAGAAGAGGTTCATAATGAGATTATAGGTTATTTAAAAAACATACCTCATTAATTGTATAGAGACTATCAAGTTAAGTTTTTATTAAATATTGATAAAAAAATAATAAAATATGAGGCTCATGATAGAAGTTATAAAGGAGAAAATCGTAGAGAGGAAGCTTTTTAAAAGGAATAGGAATCGATAGAGGTTAAAATCTTAGCAGGGCTTTTATACTACCTCGGATTATCGTTAAGGAAGGTAAGTTTATTCCTTTCCCAATTCGAAGACATAAGCCACGAATCGGTTAGAATTTATTATCACAAGATTAAAGAGGTTTTAAATAGATTTCCAAGTAATAGTAAATTCGATACGGTTGTTAGTTGGATAAAAAGCTTCATAATGTTCTACAATTGGGTGAAATCACTAACTTACAACCTCTCCTATTTATTTCTTTCCTTTCATTGAAATAAATTCCATAACTTTTTTATGAAGTTCTGCAATCATCTTCTTCTTATCTTCCATAAATATCACATCTGATGAAGCTGAAACAACCAAATTGAAGGCAAATGGTGAAGGAGAAGGCAACTCTAAATAATAAATCTTCCTCCTCTTAATTTTTTCAAAATAATCTAAGGCATTATCAATGTCTAAGCTATCCTCTAAAATTTCCCTCAATGTCTCTCTATATAATGGATGATTAACCTCTTTACAGTATTTTAAAAGCATCTCAGCATTAAACTGCTGTCTATCAACGCTGATTTTTCTATTCATATATCTTCTCAAAATCATAAAACCTCTTGTAGCAACATGCCTAAATCTCCTCTTTAAAATCTCACTTCTTTCTATACTCTCTTTTACATTTTTAACAACATCTAAGTTGAAGAGTTCAGTTATATCAGCTCTCTTTATTTTTCTATTTTTTGGTAGTATTAAAGCGAAGCCATAATCATTCACCGATATTCTAACATTACATTTCTTTATTTTTGAGATATAATTAGCAAAGGCCCTTGCTAATGCCTCATTAGCCCTTCTCCCAGCTACAAAGTGAAATATATAGTATCTTCTCTTTTCCTCATCAAAATTCTCTATAAGCACTTTTTCATCATCAGGCACTATTGCAAATTTGTTCTGCTCATCCATATAATTTTTAATTGCCTTAGCTGTTTTTTCATCTATGTCATATTTTTCTCTAATTTCCTCTATATCTGAAGATAAAACTTCCTTTCTAAATTTTTCAATATCTAAAGCCAAGTCATAAGCTAATGGCAACTGCTCAGAAAACCACGCTGGAATTGTTGGCTTTTCATCAAAAACTTCCTTAACTCTAATTTTATTTCCTCTACCTCCTAAGTATTTGTATGTCTTTCCTCCTAAAACAAAAATATCTCCCTTCATCAGCTTTTCAGCAAACTCCTCTTCAACCTCTCCAACGTATTTGCCATCTGCTATAACATCAACCGCTGTCTCATCAGGAATAGTCCCAACATTCATATAATATATAGCCCTAACACTTTTTCCTCTCTTCCCAAATTTGTTATCTTTAAGCCAAATCTTTGCATAGACATTTTTTTCTTCAATTCCACCAGCTAAATAATTTAAAACATCTAAGAAATCTTTTTTACTTAAATCCTTATATGGATAGGCTTTTTTAATTAAATTATAAGCTTCATCAACATCCCAAACCTTCTCTAATGCCATTCCAACCAAATGTTGAGCTAAAACATCCAAACAGTTTTTTGGAATATGAATTCTGTCAATCTTCCCAATTTTTGCATCATAAGCTAAAACTACGTTTTCAACTAAATCATCCCTATCAAATGGAATTATAATCCCCTTACTTTTCTCATGTAACCTATGCCCACTCCTACCAATTCTTTGTAGAGCTCTTGAAACACTCTTTGGTGAGCCGAGAAGAATAACTAAGTCAATACTTCCAATATCTACCCCAAGTTCAAGTGATGTCGATGAGATACAAACCCTAATCTCTCCTTTTTTCAATTTCTCCTCAACTTCTAACCTATGCTCTCTGCTTAAAGATGAGTGGTGTGTTTCAACTTTCTCAACTCCCAACTGCTTCAAATAAAATGCTACTCTTTCAGTAGCACTTCTTGTATTTGTAAAGATCAAGGTTGTTTTATGCTCTTCTATGAGTTTTTTTAATAAATTGTATAATCTTTTACTAATTTCCTCTGAAGGGGTGTAGATAAAATCATCTACTGGAGAGATAACCTTTATCTCAATCTCTTTTTTATAGCTAACATCTACAATATAGCAATCTCTTCCATTACCAACTAAAAATTTGGCAACTTCAGTTAATGGATGAATGGTTGCTGATAAACCAATTCTTATAAAGTTAGCTATCCTATTTAATCTCTCCAAAGAAAGTGAGAGATGAACTCCTCTTTTGTTTGTTAAAGCGTGAATTTCATCAACTATTACATATTTAATTCCACTCAATAACTGGGAGAATTTTGGTGAGTTTAAGGCAATAGCTAATGATTCGGGGGTTGTTATTAAAATGTGAGGGGGCTTTTTTAGCATCCTCTGCTTTTGCGAGCTTGTTGTATCACTTGTTCTTACAGCTACTCTAATTTCATCTAACTCAATACCAATTTCTTTAGCAACATCATAAATCTCTTTTAACGGCTCTTTTAAATTTCTCTCAATATCGTTATTTAAAGCCCTTAGCGGAGATACATAGAGAATATAAATTCTATCTTCCAATTTATTTTCCATTGATAATTTTATTAACTCATTTATTCCTGCTAAAAAAGCTGATAATGTCTTTCCACTCCCAGTAGGTGAGCAAATTAAAACATTCTTCCCTTCATGAATCTCTTTAATTGCATATCTTTGTGGTGGAGTAAAGGTTTTATACTTTCTTTTAAACCATTCTTTTACTGGTTTCTCTAAGATTTCATAGATTTCCTCATCAGAATACTCTTTTTTTAAATACTCTACTCTTCCCATAATCTCCCACTTGTGTAAATGTTAAATTTCCCATTTCTTGCAAAGCCAATTAATAGGATGTTATTTTCCTCTGCCAATTCTATGGCTTTATCTGTTGGTGGGGATTTTGAGATAATAATATTTAAACCACTGTTTATAGCTTTTTTAACAATATCAGATGGAATTCTTCCGCTATATCTCAATATTAACTTATTTAAGTTGTAATTGTTTAATATTGCATAACCAATAACTTTATCAACAGCATTATGTCTCCCAATATCCTCAACAAAAATTATACTATTGCCTTTTAAATCAAACATTGAAGCCCAGTGAAAACTTCCAGTTATTTCCCAATATTTAGCTTTTATTTCATAAGAAATTATCTTTTTAATGATTTCAATGTCTATTTTTATTTCTTTATTATTTTTATTATTTTTAATCTCTCTATCATTCTTTTCTCCAAAGATGTTTATGTTGTTTTTATCAACTTCAACTTTATCAATTTTGTTTAAAAACCCTTCACTTATGGCAAAGCCAACTGCAAACTCATTTAAAAAATTTGGTGACATAGATAAAGATTTAACAAACTCTCCATTGATAAAAATGTTATAGCTTTCTTCAACAGCCACGTAATCTTCCATATCATAAAAATCTCTGCCATTAAACTTTTTTATCTTCACCTTTTTAATCATAATAAACCCCTTAATTGATATATATTAGCATGTTTAAATTTCTATTTAAAATTTTAATTGGTGAAATTATGATAAAACTCCTATATGAAGGGATTTTAATCAGAGAAAATGGAATAATTAAGAAGGCCTCATCTTCATCAACGTTAATTATTACAGACAACAACAATATAATTGTTGATACTTCAACAAAAGATATGGAAAATATTATTATTAAAGGCTTATCTGAACTAAATCTATCTCCAAATGATATAGATGTAGTTATAAACACACATCTCCATTATGACCATATAGAAAACAACCCAATATTTAAAAACGCTACATTTTATGCCTCACCAAAAGAGTTTGGATTTAACGATAACTTTGAAGATTTTAAAAAGTTTAAAGATAAAGAAATTGAGATTATTGAAACTCCTGGACATACCTATGGCTCTATATCGGTTATTTATAAAGATTATGTTGTTGTAGGAGATGCATCTCCTTTAAAAAATAATATACTAAAGATGATTCCTCCAAAGTTGAATGTAGATGAAAAATTAGCTTTAGAGAGTTTAAAGAAAATTAGAAAACTGAGAAAAAATGTTATTACTGGACATGAGGGAATTGTTTATAAGGAAAAATTGTTATGAATTAAAGGATTAAACAAAATATAACCAACAACTTATTTTTTAATAGAAATAGCTATCTATCATCAAATCTTCAATAGTTTTTATTATTTTATTTAGGTGTTCCTCATTTTTAACTCCTTTAGCCCTGAAAATTCCTCCAGTGAAATTCATAGCCATTAATGGAATTTCTATAACTGCTCCATCAACTTCTATGATTCCAAACATCATTTTAGCCCTTTCAACAATTTTCATTTTTGATTTGTCCAACTCTCCACCTATAAATGTCCCCGTAACAAAACCTTTTTTAAAATCCTTAGATTGAATTAAAACCTTGTCTTTTTCTGGGTTAAATTTCTCTACTTCTTTAATCATCTCCTCTTTATCCTCAATCCATTCATAAATCCATTCAGGAACTTTTTGATTCATTGGTTCCATGTAATTAACTATTCTTTTTAATGCCATTACAACAAATTTAAACTCTTTATCTTTTTCTTCAATTCCTTCTATTGCTTCAAAAAATTCATCAATTATGTTATTGGGAAGTTTTTCTTTTTTAAGTATTGAATTGGTTATTTTAATAAAAAAACTGGCATATAAACTTAAATAATCAGTTTTTTCTACCAATTCAGAAAGTATTTTCTCAATTTCTTTAATCTTTTGTAGATTCCCTTTAGCAAAAGCTATAAGAGAAGCCCAATCTAAATAATAAATGGCATCGTCATAATTTCCCTTCTCTTTCTCCTCCAATGCCTTCTTAAATAATGCATTTTCATTTTCAAAGTTCATTTTGTCATCCTTTTGGCGATATTTCATCAATTATTTGATAGTTTTATCTTAACTTTTTAATATTTAAACCTTACTAAGTATTAAAGTTTCTGATAATAATAAAAATAGTAAAAATTTAGTAAATAAAGAACTAATTAATTATGCTTTAAGGAGGAGTTACCATGAAAGCTCTAATTTTATACAAATCCATTCATCATAAAAATACTGAAAAAATAGCTAAGACAATAGCCGATGAGCTAAATGCTGATATCTACAATATTGATAAAGTAAGCCCGGATATAATTGAAAACTATGACCTTATAGGTTTTGGTTCTGGAATTTATTTTGGAAAACATCATAAATCAATATTTAAATTTTTAGATAAGATTAGTAAAACAAATAAAAAAGCCTTTATCTTCTCCACAGCCGGCTTTCCTTTTTTAAAAAGCATGTTCCATAAAGAGCTTAGGGATAAACTTAAAAGTAAGGGATTTGAAATTCTTGGAGAATTTTGCTGTAAAGGTTACCACACCTATGGCATCTTTAAATTATTTGGTGGTTTAAATAAAAATCATCCAAATGAAGATGATATTAAAAAAGCAAAAGAGTTTGCAAAAAGTATTTTAAAAAATTAAAAGAGTTTATGTGTTTTATTCCACATCTCCTCTGTCTTTTCTTGTGATTCCTCCTTCTTCAATCAACTCTAAACCTTCTAAAGGAATAAATCTATCCTCCAATGCCTCTAAGACCTTTGGAACTGTTGTGTATTCCATCATTGTTGCAGGCAATCTGTGTGGTTGGAATGGACCCATTCTTCTTATAATATCTGCCATCTCTAAAGCTTTCTCTCTTGCTTTATCGAATCCTTTATCTGCAAACAAATCGTTAGGACCGATTAACATTCCATCACAAACTTGGAATCCTAAGGCAATAATTCTTGCTGGCCCATCGAATCTTGTAGGTGTTGCATCCTCCTCTCCAACTGGCATTAACGGCCCCCAATGGCTACCTCTCATCCATCCTGGAACGAAGTGTGGGTTGGCAAATGGCTCTAAAACCTCTCCAACTGCTGGGAATCCGCTCTGAGCTCTAACAATAGCTACTGGGTCATCTTTACCAACGTACTCCCCAGCTATGTAGTTTAATTTTTCTGTGCTAACAACAGCAGCTATTTCGTTATCTCTTCTTCTATAAACTCTCTTAATTGCATACTTCTCATAATCTCCAATTAAAGCTAAGAGCATATACATTTCTTCTGGAGTGTCTAAAAAGACCTTTTTGTGTCCAACGACATCATGAACCTCAAATTTGAATCCAGAAATCATTGATGGGTCAAAGACCAAACCAGCTGTGTTGAATGGGTCTGCAAACATCTTGAATAATGGGTAGTTAAATGCTGTTGGGTCTGTTTTGTCGCAACAGAAAACAACTATTGGCTCACTCTTTCTCTCAACAAACTCCATCTCTGCACAACCAGGCCCCATACCTCTAACGTTTCCTGAAAAGCTGTCAGCTAATAAATCCTGTCCAGCTCCATATAACTTTAACTCTTTAGCTACTTTTGTTGCCTCCTCAAAAGCCCTCCATGCTAATCCATGGACTTTTTCATTATCACAACCTAATTTATGGCTCATAATTAAATCAATGTCATCCCCACATCTTGTGACATAATAATCTAATATAATCTCATCAACTGCCTCCTCTAAAACTGCCTCACATGCCTCCAACAACTCATCTGGAGCTAATGTGTGCCCACATAAACCTCCAACATCTGCCTTTATAACACTGATTGTTACTTTGTTGTTTTCCATTCTGCTCACCCTGTTTTTTGAATTTTGTTAAAATCTTTAATATTTATATTTAGTTGGGATAATTAGTATATAAATTTAACTTTAAGTAGTTTCGGGAAATTACGACTATTTAAAACACAAAGGAGATATAAAAATCTAATCCTGTAACTGTTGTCATCTACAACTAATTTAAATATATATGCTTTGAGTGTAAGTTTTGGAAAGCACTATAAAAAAGCTATTTTCTCTCAATAATTTATTATAGATTTTTTATATTTATACTTACTATTCCATTGGTACTTAAAATTCACTACACATTAACTTTATATATAGGAATTATTAGTTATTCTAATAGGGATTAAGTAACATAGGTGATAATAATATGGATCCAAAAATAAGTTATTTTCAAACATTTATAGTTGCAAGTAAAACAAAAAGTTTTTCTAAGGCAGCAAAAAGATTGGGAATTACTCAAGGAACCGTCAGTAATCACATATCAGCACTTGAGAAATACTTCGATGCCCAACTCTTTTTGAGAACTCCTGAGGGAGTTGATTTAACTCCTGAAGGAAAGATATTTTATGAAAGGGCTGAAAAGATTTTAGACTTGTTAAATGAGGCAAAATTGTTGATGAGAGCCATACATGAAAATCCAGAGGGAATTATCAGAATTTATGCCTCTACAACCCCTGGAGAGCATATATTACCATCAATTATTAAGGAGTATAAAAGCTCATACAAAAATGTTGATTTTGAGATTACAATAACTGACTCTGAGAGATGTTTTAAAGCTTTAGATGAAGGATTGGCAGATATAGCAGCAGTTGGTTATCTAAAAAATAAGAATTATGAATATACAATTATAGGTAAAGATAGATTGGTTTTAATTGTCCCACCAAATCATCCACTTGCAGAGAAAGGCACTGCTAAGCTTGAGGATATACTTAAAGAGGATTACATTGATAGAGAGGAGGGTTCTGGAACAAGAGAGGCATTTATAAAGGCTTTAAATGATAAGGGATATTCAATAATGGATTTAAACGTTGTAATGAGGTTGGGTAGTCATTCAGCAGTTATAACTGCAGTTTCTGAAGGTTATGGAGTTAGCGTAGTTTCAGAAATCCCTGCTAAAAAGGCAGAAGATGCTGGATTAATTAAGATAGTTCCAGTTGTAGATTTGGATGTTGTTAGATATTTATATTTAGTTAAAAGTAGAAGACCAAAAAATCCAAGTGCTGTTAAATCATTCTGGGAATTTGTTACAAAGGTTTAAATTAGTGTCTTTTATATTACAAAATGTTTTGAAAGACACTATCGTTTTAAAATTTTATAATCTTTCCAGCATGTAACCTCTCAAAATCTTCTTTGAACTCTTCCATAAACATGTTTTCAGCCTTAAACCCAGTGCAGTGTCCAGTACATATCTTTTTAACGCCCAACTTTTTGAGGGCTTTTATTGTACTTACAATCCTTTCATTGTCGGCATCTATTAAATGGAAACCACCTATAACAGCATAGACCTTATTAATTCCACTTATTTTAATGGATTTTTTCACCATACTAACTATTCCTGGATGAGAACAGCCACTAACGATAATTAAACCTTTTTCAGTAACTATAGCCAATCCTATTTCATCCTCTACATTATCCAAAACTACTCTCCCATTTTCAAGCTTATAGAGACCAATTGTTGGCTTTTTCTCAAAGTTTATTTTTTCTTCATCTTCAATCTCTCCAAGTGTAAAGATACCAGGCATTAATCTTATAGGGTCTCTACTTAAAACCCATCTCCCTCCCAATTTTTCAATATCTTCTTTTAATGTTTTATTAAGAGTTCCAGCAAGCATAAATTCTGGTTCTGTGGCAAAGCTAACCTTAAATATGTTTGGATGGGCAAATATTGGGATTTCTTTGTTAATCTCTTTCATAATGCCAAATAACCCACCAGTATGGTCAAAGTGGTTATGAGAAAGGATTATCATGTCTATACTCTTTGGATTGATGTTTAGAAGTTTCATGTTGAAGAGAATTGGTTCTGCATAAGTTGCTGTATCAAACAGTATTCTCTTTTTAATACCATTGGATTCTACTTCAATTAAAAAAGAAAGGCCATGTTGGCTCCAAAATGGGCTATTATATCCTGCATAATCCTCAGCTAAGGTATAAATCTTTATGTTATCAACTTTTCCAATGTTCATTAACATCCTCCTGCTATATTGATGATTCAGTTTTAAAAATAAAAAAAGATTGTATCATTTCTTTCTTCTTTCAAATTCCTTTAATAATTCTTCAAACTCTATGTTCTTATAAGCCAATAATACCATAGTATGGAATATTAAATCAGCAGCCTCATAAATAATCTCATCTTTCTTGTCATCCTTAGCTGCTAAAATTAATTCAGTAGATTCCTCCCCAATTTTCTCACAGATTTTGTTTATTGCCGTTTTTTTATCATCGGTTGTTAGTTTTGCCACATAAGAACCTTCTGGCTTTTCTTTTATTCTTTGTTTTATAATTTCATAAACTTCCTCTAAAATCATAGATATCCCTTATCCATAGTGTCTTTCAAAACATTTTGTAATAACTAAGGCACTAATGAACACCTTTCTTTGGAAGGCATTCAATTTCATAAAAATTTTTTATAATTTTAGAAGACACTATTCTTCTAATGCCTTCAACCTTTTAACCATTTTAACAGCCGCTTCAACAGCCCTCTTACCGTAATCAACTCTTTCCTGAGCCTGCAACCTTGTCATTCCTGGCCCTGAAATTCCGAGAGTTACTGGTTTATCATATTGTAGAGCTAAATCTGCTATTTTTCTCGCTGCATTATGAACAACTATCTCATCATGTTCTGTCTCTCCCTCAATAACACACCCAATTGTTACAACTGCATCAACATCATCCTTTTCTAACAACTTTTTAACTGCTAAAGGCATATCAAAAACTCCCGGAACAACAATTTTATATTTTACAGTGGCTCCTAAAAATTCAGCATGCTCCTCAGCAACCTTCTCCATCATATATGTTATATCTCTGTTGAACTCAGCAATAACAAACCCAAGATTTACCATCAATACCACCTTTTACTTCAAAGGATTTTTGTTATTTCTATTTAGTTTAATTTTTATTTATAACTTTCTAAGGTTTCAGATAATTTAACGTATCTCAATGCATTCTCTTTTATGCTTTTAATCTCCTCCTCTGTAAGTTCTCTAACAACTCTACCAGGAACACCTAAAACTAAGCTATTTGGTGGAATCTCCTTATTTTGAGTAACTAAGGCATTAGCTCCAATTATACAGTTCTCTCCAATCTTAGCCCCATTTAATATAGTGGCATTCATCCCAACTAAAACGTTATCTTCAATCCTACAACCATGAATAACTGCTCCATGACCTATTGATACATAATCTCCAATTATGGTTGGATACCCCTTAGAGCAATGAACGACACAGCAATCTTGTATATTGGAGTAATTCCCAATTATTATTTTATCTACATCTCCCCTAATAACAGCATTATACCAAACTGATGAATAATCTCCAATAGTCACATCCCCAACAATTACAGCCCCTTTGGCTATCCTTACATTTTTTGAAATCATTATTTCACCAAAAAGTTTTTTATGTTATTTTTAGATATTTATCTTTATACAAACTACATATAACATTTAAAAAAGTATAAAAAATGTGAATGCCCATGAATATTGTTAATATGTTTGGTAAATATATTAAAATAATAAAATGGATTGGTATTGCATCACTAATAGGGATTGTTGGAGGGCTAAGTTCAGTTATTATAGCTATTATCATTGAATATTTTCCAGAAAAGCATAATGTTTTATTAATTCCAATAGTATTTTTTATTGCTGGATTGTTTGTTGATTATATTTATGAACTAAAGGGTTCTGGGATTGACAGGGTTTTAAAAGCTTTGAATACTAATGAAAAATTGACATGGATTCGAGGACTTTTAAAAGTTTTGTTAGCTGGAGCAGTTATAGCTGTTGGAGGTAGTGCTGGAAAGGAAGGGCCGTGTGTGCAGTCAAGCGCCTCTTTTGCAGATGAGCTTTACAGATTATTAAAACTGAAAAATAGAGAGTTGGTTATTATAACTGGAATTGCTGGAGGGTTGGGGGGAGCGTTTTCTGCCCCTTTGGGGACTGCCATATTGGCATGTGAGATTATTGAACATGAGAATTTTAATTACATTAACTTAATTCCTCCAATTATTGCAAGTGTTGTTGGTTATCTAATATTTTATTTAATAACGGGAAGAAAACATTTATTTAACATTACCTTATCCTATACTATCAACATTCACGATTTTCTTTTATTTATCTTAGGAGCTTTTTTCTGCTCTTTAATCGCACACTGCTATATAAAAACATATAGAAAAATATCTTCAACTTTCGATAATCTTAAAATTCCTTACTGCATTAAGACATTGATTGGTGGAATTTTAGTTGCAGTAATAAGTTATTTTATACCAGAAGTTATGGGCATGGGTTTAACATTAACAAAAGAACTGTTTATTATGGAATTTTCTTTGGTATTTTTGGTATTACTATTAATAGGTAAGATATTAGCTACTTCCTTTACTGTTGGCTCTGGAACTCCGGGAGGATTGGTTTTTCCATCGATGTGTATAGGAGCAATTTCTGGAATTATATTTGGAAGTTTAATAGGAGATTGTTCTGCTCCTTATATAGTTTTAGGTATTGCCACAACATTATCTGCTACTACAAATGCTCCATTGGGAGGAGCAGTGTTATGCACAGAGATTTTTGGATTTGATTTTGCAGTTCCAGCTTCTATAGGGGCAGTTATTGGCTACCAGATGACAAAATTGGAGACAATATTCAAATATATAAGGTTCTAAAAATAAAAAATAAAAAAGAGAAATTTGAGAATTTTAATCCATATTTAAAATTCTTTTTAATGTCTCACAATTTGGAATGATAATTTCATCTATCTTATATTCCTCATTCATCATTTCTATAATCGTCATTAAATCTTTTCCAATACAGAGCTCACATTTTATACAGAGCTCATCATCTGTAAGATTTTCATCCTTACAAACTACTCTTAGCTTCATAACCTTCACTAAATTAAAAATTTTGAGTTTATAGTCTTTTTTTGATTGCCTCAACTAATGCCTCCTTTGTAGGAGCTCCAATAAACTCAACATCCCCATTTATTACAATTGTTGGAACTGCCATTATCCCATATTCCATTGCCTTTTGAGGATTCTCCATAACGTTTATGTATTCTACTTCAACAGCATCCGGCATTTCATTTGCTACCTCTTCAACAACTCTTTTAGCTGCAGGACAGTGAGGACACATTGGTGATGTAAAAAGCTCTATCTTTACCTTTGACATACTAACACCTTAAAAACCTCTTAAGTTTATAATAAAAATTTTATCCAAATTTTTATAAATAGTTTTCCAAAAATAGAATATTAAATTATAGGCTAAAAATTAATGACCACATGTCCAAACTTGTCTGAAGTGTTCAATTGCTTCAACAATATCCTTCAATTTCTCTGGTGGGAAAGCTACAACAACTTCTTCTGGCTTAATTCCAGCGTATTTTCTTGAACCGTTACAACCTAAAGTCATGTTAGGAGCTTTTCTTGTATAAACTGCCGCTACAGCATCAGCACACAATGACTGAATTCCTGAGAAATCTGCCTGGAATCTTCCACCTTTATGGTAGAGTATTGCTTGAACTAACCTCAACGCATATAATGGCTCTCCAATAAATACAATTGAGTCTGGAATGAAGTCGGTTTCATCTAATGGAGCATAGACTGTTGCATAAATTTCCTCTTCAACTTTTGGTATTGCATCAACTGTTTTTTTAGCTGCCTCTTCATCTTTAAAGTTTCCTAATTTGACATATAATTTTCCTGTTGCTAATGGTTCTGGTGGGTTTCTAAAGACCCCCATTGCATAAGCTCCTCCCTTACAGAGGTGTTTATCAACTGTTGCATATAATTTTTTTCTTTCTAATCTTGCCATTTGAATCATTTCACAGTGTCTTTTTTCTTCGTCTAATGTTTCATAGCCTTCTGGAATTTCTTCCTTTGATTTTGCCAATTTTACAGCGACAAATGGTTTATCTAACATCATCAATTCCATTAACTTTTTTGCATTTTCTCTTATTTCATTAACATCCATAATCTCACCTGTGAATGGTTGTGTATGTTTTACGAACTATATTATTAACTTCCCCAGTATATATACTTTTCGATTTAATTCCAAATCACAAAAAATTTAAATCATATCATAGCCTTTCACCAAAAACAATAAAAAATCATATGAATTAGAAGTATAAGCAGAAAAATATAACTTTAACACATATGCTCAAAATTAGTTATAGAATCATCAACATAAGTTCTCTTGCTATTTTAGCAGCGGTTATTGCTGTAATATTGGCAATATCATAAATCGGAGAAACTTCAACTATATCAAAACCAATAATTTTATCTTTAACCTCTTCTAATAAATATAAAGAGTTAAAAAGTTCTCTTGTTGAAAATCCACAGGGTTCTGGAGTTCCAGTTCCTGGAGCATAGGCAGGGTCTAACACATCGATATCTATAGTTACATATATTGGCTTGTCTAAGCTCTTTATATATTCTAAATCATCCTTATTCATTAGATCCATCTTTAGATAGAGGTTGTTTTTCCTTGCAAGGTCCCATTCCTCTTTATCTCCACTTCTAATTCCAAATTGGAATATATTTTTGGTTAGCTCATAAACTCTCCTCATAACACACGCATGAGAGAGCTTATTACCCAAATATTCATCTCTCAAATCACAATGGGCATCAAATTGAATAACAATAAAATCATCATAGATGTCTTTTACAGCTTTGATTATTGGATAAGTTATAGAATGCTCTCCTCCAAAAACAATGATTTTTTTATTTTCTTTTAATATTTCCCTTGAGACTGAGTGAATTGTGCCAAATATTTCTTCTTGACTTCCATACAAATCTAAATCTTTTAAATCACAGTATTTTAATTCTGCCAAATCTCTATCTAAAATTGGGCTGTATGTTTCTAAACCCCATGATGCTGTTCTTATAGCGTTTCCTCCCTCTCTCGCTCCCGGTTTAAATGAGGTTGTTTCATCATAGGGAATTGAAAATATAACTCCCTCAGCTTCTTCATAAGGACAATTTGCCATCATAAATTTAGATAAATCAATAAAGTGCTCCTCCATTTAACCACCTCAACAAAGAAAATATACTAAAAGAAGAATAAAAACCATAGCACATATAAAAATATATATCCTAATCATTAAAAATAAAAAAGATTGTTTAAAATTTGATAAATTTAATTTTTTTATTTTTTAGAACATTGCTTTTATCTTATCTGCCGCTCTTTTCATTGTTATTCTAATTAAACCCAAATTAACTTTTGCGTCAGTTAAGACTACTAAAATTCCCTCTCCTGCATCGACCATTAGGGTTTTACCGTGCTCTCCTTCAATCATTGTTTGTTCTAAAGTACCCATTCCAATTTCTGCTGCTGTTCTTTCAGCAGCCCCAAATGCTGCTGAAGCCATAGCCCCAACTAACTCAGCATCAACACTCCCAGGCAATTGAGAGGCAATAACTAAACCATCCTTACCAACAACCATAGAACCCTTAATACCCTCAGTCTTATTCAACTCCAACAAAACCCTATCAATCATACTATCCCATTTTTATTTCTTTCCATTTTTTATTTCAACTTATTTTATTATTTCTTGTATTATTGGAATAATTTTATGTAAGATGTCATTATTGGCTTTGAATAGTATTGTTAATATTTCATTATCTTTAGGGATTAATATTATTCCATCGTCCTTAACTTTAATAAAAACACATTCTGTCTTTTCGTTATATATATCTTTTATTACTTCAGAAATACTGTTCAAAATGATAGATAATCTTGCCCCTAAGCTTTCCATATTTGAATCTTCTGACAAACTGGAATATTCAACTAATCCATCATTTTTTATTAATAAAACTCCATGAATATAATCTAAATCTTTTAATTCTTCAAGAATTTCTTTTTGAATCATAACTATGCCTCCTTTAATTAGATAGAGACTTTCATATAATAAATACTTTGTTGTTACGTGATAACACCTTATAGGAGTATATATAGAATTATATATAAGAGCATTATGGTGATTTCTAAAAAAATATTATTTGTGGTATTTATATACCCCCTATACATAGGAGCATTAAGAATTTTAACATTTTGAAAACCATCATAAATTTCAGAATTCAATATTATATAAATTTAGTAGAAAGTTGAAAGATTATAAACTCCCTACTTCTTTTATTTCAACAATCAATGTCTCTCCATTAACTGGAAGTTTTGTATTTACATTAATTCTTGCCTTTGTATTTCCGTCTTTTCTTTCTCTTAGGACTCTTCTAACTATGGAAGCAGCTAATAAACCCTCTGGGCTTAACGGGAACTCTTTTAATCCTCTATCGATTAAAATTTTATGGACAGGAGCAAATAAAGAACCTTTTATATACAATTTGTAAATTACCATGTTATCTTTTATATTTTTTTCAATTTTTACATCTTTAGCAATCCCTAACTCCAAGAACGCATTTTTTAACAACTCTTCAACATTTTCTAATTCATAACTTGCTTGCCCACTGCCTAAAATTTCATCGACCATTGCACTTAAAACTTCTCCAATTTCTGATAGTAAGATTTGAGTCATAGCTCCTGCTCCACTACCTAAGGTTTTTGCTAACGCTATGCTATAGCCAGTTACTAAAGAGTTCATTAAAGGAATCATTCTCTCAGCTGTTCTATTTGCCATATTCTCAACTCCTGTATTTGTCAATAATTCATGTGCTTGACTCATGTATCTCCCCTCCATAGTCCCTCCACCTTTCGGAGGATTGATTCCCTTGGACATCTAAACACTTAATATATAAACTGTGAAAGTCCTATAGAGAGACTTTAATAATGTATAGTTTGTTAATAATATGAGTTAATATAATCGACTATATAAAATTTTTGGTTTTTCCGATTTTTTTGGATTTTTCGGGGGGGGGGGGGGGGGGGGGGSGGAATTTTTTTTATAGGATAATTATGTAAGATATCGAAAAAATACAAATTTTTATAAAATATTGAACAAGTTGGATTTACATTTATATATTATATGAATGTATTATAGTTTTTACTTTTATAAAATACATGTTTAAAACCCCTTACTATAAAAAGTCCTATACACCATATTTCTCTGCAAAATCGCAGAAATAAATATTTTAGAGAATATTGGTGCCCTTTGGACATCTAAATTCCTTAGTTATATAAAAACTGCGAAAGTCCTATTTGAACGCCTTCTTATTAAAGACGTTTATATATTTATTCTAAGATGTTCTGCAAGGAACTATTAATACGTCGTATCGTATTTTTATCTTTTTCGTTCTGGATTTTTGTCATATTTTACATATAATGTAATAAAGAATGTGCAAGTATATATTAACTCTCTGACGATTTTTAGATATTTTCAAAAATCAACCATATAGATAGTCAAACACATATTTAAAAATATTTAAAAATAAAATGGTTAAAATGGTAAAAATTCGAAATGAGTGTATAAATAAAAAAGACGAAAATAAAATTATTCAAGAGCTTTTTTAACAGCATCTTTTAAAAATTTAGGTGCTGCTAAAAATATTCCCTTATGGACTTCTTCATCATAGTATTTAGTTTCCATATCTTTTAAAGCTTCTTTTATTCTTGCCTCATCAACTTCTAATGGGTTGTATTTTTTAGATGCTAATGTAAAGCTCCAGAATCCACTTGGATATGTTGGCATTGGGTAGGTGTATGGCATAATTATCTTAAATCCAGCATCTTTTAAATATCTGCAGATATTTTGTATCAAATCTAAGTTATACAATGGACTCTCTGATTGCTGAACCATAATTCCATCATCATTTAAACATTTAAACACATTTTTATAAAATTCTTTCTCAAAAAGCCCCTTAGCAGGCCCAACAGGGTCTGGACAATCAACAATAATCACATCATACTTCTTCTCTGTTTCAGCAACATACTTAATTCCATCTGTTATTATCAAATTTACCTTCTCATTATCAATTTCACAGCTCAATTTTGGCATATACTTTTTACAAGCTTCAATAACCTTTTCATCCAACTCTACAAAATCCACTGTTTCAACTGATTTATGCTTAACAACTTCCCTAACAGTCCCTCCATCCCCTCCTCCAATAACCAAAACATTCCTTGGATTTGGATGGGTGAAAAGAGGTATGTGGGATATTAATTCATGATAAATAAATTCATCTCTCTCTGTTGTCTGAAAAGTGTTATCTAAAATTAATGCCTTCCCAAAATCATAGGTGTCAATAATCTCTATCTCTTGAAATCCTGATTTCTCCCTATATAAGATATCCTTAACTCTAACTGAAAGAGCTACATTGTTGTTATGATACTCTGTAAACCAAATATGGCATTTAAAATCATTATTTTGATTCACTCTACATCACCTTATTTATTTTAGGAGGTGTAAATATAATAGTTATAAATGGAGTAATGTTAATTAAACCTTTTGTCTATAAAAATTTTTGCATGGTGCTATTTATGGGTAAGAAAAATCCTAAAATTGATGATTTGAAATTTTGGAATTATATAAAAAGGGATATTCTGCAAGAACGATTGCAAAAATATTGGGATGTAGTAAATCAACAGTATGTTACAGATTATATAAATTAGGTATAACTCCAAGAAGAGGTTTAGATTTGAATCCTCAAGAAATTATTAAGTTATATCAAAATGGATATACAACTACTGAAATAGCAAAGATTATGAAGTGTAGCCATGAAACGATAAGAAGAATTCTAAGAAATAATAATATCGATATTAGAAAATCATCTGAAAGCTTAATAATCAAAAATACGAAAAAAATAAATTTAAATCCTTCAGAATCGTTAGCTTACATATTGGGAGTTTTAAATGGAGATGGAAGTGTAAATAAGCAGGAAAGTAATTATGTGATTGAATTAAAAGTTACAGATAAGGATTTTATAGAAGAATTTAAAAGAAATCTTGAAAACATTGGCTTCAAATACATAAATGAATATGTTAGGAAATTTGAAAATAAAAAAGACCAATATGTTGTAAGAGTTCGTTCAAAAGGTTTCTATTATTGGTATAAAAGTCTTAATGTAGATTACTATATGAATGTAATTGGAAATAACGAAAAACTAATGATTTCTTGGCTAAAAGGATTTTATGATTCCGAGGGTTCAGTTGTAATAAACAAAAAAGGAAATTATGTATATAAATATGTCAGTATAGCGAACACTAACAGGAATCTAATTGATGTTTGTTGTAGTTTCTTAGAGAAATTAGGAATTGAGTATTCAGTTTATTGTGAGAAAAATAACAGATATAAATCTGGATACCTCTGAAGAATATACATAAAATCCAACTCTTTAGAAAAATTTAAAAAATTAATCAACTTTAGAATTGAAAGAAAAGCTAAAAAGCTTATTTAAGTTCAAAAGTCCCATTTTCCATTAATCCTCTTTTTAAATCAATTATTTGTATTGATTTTGGTTTTAAAAACTCTCTTATAACTTCTAATGCCTTGTATGGGTCTGTATGCTCTCCACAGGTAAATACATCCAAGGCGGCATAGCCATACTCAGGGTAGGTATGTATTGCTATATGACTTTCCGCGAGCACAGCAACTCCTGTAGCTCCTTGAGGAGAGAATTTGTGAGTTCTTACACAAATTAAAGTAGCTCCACATGCTTTTACACTATCTACTAACATCTTTTCTATGCCCTCAATATCGTCCAATGCCTTTGGGTCGCAACCCCATAACTCTAATATTAAGTGTTTCCCTAAGTATTTTAACATGCTTTCACCTCCAAATTTGGTAAATAAAAACAAATTAATGTAAGAAACTTTTAGAAAGTAAAAATTATCTTTAAATTATTTTTACCTTAATAGTTATAACTTAATTATATTTAACTGTTAATGTTTTTCGAAAATTATTTATACCACAATGCAGCTGCAGCAAATGCACATCCTAACTTTTCAACAGTATGCTCAACTGCAATTGATTCAATTCTATCCAATTCCCAGCCTCTCATCTCAAAACCAATCTTCGCCATCTCTCTAACTGTTTTTTCAGCCTCTTTTTTTGAGCATTTTCCTTCATACTCCATTATTAAACCACATAAACTCTTATCTTTTGGAATAGCTACACTTATTGCAGCTGATATTGTCTCTCCTGGGACATCGCTAATGATGTATCCATAAGCTGTTGGAACCAAAGCTCCCATTGGTAATTTAGGCAAAGGAACGATTTCAGCTTCTGGAGGCATTATACTGCTGATTCTAATTAAATTGACATTCCCTATGCCTGCATTTAACAAAGCTCCATCAAAAGCGTTTAGTGGTGTTTCTCCTTCACTACTACCTGCTACTAAGGAAACTGTGTTTGGTAATTTAAAATAAGCATGGAGAGGGTTTATCTCAGCATTCATTCAACGCACCTCCAAAAACACATGTTTTTCTCAATTTATGAACGAGTATATATAATAGATGTAAGATTTTTTAGTGTAAATAATGATTACTCATATATAAACTCTTCGGTGCTGAAATAAATTAAAATTTTTTGAGCTTTTATGTAAAAAAATAGGATATTATGAACTATTTTCGATTAGATTAGGAAGGTATTAGCAAAAAAGAAAATTTTAAAAATTTTAAGACCTTTAAGTGTTAAAATAAATTTTGTTTGTTATTTATTGATTATCCTTAAATTAAGAACTCTTTTTCTTTTAATATATCTTCTACTGTCTTTCCTAAGTAATCATCCTTAGAGACAACTCCATAAGGATAAACAAAAACCTTATCCTCAATATTTATTCTTGGATACTCTGGCTCTATAATTACATCCTCTAATAAACATCTCTTTAAATAGTTTGCTGTTTTTGTAATGTTCATTAATCTTGGTGGTTTGTAAGGAGGATTGTTTTTTAAAAACTTCCACTTTGTTCCATAATAAACAATATAATCTGGGTTAAACAATAAAACAACCTCTCCATGTATCTCTAAAACTAAAGTCCATGAAAAAACCCCTCTTGTAAAACCCAACAATCTTCCCAAATAGGATGTTTTTGGTGTCTCATAATAAACCTTCAAAGTTCTACCAACAATTCTTGATAATGCCTCTTTAATATGCACATTCTTCGGGTTTGTTGGTAGAGAAGTTTTTGGAATGACATTTATGGGAACACAGTTGAGTGGTTTAACCATATGTAGTGCCAAAAGAGGATAGAAATAGATATGCTCTTTTTTGTTTTTCATTACGATGCCTTCTATGGGACCGTTAAAATCAGCCTTCAAAACTTTACCTCTATAAGTATTAAAAGATTTATTTAGTGTAAATTCTCCAATCATATCCTTTCTTAATGCATATTTTGGCTTCAAACCAAAAACCTCCTATTGGTTTTTATAAATTTAAATTCCACAGCCATTTATATAATTTAAATTATCAACTATTTAAATTTTGTTTTTATCTCTATTATAAAAAAGAAATTAAAAAGTAAATAGAGTAAATTTATTCAAACAACTCTCTTAAGTTAAATTGATATTTACCTAACTTACCTCCATAGTTTCCAGCTGTAATCTTCTTAACACCTTTAACTCTTGTAGCTGCTAAGATACCCTGCTTCATAGCCTCTTTAACTGATTCCTCATCAACACCATCAATAACTATCTCATAAACTCCATTTACATCTTCTGGAATTTCTGAATCTTCAACAACACCCTTCAATGTTGGACACATCTTGTGGTTTGTTGTAGCAACCATGAACTTGTATTTTGGATTACTTGCTCCAACTTTACTACCAGAAGCAACAACTCCTCCTGGGAATGGAGTTATAACGCCATCAACACTTGCAATAGCATTAACTGCAGCTTCAGCAGCGATTAAGGCAGAGGCGTTTGTATCTGCCATTATAAAGAAGTTTCCTCCAGCAACTCCTTTCTTAATTCCAAACTTAGCTTCAGTTATAAATTCCCCTCCCATGATTGGGATTTTATAAACTTTTCTTCCATATAATTCATCTTTCTTCTCATAACCGTCTCCGAAAAACTTCAACTTAAATCCAACCTTTAACTGCTCATCAGCCATGTCTCCCATAGCATCAAAAATAGCAGTTGTTGGACATGTTAAGACACACTGCCCCAATCTCTCTAACATTTGATGCTCTAACTCTGACTTTTTAGGGTGGCATATCTGTATTATAAATCCTGGTCTTCCATCTGGTGTTTTTGATGGAGGGACATATTTCTCAATTCCTGCTTCTGCTGGACACATTATAACTGAACAACCAAAACCTGTTGCCTCTGTAGCTGCAATCTTAGCCCACTTCTTTGTAGCTGCTGTTATTAAAACTCTTGAAACCCATATTGGGAATGCTTCTGCAAATGTATCTTCAATATATACTCCATTTATTTCCATAGTTTCCCTCCATTAAGATTTTAACAATTATAGTTTATCTTAGGGGCTATTAATATCTTATCATTTGGTTTTTAATATTCGATAAATCCATAAATAAAAATATATCAACAATAATTTTAAATAATCTAAGTATAGGTAATATAACAATTAAAAAGATTTAGAGGGATAGAATTGAACGGCATTAGGAGAATTGTTTTAGATATATTGAAGCCGCATGAGCCAAAAATAACAGATATGGCATTAAAATTAACATCATTATCAAACATTGATGGGGTTAATATTACAGTCTATGAAATAGATAAAGAGACTGAGAATGTTAAAGTTACAATTGAAGGGAATAATTTAGATTTTGATGAGATTCAGGAAATTATTGAAAGTTTGGGAGGGACTATTCACAGTATAGATGAGGTTGTTGCAGGTAAAAAGATTATTGAAGAAGTTAGAACACCACAAGATAGGCATTAATAGAGGGTCTTTCAAAACTTTTTAGAATAACTAAGGTATTAATCTTTTTTACTTATTTTAGATAATTTTAAAACCAAATTAAATTGTGTGAGACTATGGACTTTTTTGAGAGATATAAGAATTTAAAAGAAAAGTATGAAGAAAAAAAGACAAAGCCAAAAGTTATTGTAGTTGGGAGAAGTAATGTAGGTAAATCCACTTTTGTTAGATTAATGACTGGAAGAAAAGATATTAGAGTAGGAAAAAAGCCAGGAGTTACTTTAAAAATTAATGAATACGATATGGGGGAGTATATTTTGGTGGATATGCCTGGCTTTGGTTACATGGCTGGACTACCAAAAAAAGTGCAAGAGAAGATTAAGGATGAGATTGTTCATTATATTGAAGAGCATGCTGATGAAATAGCTGCTGCTGTTCAAATTATAGATACGAAATCATTTTTTGAGATAGTTGAAAGATGGAAAGGGAGGGGAGAAATTCCAATTGATTTAGAGATGTTTGACTTTATAACTGATTTGAAGATTAGCCCGATTCTTGTAGCTAATAAAATGGATAAGATAAAGAAAGAGGAATGGGATGCAGTTTTAGATGGCATCTGTGAATATTTAAAATGCCAGCCACCATGGCATCAGTGGAAGTTTATAGTCCCAGCCATATTGAAAGAGGGTAAAGGAATTGAAGAGATAAAGAAAAAGATTCTTGAGAGGGTTAGATTGTTTAAAAAATTAAGAGGAATAGAATAATTATTGAATAGGTTGGTTGTGATAAAATGACAAATAATGACAAAATTGTTGCAATAGTAACCTCAATAGCTGTTATTTGCATATCCCTAACTGTTATATTCTGCGATACCTTAGTATTAGCAGTTGGTGTTCCTACACTTGTTTTGTTGTGGCTTGTATTTTTAGGATGGATAAACAATAAGAAATTAGATAAAGGAGAGATGAGGAGGGCAATAACTGGCAGTATCGTTATAGCATTTTTTATTATATTGATTGCTATATCCAAAAATCCAGATATATACTCTAACAATAAAGAAATTTTCTCACTATTTTTTGGAATGGTTACTACGATAATAGGTTATTATTTCGGATACAGAAGTGGAAAAGAATCAAAAAATTCATCAGGAAACGAATAAATTATATTAAAAAAGGAATTTCGTTGCAATCCTCATTGTTCAGATTGCAACGTTTTTGCCTATGAAATTTTGTTTATTAAAATAACCACACTAATTTTATTTGAACTGTATCTCTATTTGAACATTGTCAGGGATTCTTATTTTCATAATGTGTCTTAAAGCTCTCTCGTCTGCATCAATGTCAATTAATCTTTTGTGGATTTTCATTGTCCATCTGTCAAATGTTGATGAACCTTCTCCATCTGGACTCTTTCTTGTAACAACTCTCAAGACCTTTGTTGGTAATGGTATAGGTCCTGAAATATCTACTCCTGTTTTTTCAGCAATCTCTTTTATTTGTCTGCAAATTTCATCTAAAACTTTGTGGTCTGTACTTGATAACTTGATTCTTGCCCTTTGCATACTCTCCCCTCTCAAATGCTTTAAAATATTAAAAAAATATAAAATGGGATTTAAAAGCTATTAAAAGGGAAATTTAAGGAATTTATTTGTTCTTAGCTTTGACATCGATTGCCATACCTGCAGCGATTGTCATACCCATATCTCTGATAGCGAATCTACCTAACTGTGGAATTTCTCTAACGTTTTCAATGACCATTGGTTTTGTTGGTTTGATTTTGACTATTGCTGCGTCACCAGTCTTTAAGAACTGTGGGTTCTCTTCAATGACTTGCCCTGTTCTTGGGTCTAATTTCTTCAACAACTCAATGAATGTACATGCAACCTGTGCTGTGTGTGCGTGGAAGACTGGTGTGTAACCAACTGTAATTGCTGTTGGGTGCTGTAAGACAACGATTTGAGCTGTGAATTCTTCTGCAACTGTTGGTGGGTTGTCTGGGTGCCCACAAACGTCTCCTCTCTTAATATCTTTCTTACTGACTCCTCTAACGTTGAATCCAATGTTGTCTCCTGGTTCTGCTTGTGGAATTTGTTCGTGGTGCATCTCAATTGACTTAACTTCTCCGCTAACTCCTGCTGGTTCGAAGACAACTTTGTCTCCTGGTCTTAAGATACCTGTTTCGACTCTTCCAACTGGGACAGTTCCAACCCCTGTAATTGAATAGACATCTTGGATTGGGATTCTTAATGGTAAGTTTGTTGGTTTTTCTGGTGGTTGGAATTTGTCTAATGCTTCAACTAATGTTGGACCTTTGTACCATGGCATGTTTTCTGATCTTTTAACGACGTTGTCTCCTTTCAATGAAGCTGTTGGGATGAAGTCAATTTGGTCTGGGTTGTAACCTAAGACTTTTAATAACTGCTCTGATAACATCTTTTTCATTTTTTCGTATTCTTCTTGGCTGTAGTTAACTGTATCCATCTTGTTAATTGCAACTGCAATTTGCTTAATACCCAATGTTCTTGCTAAGAACATGTGCTCTCTTGTTTGTGGCTGAATTCCTGTCTTGGCATCATTAACATCAACAACTAAGACAGCAGCGTCTGCCTGTGAAGCTCCTGTAATCATGTTTTTAATGAAGTCCCTGTGTCCTGGACAATCGACGATTGTAACTTCATATTTTTGGGTTTCGAACTTCTTGTGAGCTACGTCAATTGTAACCCCTCTTTCTCTCTCTTCTTTCAAGTTGTCCATGACGTAAGCAAACTCGAATCCTGCTTTACCTCTCTCTTGAGCTTCTCTTTTTAACTTCTCTAATAACTGTGGGTCGATAGCTCCACTGTCGTATAATAATCTACCGACTGTTGTTGACTTACCTGCATCGACGTGTCCAATGAATGCTACGTTTAATACTGGTTTTTGCTTTGCCATATTTCATCACCAATTTACCTTCTTTTTTATCTTTTTTATTTTTATTATATTTATTCTAAAATGGTGTTAAGTTAAAACTTAACAGGGTAGGAATATAAGAATACAGAATTTGTGGTGATATAAGTATTAAATAGGGGGTATATATATCTTTTGGTTATGCAAGAATCTTATGATTAACTCAACATTTCATAAATATAATTGTGATAATGATACTATATAATATTTTAGTATTGTGCTATTTTTATAGTTCTGTTCTTTTTAAAAGTTAATAAAAGTTATTAAGGAAATTTGAACTCCTTCCTAAAGGAAGGAGTTCATCAGTGCTTAGTTATTGCAAAAATATTTTGAAAAGAACTATAATTTTCCGACACCCAATATCCTAATTTTTGCACTGCCATCAATTAAACATAGCTTATCTCCAACATCGTAAGCTATTTCTTTTTGCAGTGAAAGCTTTATTTTGTTTTTATTCACTTCCTCAACAACACATGAAACACTTTGCAAACCAACAATTATTTGGTAGTTCTCCCCTTCCTTTACAGTTTTTTGCATGAATGGGTTCCAGTTAATGTTGATTTCAATCTCTTTAGCAACTTTTAACTCTCCATTTGATAGTATCATTCCTCTATCTAACTCATCTGTAGTTATTCCTTTTAAAGCTAAACCTACTCTATTCCCAGCTTTTGCCTCTTTAAAATCATTATCATGGATTTGAATGCTCCTAACCATTGCCATTTTATCTGTTGGATAGACCCTCAAATTGTCATGAACTCTTACAGTTCCACTCTCAACCTTTCCTAATATAACAGTTCCAACACTTCTAACAGTAAAGTAGTGGTCTATTGGAATTTTAACAAAGCCGTTATAATCTCTCTCAATATTTAAATTAATCATCTTTTCCCTAATGTTTATAAAATCTCTCTCTAAGATTTCAAAGTCCTTCATTGATGTTTGGGATATTATATTTTTCAACATGTCTAAATCAACATATTCACCAACAACAAAAGCTCCATTATTTATTCCAAACATATCCAATGCTAAAAGTGTCTCTCCTAACTCTCCTGTAATCTCATCAATAAAAACTAAGGCATAGTCCATCATGTTTATTTCATATATTAAAGGGTTTATTCTATCTGGATATCTTGTTGGCTCTACATAACAAACTGCCTTATCTCCCTGTTTGTAATTATATAAAGTTATGTCTGTTGAAGTTCCTTTCTTCCCTAATTCTTTTCCAACACCTTCAACATGTCCAAATAACCCTACTGTCAAACCTTCCATTTAATCACCATAATATTTTTTAGTAGCCCAATTATTCTCTCTAAAGAATTAACTATTTAAGAGCTAACTATAACCTTATTATTTTATATTAATTGAAGATTTTATAAAACATTAGATTACATAAATAAACCATTATAACAAATGGAGGGGTGATTATGAAATTTGTTGAAAAATACTTTGAATTTGAGAAGTATGGGACTAATCTAAAGGTAGAAACCCTTGCAGGAATAACTACATTTATGACCATGGCATATATAATATTTGTCAATCCACAGATTTTGAGTACTGCAGGTATGGATTTTGGAGCAGTTATGGTTGCTACTTGTATTGCTTCAGCAATTGCAACTTTAGTTATGGGATTATATGCAAGATATCCATTTGCCTTAGCTCCAGGAATGGGATTAAACGCTTATTTTACCTATGGGGTTTGCTTAGGAATGGGAATTGATTGGAGAGTTGCCTTAGGTGCTGTTTTCATCTCTGGAGTGCTCTTTATAATATTAACATTAACAAAGATAAGAACATGGATTTTTAATGTTATTCCAAATGCTATAAAGTATGGAACTGCTGTTGGTATTGGTTTATTTATTGCGTTTATTGGGTTAAAAAGTGCTGGTATCATAGTTAGTAGTAAAGCTACATTAGTTACATTAGGGAATTTAATGGAGCCATCTACACTGTTGGCGTTGTTTGGGATATTTTTGACATCAATCTTAGTTAGTAGGAATGTTATTGGAGCTATATTAATTGGAATTATAGTAACTTCGCTAATAGGAATGATTTTAGGAATTTCACCATTCCCAGAAGGAATATTCTCAATGCCTCCATCAATTGCACCAACATTCTTACAGCTTGATATAATGGGGGCTTTAAACTTAGGTTTATTGACAATAGTCTTGGCATTCTTCTTTGTTGATATGTTTGACACTTTGGGAACTTTAAGTGCTTTAGCCTCTCAGGCTGGATATTTAGATAAAGATGGAAAACTGCCAAGGGTTGAAAAGGCTTTAATGGCTGATGCTACTGGAACAGTTGTTGGTTCTCTCTTGGGAACTTCAACTGTAACAACCTATATAGAATCTGCAAGTGGTATAGCACTTGGAGGAAGAACAGGTTTTGTTTCAGTAGTTGTGGCTATGTTGTTTTTATTATCTTTATTTTTCTATCCAGTAGTTAAGGCA
This sequence comes from Methanocaldococcus jannaschii DSM 2661, assembly GCF_000091665.1. Lineage (NCBI taxonomy): Archaea > Methanobacteriati > Methanobacteriota > Methanococci > Methanococcales > Methanocaldococcaceae > Methanocaldococcus > Methanocaldococcus jannaschii. Next base: position 303,274 of record NC_000909.1, read on the forward strand.
ATTCCCCCCTATGCAACAGCAGCAGCACTTGTCATTGTAGGAGCTTTAATGATGAGGTCAGTAAAATACATCGACTTTGATGACTACACAGAGGCAATTCCTGCATTTATAACTTTGCTAACTATTCCTTTGACATTTAGTATAGCTACAGGTCTCGCCTTAGGATTTATAACATATCCAATCTTAAAGGTATTTACTGGAAGATGGAAGGAAGTACATTGGCTTGTATATGTTTTAGCCGTAATATTCGCTTTAAGATTTGTATATCTTTCGGGGTAAAGTATTTAAATAACCTTAAATTATCTTATATCTCCTATTTTCCAAATCATATTTTGTGAGTTGATAAATATGAAAGTAGCCATTTCAATGGATGTTGATAAAATTAGTAATAGTTTTGAAGATTGTAAGTATTTCTTAATTGTTAGAATAGATGATAACGAAGTTAAGAGTACAAAAGTTATATTCAATGATGAAAGTGGAAAAAAGTCTATTGTAAAAGAAAACGTTAATGCAATTATATGTAAAAACATAAGTGAAGAGAATTACAAAAAATTTAGCAAAAAAATAGAAATTTATCATGCTGAAGGAGATGATGTTGATAAAAACATCTCTTTATTTATTGAGGGGGAATTAAGTAAAATAAGTAATCCATAATTTTTTAAGAGACACCGTAAAATTTATATACTAAATCATTATATTTTTCATATGCCTATTTTGAGCAGGGGTAGCCAAGCCAGGACTACGGCGCTGGACTTGAGATCCAGTGGGGCTTTGCCCCGCCTGGGTTCAAATCCCAGCCCCTGCGCCAATGATTTAACAGCCTAACAGAGCTTTTTTGATATAGTCCAGTATTAAACTAATGTTATTTTAAACTTATACTCTAACAAAATTTTAGAGGACTATGATTTTTTAAGTTGTGCATAACTGGACTAAAATTTGATACGGTAAGATATTGATGAATTTGAAGATAAAAATATAATTGCTTATAAAAAATATGAAAGTGAAACCCCCCGCAACCCTCCGAAACCATTGTCAATTTTAAAGGTCAATGTCATCAGCCCCCTCTTTATCTTCAGTAAGTTGCAATAGCTCCTTCATCTCTCTTATGGCCATAACTAAATTCCTACCAGCAACTTCTTTTTCCCTCGCTGTTGCCTTTGGATTTTCCAAATCTTTTTTTGCGGTTTTAATCATTGTAAATAAACCTTCCAAAGCCAATCCAAAATTATTCGCAATCTCCTTATACATTTTTGAGTAAATTTCGGTAGTTTCTTCTTCTATTGCTTCAAGTAGCTGAGGCTTTACATGGTTTTGCATGTGCCTTAAAATCGCACTGTATGAGATGTCTTCGTTATACTTTTCTTTTAAATATTTTGATATTTTTTTAGCTCCCCAGCCCTGGAAATATAATGCTTCTATCTCAGCCCTGTGTGGAGAGTTGCAGACTTTACATAATTTATTATTTGTATTATTTGGCATTTTAATCCCTCACAGGTGTTATTGTGCATCTACAACCGTATCCTAATGGTGGCACTAATTCAGGTCTTTCAGCAGGTACAAAGATGAGCCCATGCAGTTTTCTATGGCTTGGTCTAACTCTTTCATCTTTCATTGTGACATATATTACCTTGTCATTCCAGAACCTTCTCGCTCTTGTCAGATTATAGGTTTTGTTCATCTCCTCACGAGCCCTCATCTGCAATCTTGAACCCTTAACATCTTTTGCAACTTTTTTAAGATTCTTTGCAATTTCTTCTTCACCAAGTCCTTTTTGAATTCCCTCTGTAAGAACATCAAGGAACTGTTGGCTATATGATGAATATATGTTGTAGAATGCCTGTTCCCAATGTTGTTTTAGTATATCAATAGTTTGCTGGTCTAAGTCATCATATATCTTCAATGAATTGAGTGTAGGGGCTACGTAGTCAAGGAAGAACATATCCACTTCTTCTCGAGTGAATTCCCTTAATAATTCATCCCAATCTTGCATAAGTTCGTTATATCCAAGCCTTTCATACGTTTCAAGTATCCAATTTACAAAATTTTCCATTGATTTTTTGCCGAACTTATCTCCCACTTTTTCTAATTTGCTGATTATTTTTTCCAAACTTTTACGCTTTTTTTCTAATAATTTTTGTTTTTCTTCATCTGCGTATTCTAAACCTCCTTTACCCTCTTTTGCCATTTTCAATAGCTTCTCAACTTCTTTTTCAGTTAAATCAGGATATGCCGCAAGTATTTCTCCAAATTCATTGCTTGGGAAGATTCTTTCAATCAATGCACTGAAGTCATATTTGGCTACCTGTTCTTGTGCCTTTAATTCTGCAACCATTTTTGCTTTTTGCAACATATTAATTTCCCAGTCAGGGTCTGGATTCGCAAATTTAACCCAGATGCCTTTGTATCCCATTTTTTCTAACTGGTCTGCAATCCATCTTTCAATTTCCTGCTGATACCCTTGAACAATTCTTAATATGTTCCTATCTACAGTCCTTGATGTTGTGAGCTCCTGCCCAGATGCTTTTACAATACTAATTGAAGTCCCCAATCCCATGAATATGGCACTGTCATAGTAATACAGCATTGTTTCTATCAAATCAGTTGGGATGTCTTTTCCTATGCTTATTGTTTCAAATTTTACTTCATCAGGAGTTGCAGGAATATATACTCTGGTTCTATTTTGGTGATTTGATAGTGCCTTTTTTATTATCTCTCCTGCTTTAGTGTTTTGAGTAATCCCTATAATTGTTGGGATTAGGGTTTTCTGAACCATGAGTGGCAATACTTTTAAAGCAAGTGTGTTTTTTTGGTCTGCAATCTCTTGGATTGTTTCATGTATTGGTATTGGATTGTAATATACTCCCAAATACTTTTCATCATAAAATTCAACATCCGCAGGAAAGTGTTGTCTTAGCTCCATTGGTGCAATTACAACCCTAACATCCTCTTCTGTATCAACTTCCCACCATCTTTCGGCATTATTCCTTTTAATTGTGTATGTGATGCAATACTCATATCTTCCTTTTTGTGGATTCCAATGTTTCCTTTCCTTAAAGTTCATTGAATTCGGATTGATGTAATGCAATTTGTAGAGGTAGCATTTTCCTTTCAGTAAAAAATCAGAAAATGCTAATTGTAAGTCCCTTATGTGTCTATCAATCAGTCCTGAAATCTCATCAATTACATCTTTGGATAGTTGCTTCCCATCAATTGATACTATTGAGTATGGTGTAAAGATTTGAGTGAATAAGATTCTCAATGCCATATTTACAGCAGTATCTTTTGCTAAGTCAATACTAACAGTCTCCATTTGAATTTTATCATCTTCCATAGTATCACCTTAAAAGAAACTTCCAAACTCAAATTCCTCAAATTCTTCTTCATCGTCAAACACTTGGCGGTATGAGTAATCCTCTTCATCAATTGCATTCACATTGTGGGTAATGCAATTATAGGCACTTGAGACAACAGCATCTGCTAAGTCAGGACTACCTTCACCGAAATAGATTACTTTATCCCCATCTATTTGGTGTTGGAGGATTTGAGTTCTTAGTTTTTGCCAAATATCTTCATTGCATCGAATTTCGATTTTTGCTTTTTTCCGTTTTACACCAGTTGCATCATAGTATTCTTTTGTCCCTTCTACGAGTTCTTGGAATGTTGTCCATAGTTTGACGTGTTTAGATAGCCTTTCACCTTTGAATTTTTGTATAAAATATTCACTTTGGAATCTGTCAAATGTGAATTTAACTGAAAAATGGTTTTGTAAATGATTGTAAAACTTCTCTAAACTTAAATAATCAATCTTATGTCCAAGCGTTGGAGTAAGAACAATAATGTCTGAAATTATAACCTTCCCTTTATCGAAATAACTTATCGCAATTACGCCCTTATCTCTGTTAATCGCAAGGTCAGTATGGCAGTAAATGGTTTTATCTGTGCTTTGAAGTTGTTTAAACTCCAATCTTATCAAATTGTTTTCATAAATTGCCCTCCATGTGAATAATCCCATTTCCACTTTATGCCTTGCTTCCAGAGCTTCTAAACTGATGAAATAAGCGTTCAATTCAGGAGGTTCGCATTCATACATACATCTTGCAAGGATTGGGTTCTTTTGGTATTGTGCTTTAAAGTCTTCTTTTGAAACCCTTGTATTCACTTCCCATGTTTTCCCTTTGAATGTATATGCCTCATCGACTGCCTTATAATCAAGATATAATCTATATCCTACGTCATCTCTCGGATTTGGAGTTGGAAATCTTGTCCATGTGATTGCTACGACTCTTGCTTTATCTTTGAATCTTGACTTTGCAGAACTTAACCCTTGTTCAAATAATTGCTCTGCATTTTTAAAATCTGGGTCGCTTATCTCATCAGCTACAACGCATAGGGCATTCATCCCTTCAAATGATGTTGCTCTTGAGTGACCTGAGTGCATTGTTATTTTATCTCCTATCTCTGCTTTTGTTTCCAATACACATATAGGGGCTTTTTGTCTTTTTTTCTTATCTATCCCTATCATTTGCCATACTTTGCATTTAAGAAACCATGCTTTAAACTCTTTGAAAAAAACATTCTTTGCTAAATGGTCATTGGGGGCAACATTAACAAAATCAATTCTTGTGAATTTTTCATAATAATCTTCTACACAAGCTCGGAACATCATATAATTGAACAATAATGAAACCATGAAGTCCTTACCGCCACCTTTTCCAATAATCAATATATTAATGGGATGTTCAACCATATTGAGTAATATTTCTTTCTGTTTTTCGGTTATTGTGTGCAAATCCATTGTTATTTCACAGAATTCTATAATATTTAATGATTTTAATTTGTCAATTAACTCATAGAATAGCGGAGGGAAGTTATGTTTATTCAGTTTTTGAGGTATGGGAATATCTAACTTTTTGCAGAGTTCTAAAAATATTTTTTTATTGAAAGTTTTCTTTTTGAGAGATTCTCTCACTAATTCGACGATATACATCATCTCATCCTTTTAATGACTTTTTCCACGATTTTCGGTAAATCTTTTTGGACTTTTTTCAATGCGGGCTGTATAAATGGTCTTGCTGGAATGTTCTTTTTCTTACTCCCAAATTCATGAACTCCAGCATACACCATGTTATTGAAAACTTTCACTTGCAAACCTTTTGAAGTGATTTTCACCTTACTATCTGTTGCTTTTAATAATGCTCCATGATAAATTAATCCTTTGGTGTTCCTACCTTCCTTTTCTTTCCTTTTTTGATAATCTTTGCTTAATGGTTTCCATTTCAATTCTTTCTTCTGAAAACCCCTTTGTATATTGTCATCAACTTCAGCAACCAACTCTTTCTCAATCTCATGAGCCAACTCTTTTTTAAATTCCCGCACCCATTGTTTGTAGTCCATAAAATCACTTCAATTTAAGTGGTTTTCCAGTTAGGATTAAAACTGCAACGTAAGCCCCCAATATTTGATGCCCATACGCCTCTGCAATATCCTCTTTTGTATATCCTTCACAAGCCAATTCTATGACTTTTAGATAGTTTAAAGTTCCATTTTCAAGCCCGTGTTTAATTGCCTTGTCTATTGCTGCAATAACTTCTTCTTTAATATCGTCTGGAACTCCAAAAGCAGAATTTATAACTCTCAGAATCCTATCATTTGCATCAGAGTTGCTTAAATTATGTGTGCGTTGGTTTTCTTTCTCATCTAATTTTTTCCATAAAGACATGCTAACCCCCAATAAGTTTTATGAATTCAATTAGAATCATCAACAATTGTGATAATGCAGGAGGCAGAATCTTTGAAGCTATTACTACTCCTGCCAGAGATTCTATTGCCCTCATCAGGATGTAACGTTTTAGCTTTTTCTTTAAGTCTAATGATTGAGTTGTCTGTAGTTTCATCACTGCCCACTTTAATTTCCCTAACTCTTTGATGAGGAGGTTTGAAATAGTTAATAACATACGGCACAGCTTTTTTGCTAAGGACAGGTATATAGAGGAGAAAAAACAATAATGAGAAAATTCCAAAAACAGCTAAAGTCAATGCCATTGATTGGTATAGTTTTTTTAGATAGAAAACTAATTCCAAAACACAAAACAATACTACAAATCCGATAACTGTTTGTTTGTCCATATTTTCACCATTCATCAATTATTACCAATCGTTTTCCCGAAGCCTTTAGCAATTTTAAAACTGTTGAGATTCTTGGGTCCTGCAACTCATTATTTTTGATTTTGTGAAGTGTGCCTTTTCCAAGACCTGTTTCTTTAGAATACCTGTATATTGAACCTTCATTAACAATTTTGCTAAGCTCTTGCATCAATTGTTCAACGTTCTTTATTTCTTTCCCTTGAACGCCAATGATAAAAATTGCCTGTTTTGAATCGGAGTCTGTCATCATGTTATCCCCGTATTTCTCTTTGTTCAAACTTATATTTATACTTTATTTCACTTAAATGAAACAATATTTAAATAATAGAAATGATAAAAATCTTTTTGGGGCTACCCCACTCTGCTATTTTGTTCAAAATTGTTAGGTGAGCAAAATGGGGTTATTCAAAAAAGAGAAAGACAATGGTGTAATTGATGACTTAGTTCCTAAAAAAAGTGATTATGTTGAGAAGATTGCTCAAGAAGCTATAAGAAAAGACAAAGTTGATGCATTAGTTAGAAAACATGAGATGGAGCAGTTCTATCACGAAGTTTCTCAAAATGAGAAAATTGCAGAATTAAAAGCAGAATTAGCTAAGAAAGAAAAAGAAATCGAAGAACTTAAAGAGGAGATTAGGGGCTTAAAAGGGAAAGCAGGAGGTCTTGGAATCGGAGGTAGCCAAGTTACAAGGTAAGGTTGAAGTTCTGGAAAAAATAATCTTAAAAAAACTCTAATTTTTTCTTTTTGAGGGAGAGATATGCAGTCAATATTCCTTCCAGTTTTAAATCCAACAACGATTGATGGGCAAGAAATAACTGAAGAGTGGATTAAAAAATACGGTCCTACGTTGAGGGGTAAGCCCGTCAATATTGACCATAATTATTATTCTAATGGAAATCTCGCAGTTGGGGACGTGGTTGATGTTTATTTTAATCCCGAGGGCAACCTCTATGCCCATATAAGAATCTTCGATGAGATTTATTGGCGTTTGGTAGATAATGGAATAAAAATCAAGGGAGTTTCTTTTGAATTTAACGATGATGGTGTTGGCGAAGAAGGTATTATGAAGGGCTTAGCTCTCTGCTTAGAGTCGGACCCGAAAGTAGATTTTGCGAGGTTGGTTGAAGGGAATTATGTTCTCGAAGTTTTGGCATCAATTAAGAGGGATAGTATGGACACTAAGACACAGGAAAAAACTGAACCTAAAAAAATTAAAGACATGACAGAAGAAGAATTTGAGAAGTTCTTACATGAGAAAATTGAGCAAATATTGGCTTCCCATAAAAAAGAAAATGAAGACAAGGATAAAAGCGACAATGAAGATGATAAGGTTGTTGAAATACTCGCTTCTAAAATGGATGAATTGGTTGCAGTGAATAAGTCAGTATTAAAACAGCTTGAAGAAATTAGGAAAGCCCAAAAGGAAATTCTCGCATCCGCACCAGTGCCTCCTTCTGGTTCTGGAAATTCGGGTCATAGAAGAGCGAATCTGGGATTATAAGGTGAGAATATGACTACTGAAAACATCATCTCTGGCATAGCAATTGCAGACCTCGCACCATACAGATTTGGAAAAATAACTTCAACTGGAATTGGATTTGGAACTTCAACAGTGAGTGATGATAGCATATCAATAGATGCGGATGGAGTCATTATTAACAGCAGGGCGATTTACACAGCTGGAATGTATGTTGATTTAAAAGTTAATGGTGTTCAGAAAGTTGAAATTAAGGAAGGAGAATCAATAGCCCCAGGGGATTATGTTATTCCAAGCACTGATGGCAGTGGCAAGGCAGTTAAAAGCCCGATTAAGGCAGGGTTCAAAGTGGCATCTGTTGAGGGGAATTACTGCACTATTATTTTGAGATAGAGGTGAGATGATGGCACTTAATGAGTATGATGCTCAAATTGTAGAGCAGGCAATGAAACCAATACTTGATTCAAACTTATTTTCAAGGAAAATTTTCCAAAAAAAGAAAATTCCTGAAGATGTGGAGGTTTATAATTTAGTTCAAGTTGTGTTTGATGAAAATGCGTTTAAAAAGGGTTCAATGGAATTGACAGAAGTTCCAATTAAGACAACAACCTCACCATTCACAGTATTTGACATTAATCTGAAAGTTACAAAAGCGAGGAGGTTTGTTGAAGGACCTAATGCTGACTATAATAAAGCACAAATTTTTGAAGGTCTCGCAAAGGTTGTGGCAAGGGCTGAAAATCAATACTCAATTGATGCATTGAGTAAAAACAATACAGCAGTGGGTGCATCAGCATCATGGAATGGTGCAGATACCACTCCAGATAAAATAGCAAATGACATCATAGATGCAAAAACAAAGATTGAGCAGTATTCAAATGCAAAATGTGCGTTAGTAGCTCCAGTTGATGCAATTGCATGTTTTAGGAAAATAGGAACTCAAGGTTTTAGTGCTTATGATGAAACAAAGGATTTCATTAAGGAAATCATCCCAACAAACTTAATCACTGATAAATCTGCATATTTAGTCCCAATTGATATTGCAATTCTTCAAATGGGAGTAGCTGTGGAGGCAGACCAATTTATTGAAAAGAAAGCGACTCAGGTTGAGTTTATATTTACAGAGGCAATAAGCCCTATGGTTAAGGAAAAGAATGGAATTATTAAGATTCAAAAAGTATTGGGATAATGCGTGATTTTTATGGTTGATGTTTCGGAAATTTTAGCGAAGATGAAGCCCCTCTTAGGAATGAGTGCTGATGAAGAATTTGCCAATCCTGAACAAGCAGAGGCATCTGCAAACTTAGCAATAAAAACATCCCAGGTTGAAGACGTTGATATTATTGCCATATTGGCTTGCTATTACTACACTGAATCAAGGGATATGAAAACTGACGAAAACGTTTCAGTTATGGCTAATCACTTTTATAGAATGTATCAAATTGCTATTGAGGAAGCAAAACAGAAGGAATTAAATGAAGAAGAGGGGGCGGTGTTCTTTGACTAACTATGCTAATGCAAAGGCGTTAGTTGAAAAAATACTTGAAGATTTAAAAAACAATGGCATCAAAGTTAAATCTCCTTTATCCAAAATTCAGGACTTCCATTGTGAGGCGGATTTCTCAGTAGAGATTGAAAATAGAGTTGCTTATGTAGATGCAACATTTACTTTTGATAAATTACCAAATGAGGATTTAGTAGAGAAAATTGAAGCAGTTATGACGACATATAACTCTTATTTGGAAAGAATTGACTTTGAAAGCGATTATACTAAGTTAGAGTTTAGGAGCGTGAGATAATGGTGCTATCACTTACTCCACCAAGCCAAGAAAATATTTTGGCAAGTGGAAAGTTGGCATATTTTGGTGCAAAATCACAGGTTGATACTTTTACAGGAGATGAGCAAAATGATACGTTTGAATTAACAAAAGATGATGCGGTTCTCGGTTCGGAGATTGTTAAAGTAAATGGTGTTTTGCAGTTCGAAGGGCAAGATTATACAGCAATCCATGAAAATGGAATTTTGAAGAAAATTAAATTCACACAGCCACCAGCAAATGGTGCATCAATTACAGTTGAATATCTCTATTTGGACTTACCTCTCGGAGGAGCTTCAGAATTATCCGTAAAAGAGGATAAGGATAAAGAAGAGCTGACTGTGGATTGCAGTTATGGGAAGATTCAAATCGAAAAGGGTTCAAGCATAACATTATCATTCAAAGATATCATCACCGTTGGAGACATTAAGCTTACTGCTTATTTCTCAGGGGAGATTCTTGAAGGCAACACATACTCAAAATACAAAAATGGAGCTTCAAAAAGTGCAAACATTGTTGTTCTTGCATTTTCTAAAGAAGCTACGATGGCTTATGGAGTTGAACCTCCAAAGAGGATTGTTATAATAAGGGGAGCGATGCCTAACAATCTGGAGTTTGACTGGAGTGGTGGGAGTAAGTCATTTGATTTGACGGCCCAAAGTTATGAGATTATCGACGTTAAATAAGGTGATTAAATGGATAAAAATGAATTTTTAAAAAAATTAGATGAGAAGTTTAAGGAATCAGAACAAAAGAATCTTGAAGCATTAGAAAAAATAAGGTCTAATCTCCCTCAATTAGAAATTGAGATATTTGGAGAGAAACTCACAGCTATAATTCCACCATTATCAGTTGAAAAAGAAATGATTGAAGATGCAAAGAACCTGGAGCCTTTAGATTTTGCATTAAAATACATTCCAATTTTATATGGTATTCCAAAAGAGAAAGTTGAGGAATTACCTTCGATTGTTATTGCAGAACTCATCAAAAAGTACTTTGAAGCTTATAAGCAGTTAAACAAGGATAAATCCTTTCGCAATAGAGTGGGCACTAAGTGATGATGCAACAGAGCTTTATTTTGTTTGTAAATTTTTAAGAATCCCCCCGAGTGAAGCGATAAAGCTAAATAAGATGGATTACAATATAATATTAGGATTTGCAATTAGAGAAATGAAAGATAAGTTAAAATATGGGGGGATTCTATGAGATGGCTCACACCATTCGGTATGTTGTTCATAAGTGGAACATACTATGGACTAATATTTTTTGGTTTAATTATGGAGGTTATTCATAATGCATTGATTAGCTTAGTCTTAGCATTTTTTGTAGTATTCGCATGGGATTTGGTTTTATCCCTAATATATGGTTTAAGATTTGTTAAAGAGGGGGATTATATAGCTTTGGACTGGGATGGTCAGTTCCCTGACTGCTATGGATTGTTTGCAAGCACGTGCCTTTCAGCAGTGATTTGGACATATACAGATTCATTGTTGTTAGGTTTAATTGTCCCAGTCATCATTGTATTCTTAGGAAAGCAATTAATGCGTGGATTGTATGAAAAAATTAAAAGTTGAAGGAACGTTAGAATTGAACTTGGATGATAAGGATGTAAGGAAAAATCTAAAATCATTAGAAAAAATAAAATCAAAATTAGAGATAGAGAGCAATATCAACGCAGTAATTAAGCAGTTGGATGAGTTAAAAAATGTCAAATCAGAAGTTGAATTTAAGAGCAATATAAATATGATAATTAGAGAGTTGGAAGAGATAGAGGCAGATGCCTCAAAAATGAACATAAACTTTGATTATGACTTATCAAAACTAAAAAGTGAATTGGAACAATTGAAAAACACAAAAATAGATATTAAAACAAATACAGACCAGATATTAAAACAAATCAATAAAATAAAAAGTGAATTATCCGAAAAACAAACAATTAGGGCAAAGGTTGAAGTGGATAGGACAGAATGGGATAAACTAAAGAAGGAATGGTCTGAAAAATATCACATAAACGCAATTGCAGATGTGGCAAGTGTAGGGACTGCATACATGGGGATTTCCGACGCTGAAAAATACAACGAACTAATGACAATTTTAAGAGAAAGGGGCTTAACTAAAGACCAAGCAGAGAGATTAATACAAATCGGCTTATATAACGGCTATTCTTTAGATGAAATTAGAGACGGGATTGTATATTCCAATGAGGCGGTTTTAAAGTTGGCAGCATCAAACGATAAATATGCAGCTCAAATATTAGCAGCAATGGCAATGGCTGAAAGAGGAGGAGAACCTGGAGCTGATGATATAGCAAGGATGATTTCAGCACTAACAGCAATGGGAAAATCAAATGAAGAAATAATGAAAATGGTGAATGCTGAAGTTTTAGAAATGAAGCAAGGGCATACAGAAGTTGCAGAAGCAATTAGGGAATTCAGCATAACTATGGGAGATACCTTAGACCCTGAGAAATTTGCATCTATATTAATTCAAGCACAGGCAGCTGGAGCTCAAGATGTTGGACAGTTGGCAGAGGCAATAAATGATTTGGCATTAAACTCAAGACAGATGGGATTTGATGTTGAAAAAGCATTGAGGGAAATTCAAAAAACAAAAGATGATAAAACATTAGCTGAGTTAGCAAAAAAGTATGGCTTAACTTATGAACAAATAGTTAAAATTCATGATTATTTACAGAGAGTGGATTTAGATAAGGGCTTGCCAGACAATACCAACGAATTGGATAGGTTAATAAGCATAAATAAAGACCAAAAGGGTATTTTAGAAACAATTAAGCAGGATATTGAGGGCTGGTTAGCAGGTCATGGATATTTGCAATATGGGGCAGAGCTTGGAGTAGGTCTTGGAGGTCTTGGAAAAATACTTGAAATAGCAATTGGTGCAGCAATTGGTTCTGCATTAAAAGATGCTTTTGGTGAAATTAAATCCACATTATTTGGTAAAATTAGTTTGGATAATTTAAAACTTCCAGAACTCTCAAAAATCAAATTACCTGTTGATTTAGAAATCCCAAAAATTCCAAAAATTAGCATGCCTAAAATTAAACTTCCAGTTGATTTAAAACTTCCAAAAATCCCAAAAATCAACATACCAAAAATTAACCTACCAAACGTCTCTGGATTATCTAATGCATTTAAGGGCTTAGGTGAAGCTGTTAGGTTTGCCGGAAGAGCTTTCGGATTTTTGTCAGTTGTTGTAGAGCCAGTAAAACAACTATTGGAAGGAGATATACAAGGAGCTATAGAGCATTTAAAAGTTGGGCTTATTGAATTAGCGGCTTGGCCTGTTGCATTGGGTGAAGCATTAGCAGCTGTTACATTAGCAGTTGGTGATTTCTTAGGATTGTTTGATTTAGATGGGGACTCACCATTATCCGCTGCAAGAGCTGGAATTCTAACACTCTTGGCAGCATTTGAATCAATATATAGTTTTATTACTGGTGATTGGAGCGTTGTTCAAAATACATTACAAGAGGCATTTGAAGAGTTAGGGATGAAAGAAGATGAAGCCAGACAAGCAGCTGAAAACTTAGCTCAGCAATGGCAACAATTACCTCAGCAAATATTAGATGCATTTAATGGTTTTGTTGATAACATTAAACAAACATTTGATGAATGGTGGAATGGATTGAATGAATGGTGGTCTCAAAAAATAGAAGAAGCTAAGAACTGGGGTAGTGATTTGATTCAAAATATAATTGATGGAATAAAAGAGAAATTTTCAGAGTTGGAGAATGCTGTAAGTCAAGCTGCGGGTATTATCTCCAGTTACTTACATCACACCACTCCAGATGTAGGGCCATTAAAAGACGACGATAAATGGGGAATCCATTTTATGGAAAACATTATTGGTGGAATTAGAAAAGAAATTCCTAACTTAAAGAAAACTATTGATTATACTGCTAAACTGATGAGCTCCGCGAATCCTAAAAATTGGAAAATTCAACAAGTAGGAATAACACACAGCACATCTTACTCTTATGGAGATATACACATAAATGTAGTTGGAAATAGCTTTAATGAGCATCAATTAGCTCAAAAAATTGCTTTGATTTTGAAAAAACAAAGGTTTAGATGAGGTGATATTATGGCCGTACTTGCATCATCCACAGAACCAGAACCTACAGAGTCATTACTACAACAAACTAATGAATTATTAATTATTGGCAAAGGAGCTATAGTTTATAAAGAATTCACTACTGGGGTAGATGCGAGAATTATAGACTCTCAAACGATAGGAATAGGGATTCCATTTAATTATTATCCGTTTATGTGTATGGTATTAGATGATGCAGGTAATGGAATACCAATGCAAGAATTTACTTCAGCACCTGGCAGTTTAACTGTAAAAGTAGCAGCAACATTGGACTCTACAAAAACTTATAAAATAATTGCATTTTTGATTGGAGACTCAATGAAAATAATAACATCCATTCAAAGTCAATCTGGAACTGTCACTGAGATTGCTCCAGGATTTGGAATATTTAAAGTCATTTACAATGACACTGAGGGAACTGACACACTAACAATAAATTATGATGATGGAACCAGTGAAACAATAACAGTTGATAAAAGTAACTTATGGACTGTGTTACCAATGCAACTACCAGATGCAGAAAGGGTAGCATAGTGGTGATTGTTATGCCTCCTCTAATCTCAAACAATACTTTTTTTTTGATGAATACTACAAACGATGGCAATGGTGGCAGTGTTAGTTACGATTATCCACTTTTATCCAATCAAAACTCACTGATAACTAACACAACGAACAATTTAACTTCAGACTCAACAAACACCGACATTTCTAATGAAACTCCAATACTGTCCAACAATACTCCAATTCTAATGAATACACCAACTAATCCAAATTCAGATTCTGATACTACAACTCCTACTGTTGTTTCACATACAGTTGAATTAATCACCGAAGAGAAAAAAGTCATCTCAAAAATAGTTTATTCAGATGGAACAGAAGATGTGAAAGAGTTGGATTTAACCGATTTCTACAATAGTGCTTACAATGAAGGATATTCTGCAGGTGTGAATTCAGTTGATTTTAGTAAAACAGGTTACATAATTGAAAATGGAATTATCAAAGTAACAACTACACTAACTAATGGAAAATCACAAGAATATAACATTACTCTTGATGAAAACTTAGTTGTTAGTTTATATAACCAAATAATGGCTAATAAAAGTAGCTGTTTCCAAATTAGACAGAATGAAACAGAATACAGCTTTTTAGTTGAAAGTAGGCAATATCAACCACAACCAAACTTAGCATATCAACCAGCCGTAGATGGAACGCCAGTTTATGAAGTGTTAGGACAGGAACAAAAAACTTGGAGTTTCACTCTTTATGTTGATTCAATTCCAAAAATGCAATTCTTACAACAGTTAGCAAGTAATCCCCTGATAGAAGTTTATTTTGATGAGATTGGTGATTGGAAACAGGCTTTAATTCAGAGTATTTCCTTGTCAAGGATAACTACTGGACATTATTATGCTGATATTGAACTTATAATTTTAGAATAAGGTGATAAAATGGAAGACATGATTACTCTTACAGACGAAAGAAAGACAGTCAAATTTGAAAATCTTCCAGAAATTTATGTTAGAGTTCATGATGAAGCCAAAGGTTTAGTTTTAACTGTTAAGAATCCTTACGATACGGATGTATATGCTAAAGTGTATTATGCTCCTGATGGAGAAAATTATGACACTGTAACTTCTGAAGTTGTTAAATACGATTACCAAGCACAAAAAACAGAATTAATACCCATTAAGCACCCATATATGAAAATATCATTTGATTCTGCTGTTTCAGGGTGGGTGTCATATATAAAATAAAGGTGATACTATGGGATTTGACCCAGTAACTTTTGCAAAAATAAAGAAAATTTCAATAGATTCAAATGCAGATGGATACATCGACTACGCAAATCAGGCAGGAAATGCTGATAAGTTAGACGGAAAAGATGCATCAGATTTTTTATCAATTGATTCATTTAAAGATTTAAAAGAAGATAATGGATACATAAAATTTCCAACGGGGCTTATTATGCAGTGGGGGAAGGTTTATGTCAATAATACCACATCATATCAAGAAATTCCTGTAAATTTTACCATTGAATTCCCGAACAAATGTCTAAACGTATTTGCATCAATATATGAGGGTTCTGGAGTTGATAATGACTATATCAAATGTATAACAAGAATTGCAAACATTACAACTAAAGGGTGTGTTGTTTGTATTACAGATATCAGTGGTGCAAGTGGAGATGTAGGATTTTTCTGGTTTGCAATAGGATATTAAAGTATATGGTGTAAAGTATGAAAACAATTGTCATAGATAAATCAATGTCCGTAGATATAGAGTATTCAATTAATGCCATTGACCAGTGTAATATAACTTCATTGAAAGATTTACAAATCCAACCTTTTGACCAATGTATTATACTTTGGAATGATAAAATAATTTTCAGAGGATATTGCATTGATGCAAGATTATCACAGAGTTTTGGACAGCAACAGTATGAATATACTATTAACAGCCCCCTCTGGATTCTAAGCCAGCAAAAAACTACGGCAAAAACTACATTTTTACAGATTTTCTTAAAAGAGTGTTGCAATTTATGTAATTTGGAACTGGATTATCAATTAGATTCAAATCCACTGATTTACATTGAAGAAAGTAGTTATTTTGATGCATTAAAAAAGTGCATACTTTATACAAAAAACTACAATACAAGATTTTACGTTGATTATGAATACAATTCATTAATTTTTACAGATAAAATTTCAGGACAACATCCAAAAGAAGAGAAAGTTGTCGGTTATGAATTTGAATGGGATACTGAGATTATAAACCAAGTAAGGTGGTAATAATGCCCTTTGTTCATTACATTGATGAAGAAAATTTCGATGATAAATTAAAAGAATGGACACTTGGTTTGAACAGTGATTATGTGAATCCTTATGATTCTGGTGAGACACAATACATTAACAGTAATTACCCCTGGCCAGCCAATATAAACAGTTTATCATCCAAAATATGCGAAATGGGTCTAATTGAGATGGATGGAGTTGAAATTAGGAGTGTTCCACTTCACTGGGTATCTACAGTATCAGTTCCAACAGCTCCAAGTTCATCCTTTGTTTTCAATATCCCATCGATGTTCCAGGAATGTATGTATGAATGTCATATTTACAATCTACCACCTGATGCAGGCGTCACTGCTACATATAATGCATATTTTGACAACAATTTTCCAATTCCATACAAATACACTCTTACCATACAAACATCTGCTGATGATATGTTTAATAATCAAGATTACAAAATTTGGATGAATGGAACATGGGGGCCGAGTTTTCATATACCTGAAAGTGGGACTAAAATCCTTGAGTTTCCAATTAAGTATGGAAAATTGAATATATCATTTGGTATCTCTGGAAGTTCTCTCACTGTAACTCTAATGTGGATTATTGAGAATAACAATATAAACGACTTCTTTGACCCAGATACGGAGGATTATTGGCAATTGATAGGGCGGAACATCAACATTGTCTTTGGTAACTTCCTACCAAAACACTTCCCAAGAGGTTACATCAATCCAATTCAAAACCGAACATATTTGGAGAAAAGAATACTTAACACTGGTGATGCGAGTAACCCAACCACAATAGAATACCTTTGGGGGTCTGTAACTCTTCTTCCTGATTTAGAAAGTTGGCAGTTTTATGACGATAAGGGTAACTCTGTAGATTCAAAATATGCCACAATCAGTGATGATGGATATGTTAGTATTTATTATGAGGAAATGATAAAAGATGGCTACTTCCCAAAGGCAATATATCTCTGGACTGTTCATAAAGAGTCATATCTTGAAGCTGAACCAAGCATTGGAACCTTTGAACGTAATGAAGAATCTGGGGTGTCAGAAAGATGTGATTTTGACATTATCGCATTCAAAAAGAAATATACGGGCAACTTATTAACTTGCGTTCCTCTTATTGTGTATTTTAGACCTTGTGAAGTTCCATTGGGAGATATTAACAAATGGGGCTGGCAACCATACATTTACTACTTTGACACTTACAACGTCAAACCATACTGTGAAAAGTTCATCGTAAGACCCAAGTGTATATGTTATAGGAATTCCGACCCAAATGAAAAAACAATCACATTCGACATAGAATATGAGATAAATGTGGATACTAAATACTTGGGTTGGTTCCAACCTGAACTTAGATTATATTATGGCGGTGTTTTAGTAGATTCAAAAACTGGAGATGTAAGCAATTTCACTTACACATTTAGAATGCCACAAAATACCATTGAAACTTATGAAATGAAACTTTTTATTGGAGGAGTTGAGGTTGCGAAAGAACAAATAATAGTTGAAAGACAAAAATACTGTCATAGTTTATCAATTGAAGCAAAAACTTATGACAAAGAAGGAAATGAAACTGATAAATTCCCACATCCAACGAGTGCAGATTATGATGAAAATAAACACTCTGAAATAATTGTTAAAATAAAAATAAAAGATGAGCAAGGCAATTATATTGATGTTCCAATTGAAAACATATTTATTAATTGGCAATATCCTCTGAATAAAATAAACACTGGAATTTATGAAGTAAGAATACCAAACACTGCCGATAATGCACTGAATATTCAAGATTATGGAATTGCAATCTATATAGACAAAGATTGGTGCGATGAAAACGGCTATTACAACAAATACAACATTGAAGCCGAAAATGTAATAATAAATAGCGACAAAATAGAAAGAATTGGTTTGTGGAACTTTGAAGGAATAACTGGCTATGAAAATGGAACCACTTTACTAAATCAGGTTTATGAAACTGTATCTGGAACATTTGTAAATCCAATATGCGAATTTAGTGTAGTAGAACAACTGAATGAAGACAGGGACTTAAAACAATATAGTTATTGTTATAGGATTTATGGCAGCCCAATGACGTTAAATTTACCAACTTATACTGATGATGAGTTAAAAGAACTCGCTAAGGCAATAGTTAGAGAAATGGGACAACCAAGGAAAATAGAAACCTTCACAATCCTAAGTAAAGAACTTCAAAAAATAAACAGTTCAATTACTGTAGATTATAATGGACAACTAATTTCAATGCCTGTATATTCTGTAAGATTCAGTTTAGAAAACTCGAACATTCAAATTCAAATAAGAAACGACCAGTTAAAATTGTTGAAAGATTACTTATCATTAATTAAGTAAATTTAAATTAATAAATGTAAATTGGAATAAAAAATAAAAATCAATAAAAAATCACTTAAATCCAAATAATAATTTTATCAACTCTATGGCATTAGGATTAGTTATAATTATAGCAAATAAGATTATCAAAGTGTGTATAATAAGCTTATATTCTAATTCTTTCTTAACCATTTCAATTTTCCCGTCTAAATATTTAATGTCTTCCTTTGTAGCCAATTCACCCCTCAACTCATCCTTTAATTCAGTTTTAACTGCAAGTTTTTCCTCTTTAACAATCTCTATAATTGCATTATACAACTCCTCTGCCTCTTTTTCATCCTTAACCTTTTTAAGTATCAACTCATATAACTTAGCATAGGCAACTGCCATAACACCACCACGTAATCATTAATCTCTATTTTTAAGCTCAAAGTATATTAAAGTTGTTCATTTGGTATCATTTCAACCTTCTCTTTTAAGTCCCTAATCGTCTCTTCATTAAACTTTATCATCTTAATACAATTCTCAATCTCAATCTTTAATAACTCTTCTGTTAATTTACAGCCCTTACCTCTAATTAAATATAAAGTTCTCTTATAATCAGCTATTTTATTTCTAAGCTTTAGATTTTCTCTTTTCAAATGATTTATTTTAATAATCAACTCTATTCTCTCAGTTCTACAACCATGCCTAACTTTTGCCATAGAATCACCAAAAAAAGAGTTTAAAACTCTGTCAATTTTTTAACACCAACAACCCTTAAATCTTCCATGTGTTCTGGCTTGATGACAACACCAACCTCCCCATCCACAGTAATCACAGCAGGAAAATCTACATCATAATAACACTGCACATCTTTAATATTATATCCCATTGATTTTAATATTGTCAAAGCCGCATTTACCAAATCAGGAGAATACCTAACTCCATTTTCAGCCGCATCCATGCAAAACTCAGCAATAATCTTTGTCTTAGATTTCGTAGTCTCTGAATCATTAATATAACATTGGCACCTATTAACCAGCAACCTTCTTAATTCAGAGTTCAACCTCACTATTCCAATTGTCCATTTCCCATTTACAACACCAGACTCTAAAACTTCCAACAACTTAGCCCTTATATCAGAATTCTCCATGATTTCACCTCCAAAAGTTTTGGGACTCATTTTTTCCACCATATCATCACCAAAAAAATTTTAAAAAAATTAATAAGTGATAATCACATACGACTTTCTCTTTTTAGCTTCAGCTATTACCATCTGCAAATACTTTGGCTCAATAATGTGCTTTAGTGCGTTCCTTATCGCCTTTGAAGCTAAGACAGTATATTTAAACTCCTCTCCCATTCTACCAGGACTTACCCTTTCAGCAGTACCTACCATAACGATGTTTCTCTTCAAATCCCTGACCCTACACGTTGCTATAATTTTTCCATTAACCTCTTGGAAAGTTGGGGGCTCTACCTCAATATTTCCCTGCATCCTCATTGCTTTAACAATTCCTGCCCATGAGAGAATTATCTTCTCCTTTCCTGTTTTTTTATCAGGATAAGTATATGCCAAAGGTAGATGCTCATTAGCTTCATCCAGTAACATTAAATCCTCATCCAACGAATCCATCTTTTCAATAACATCATCCAACGAATCAACCTTTTCAGCAGTTTTCTCTAAGACCACCATTGCATTGTTTGATGCCTTAACCTCAATACTATTCCCATTCTTATTCATCCTCTCCTCCTCCCTAAGCTTTTTAAATTCATCCTTAAGCTCCAAGGTTTCTAACCATTTGACAAATGCCGCACTTTCATCAATCCAATTATTATGCTCCTTTCTGATTTCTTCAACTTGCTTTTTAATCTCCTCAACTTCAATCTCTACACCATACACATTCTTATGAGCCTTTGCAGCTAACTCATACTTGCACATTCAAATCCCTCCGATTAACTTTCAACATGCCAAAATCCTTTTTCTCTCCCTCCAAAATCTGCCTCCTCAACCTTTTAAACAACTTTTTCCCAACCTTCACAACCCTAATCTTATCACTCAAACACTCAATATTCTCCCTCCTCCTCTCAAACTCATCAACATCCTTAGCCACACCAAAAGAAACAGGCTTTCCACCTAAATAAACGATAAAATAGATTTTATTTGATGAATATCGCATCATAGCCCTCCCTCCTAATCTCAGAACATAACCTAACCCTCAGTTTCCTAATCAAATCCTCAGCTTCCTCCAACTTCAAAATCGCTCCAACAGTGTCTCCATTATTATAATCACTCCATGCTCTTTCCAATAATTCTATAGCTTTATTTATTTGCATATTCTCACCTACAATTATTTGCTCCTAAATACCAAAAATATTTAAATAGAAAACTCGAAAAAGAAAAAATGCCTCTATGCAACAACTACTTGAAAAACATCTGTAGGAATCTCTTTAACTCTACCATTAACTATCTTAGATTTTGAATAAATCTCTTCCAAAAACTCTCTAACTTTCTTAGCATCCGTTTCTAAAATGCACTTAAAAGAATAATTCTCAAAACATGAGTATTTAATTTCCTTATCGCTTAAAAACTCAAACCCCATAATCCACATTCTGCCATCGAACCTTAATAAGAACTCATTAGGATTGACACTACTAATTTTAATCTGCCTGTAACCCTTCTTAATCGCAAGTTTTATCATCTCTTTAACTTCATCTGGTGTCTTCTTAAACCTCAACACGCTTCCACCCTCAAGTTGGTTTTGGCTTTATCTCCGCTTTCAAAGCCAGCTCTCAAATCAATAATCTTATTAGGAAAATCAGTAATCATCTTAGTAATCCAATCCGCAGCTTCTTCAGCATCTCCTTTAGCCTTTATTTTAACCTCTCCACCACTGTATCTGATGATAACAAAACTCCCAACATTTGAGATTTCTTTAATCTCCTCAACATTGATTCTCTTAGTTTCACTACCTTTTTTGACGACTAAGAACTTCATAATCAACCCTCCAAACTCTTTTAAAGCCAATAAATAGTGGGCTTCATCTCGCCCCGTCTAAAAAAATTATATTTGGTGGGGGAGGGGTTAATGGTGGGGGCCGTGTTTCAGGGCTTACATCACACCCAAGGGGTCCCAGCCGTTAAAGCTGGTTATCCTTGGGTGGTCATTTACCCACTTATTGGTGATATATCACTTCTTGGTGAGTAAGTATAATTAAACTAATATAAAAACCTTTCTCTCTAAAAAAGTTAATGGTGGATATTAAAAAAGTTAATAACAGCAAATAATAAAAACCGTAAAAATACATACTTCTCATAAAACGGTAATATATGGTGTTTAAATGAAAGAAAAACAGAAGATATTTTTTGATGCGATTTTTGATATTTTTAAAATAATATTTGGGTATGAGGTTGTATTTGCTGGAGCAACAATTTTGCAGACATCTTCAGGAGCTATCCCTATAAAAACAGGCTCTATTTTATTAGTTGGAGATATTGTATTTATTATACTAACACTCCTAACTTTTGGAACTGTGCTTTATGATGCCTACCTAAAAATTGAAGATTAATCAGAGCCAAATRTCTTCTCCCTACCTCCTAATTTAAAATACCAAATCCAAAGCCCTATCCCAAATAATACAAGTAAGAATATGGAAAATAACGCAACAAATAAAAATGTATCCACACCAATATTCATAAACACCAACCCCTTTTACCGTTGCTATATTTTATCTTGGTTATTGGTTTTATATATTTTGGCTAAACCTTACTCTCTAAGTTTGTTAATGGTAGATATTAGAAAAATTAATAGCAGAGGATAAAAAAAGAAAGACTACACCAGCAGACAGTGTATTACAAAAAGAGAATACATTGAATTACAATGGCATACAAAAAAGAATACAAAAGAATACAAAGTAATACACAATAGAATACACTAAAATACAATGTCATACAAAAATAGCTAAATTTTAAAAATAGATTTACTCATAAGCTTCTGTTTCCTGTTTTTCCGTGTTTTCTTCTTTTACTTCTTCAATGTTTGCCATCATCCCAGCAACATTTATAGGTGGGAGTATAACCGGAGGAATATTAGCGTTCGCCGTAATAGTTGAAATCAAAGCCCTAACATAAGGGAATAATATTGCAACAGAATTAATCTCTGCAAATTGTCTAACCTTATCAATCGCTTCCTCAATAACTTCAAAGAAACCCCATACTTCAACAGACAAATAAACTGGACTTTTAGCAAAATCCTTTTTCTCCCCAGCTGTTATTTTAATTATCGTTATAAATTTATTTGGCTCATTTTTATTGTATCTTATCTCTGTATCAATATTTACATTCAACCTTATCTTTTCATCTTTTTCAGGGACTTCATTTAGTATAAATTCAATATGCTTAACAATATAATTGGAAAACTTTAAAGCACACTTTGGTGGAGCTTCCATTTTTATGCCACCTCATAATTATTACAAATATGTAAACTATCCTGCTGAAGGGTAATAATATAACTTGATTCTTCACCAACTTTTATATCCTCTTTAAATTTATATCCCTTCCTAAATTTACAATACATTTTATTATCAGCATTTATTTCCTTTAAATTAATCTTAATAACAATCTGGTTGTGGGTGTTAACATTACAAGTTTGGGACTTCATTATTATCTCTCGATATTTAGCAATATCCTCTTCAGTTAAGACCTCATCTGTAGCTAATGGACCTGGCTTTATCTTCCCAAACCCACACTCAATTAAATCCCTCTCAAATTGTTCTAAATCAATATTTTCAAAATGTTTGTAAATTCTTTTTAATTCTTTTAATAAATCAAATGTCATAATCTCACCTATATTCCTAAATCTTCTTTATAAATTTCAGTATAAATTAAGAATTTATCTATTGTCTTCTCCAAATCATACCACTCCAACTTTTTTATAACACTTGGATTTTTTACACACACTTGAATCTCAGGCATAAATGTTAATCTATGTGTTCTTTCTTTATATTTTTTATTTTTCTCACGATTTTCTATTTTTTGATATTTTTTTACGGGTATTGGAAACAAAGCTCTAACAATATCGAATCTTTTATTATAACCCAGCTCCTTGTTCTTGAACATATAATTTATAACAACCCCTTCCGCACACATGTCTCCTCTGAGTTTATCTAACCTCAATTTCGTAGTGTTAATTAACTTATACATCATGTCAAATAGGAGTTTATGTTCAATCTTCGTTAAATCAAAAATCCTCGATTCCTCACATATAACTTCTGCTTTTATTATTGCAAAATTTTTTAGTAATCTATTGCGGTTCTTCTCCTTATACCATATCCACTTAAACGCATGGAACTCCTCTTCATAAAAATAAATACCATCCCCAAGCCAGTGGTTATCTCCTTGGCTGGGTAGTATCTCCTTACTTTCCATTATTTTTTCTGCACTCTTTCTGTCGGTCCCATGATACAGTGTCATTCTAACATACGACATCATCCACCAATATTACTAATTACCCTAATAGTGTATCAGTTCCGAACTTTCCAGTATATTTTATAGTATATATACAGGAGTATATACCTGTATATATACTATTATATACTCTATCTGATACTTTCCTGCCGACACCTATATTTACTTTTCGATTAATATCAACAGGGAACCTACATAGGTAGTAATAACAGATACTGCTGAGTATCCATAGGACCAGCAGATAATATATTAATGATTGTTGATATGCTCACAATAGGACCAGAAAAAGAGAAGTTGAAAAGTTATTTTACAGTCAAATCGTAGCATTTTAAAACAGCCACTTATTCAGTCCACCAAGTTCCAACAGCAATATCATACTTAGCAACTTTTTTACCTTCCTCCCCTATAGGTCCAATAATTTTAAATCTAAACTTTTGTCCAGGGTCAACGTCCCTATGGACGTCCATGAACTCATCAATTAAAACACCATCAGCATCATAAAATCTTGCCTTTATTTCTACAAATTTTAACCTTTTATTACCTACATTCTGAGCAACCCCTTCAACATACACAGTCCCATAATCTTTCCTAACTAAATGATGCTCTAATATCTGAACTGGGCAAGTCTCAGTTTCTGCAGATGCGGTGCTTGAAGAATAGTCAGTTCCTCCTCCACCAGTGCAACCACATATAGCAACCACACCACATACTATACTGGCAAGTATCAAAAACACACCCAGCCTTTTCATACTCCCCCTCTTCGAATTTTACAATTATTCAAATGTTTCTATAATATTATATAATGATTACTATACGAGTTTAGAATATCGATGATTGTTAATGTTTATATTATTTAAATACCTACTTAGAAAAATAGAAAAATAAAAGCCCTAAGTTGTGGTAATTATGGATGAAAAACGGAAGCTTTTATTTGACAAAATAGCTAATGCTGGAATAGTTTTTGTTGGATACGAATTTTTATTTATGTTGTATGTCATCCTAAATACTGCATCTGGAATGATAACATTACAAACAGGTATTGTGCTATTTATAGGAGATGCCCTTGCAATACTAATAACAATCTGGCTATTATGTGCTGTTTTATATGACATCTACAAAAAACTTTAATTAGTTTCTAAAGCTTTTTTACCACCCAATTTAAAATACCACAAATATAAAGCTAAAGATAACAAAACAATCAATCCCAAAGAAGCCAAACCCATAAGTGTAACTATAGTTTGATTATCCATACTCACCAACTCCTTTTTTCTAATTCTATAATATATCAACTATGAAATATAAGCTTTATCAATGTGTGAAGAGGTTAGTATATTAACGATTGTTGATATTTTTAAGGTAGTGTCCCGAGATGTGTCGGATTTAGAGATAAGGATAATTCTTTGAGATTTTACGAAATCCTAAATAATTTATGTCCTATTTTCGGTTTAGACGTTTATTTATGAAATCGAATAATTTGGGATTATCCCTAAGGTATTCAAACTTAATTTTTCTTATTTTCTTGGTTTAGGGAATATAAACCGTTATCTAAATATATCGGTTTAAATGTCTCTAAACCGCATAAACTTAATAAATTATCCTTTTAAGTCCAGAGATGAGGACATTTTAAGCTCTTTTATAAATATGCCTCTAAACCAAAAATAAACCGTAATCCTATGAGTTTTGAGCCAAATAAGGCAAATATGTGTCCATCTCTAAATACGATATTAGAGCCATAGTATCCTATAGAAGTAATTTATGCAGTTGAATTTACAATTTTATAATTAATAACGATGTCTTGGCCTTCTCTAAGAGTATCGAAAGTTTCAATAAGATCTAATATTTCTAAAGCTCTTTTACCTCTTGGGGTTATTGAATAATATACTTTTCCAAATTTATAAGGAGATTCTCCTTCTCTTTTTTCAACGAAACCTTCATTAACTAAATCAGATAATATTGAGTCCAAAATTTTTGGATGTAAATTTAAAGTCTTCTGTAATTCACTAAAATACATATCTTTACTATTTAGTAATTTTAAAACATCCTTTACGTGTTTTTTTGCCAGTATTTTGAGTATCATAATATGACCTGCCTCTTTTTGTTTTTATTGTAATTTTTTACAACTACTTTTATTTATGTGATTATTCACCAAAGCGTGATGAATCACCAAAAAATATATATATCAGTTTAATTATATTACTCACCAAATAGTGATAAATTACTACATAGTGATAATATGAAAATCAGAAAGAAAACATGGAGATTGCCAAAAGATGCAACAATATCATTCAAAGGAGTTGTTAAACCAATAGGAAACTCTGGAATGATCTTAATACCTAAAGATTACGTTGGATGCAAAGTTTTAGTTACAATACTTGATGAACTCGGAAATGAAGAATTTGAGATTGTAGAAACTGAGAAATCATAAATTAGGGGATAAACATGGTTTATGATAACATAAAAAGAGAAATTATAGGCATGTTAAAAAGAATGCCTAACAAACAAGCAGATTGGGATAATGATTTATTACCTACTTTAAAGGCAATGTTTAACCCAAAATCAGTTTCAAACGCTAAATCCCAATTAATCTCTGAAGGTGTTATATCTCAAGAAATTGTTGATGGAAAGAAAATTATAACTCTCATTAAGGACCCTTATGAGCTTCAAGCTCCCAACGTATTTGACGAGGAAATGTTCTTGGCATACTATACTGATAAATTAAAGGAGTATTTTAAACACAAGTTATCAACTGAAGGACCAGAGTGGGATATTTTTGACGTGAAAGAATTTATAATGCACTTCCCTGAATCTGGAGATTTGAATGATAAGTTAATAGAACACCCTTATGAAGTTAGGAAATCGATAACAAATGTATATATTGAAGCTTATGAAGAATTATTCAACGAAACACCTAACGTAGAATTTATCCACATTAGAAATCCTATTGATTGTAGAATTTCCTTATCTGAATTATCATCTGCCCATAAAGGAAAATTAGTAGAGTTTAGAGCAATGATTCTCCAAGCAACGAAACTTAAACTAAGGTATGCTAAGGGATTCTATTACTGTCCAAAGTGCGGAGCTACAAAGACATTGGATTTAGGATTTTGGGATAAACCTAAAGAAGTTGGAAAGTCATTAACATGTCCTGCTGATGGCTGTGATTGTAAAGGACTAATATTTGATGAAGATTTATCTGGCAAAGTTGATTTTCAGGAGATTAAAGTTCAAACACCATTACAGGAGTCAATATATGCAAATAAACATTCTACAACTGTCTTCTATGAATTTAACAAACCAAAGAAAGCGGTATATTCTGGGTATGTGAAGATTGTTGGAGTTCCAATTGTTAAAGAAAATAAAAACGGGAGTGTTGGAGAATTATACATTCATGCTTTTTACATTGAAAAGGATGATGAAGATATTGAAGAAATAGCTAAAAACCTCAATGAAAAAGATTTAGAGCTTATTAATAGAATTGCTAAGGATAAGAACGTTATTCAAAAGCTTTCTGACTATGCTTTTAGGGAAGTTACTGGATATGATATGATAAAAAGAGCTGTTTTATTACAGTTGGTTAGTAGTGGGACTAATATTGACATGAGAACGTCCATCCATATTTTGATGATTTCCGACCCTGGGGTTGGAAAATCAACATTGATGGAGTCATTAATTCAGAAGTTTCCATTTGTTAAGAAAGTTTATGCTGTTACTTCATCAGGTCCTGGATTGGTCGGGTCTGTAGTCAGGGAGAAGGCAGAGTTTGGAGATAGTTGGGTATTAAAAGCTGGGGTTTTAACTGAGGCTGATGGGGGAGTTGTTTGTATTGACGAATTTTCAAGGAATAAAGAGGTATATGATTATCTCTTGGGAGTTATGGAACAGCAGAAGATTGAGATTAACAAGGCTGGAGTTATTGATGCAGTATTGCCAGCAAGGGTTGCTATTTTAGCAGCATGTAATCCAAGGTTTGGAAGGTTTAATCCTGATTTAACCGTATGGGAGCAGATAAACTTGCCTAAGGAGTTATTGGATAGGTTTGATTTGATTTTTGTGATTAAAGATAAGATTGATAAAAAGAAAGATGAGGATATAGCAGATTTCTCTATTGATAATTATAATTCAAAAGTTAGAGAGAGAAAAGGAAAATCTTCGGGTAAAAAGTTTGTAATAAATGGTGTTGAGTTGAATGATGAGTTGTTGCTGAAGTATGTTCTTTATGCAAGACAAATAGAGCCAGAAATATCAGATGAAGCTCGTAAGATTATAAAAGAGTATTATGTTTCTGTAAGAAAAATGAGCGAAGCAAAAGGAACTTTTGGAATATCTGCAAGACAGTTAGGGTCTATAATCAGATTAGCAGTTGCTCATGCAAAGTTAAGATTGTCGGAAGTTGTTAAAGCGGTTGATGCAGAAGAGGCTATAAGGTTAGTTGATACCTGCTTAAAACAAATCGCCTACGACCCTGAGAGTGGTTCAATAGACATTGACAAAATAGCTGGAACTCCGAAATCTAAGAGGGATAAGGTTGAGAAGGTTCTGAATATTATTAAGGAAATTTCTAACTCAAGAGATGACGGCTTAGCTCCTGAAGAAGAGATATATGAAAGGGCTGAAAGGGCGGGTTTATCTGAGAAGGAAGTTGAGGATGCTATTAATTATCTGAAACGGGTTGGAGACATTTATTCTCCAAAGTCGGGTTATTGGCAACTTATGTCTTGATAATCAGAGGTGGGGAGTATGATTGAAATTAATTTCTCTCACGATTATTTCAAATTAAGAGAACAGAGATTTACAACAATTAGAAGCAAGCATTATCTGAAAAATAAGGGTTTGAGAGTTGGAGATGTTGTAAAAATTAAACATCCAAGTGGAGAGTTTCCTGCTAAAATCGTTGGAGTTGAGGTTAAAAGAATTTGTGATATTCCTTTAGAAATATTAAAGAAAGATGCAGAATTCGAAGGTTTTAACATAAAAACACATCAAGATTTTGTAGATTTGCTTAATAGTTTTATCCCTTACAAGTCTAATAAATTGACGACTGAAAAAGCCATTATTTACTTAGAAAGAGTGTGATAGCATGGCTAAGGCAATCATTGACATAGAAACTACTGGACTCAACCCTATGGAGCACCGTATAGTTGCCATTGGTGTAAAACTTGGGGATAGGGATATTATTCTGATGGATGAGTCAGAGTATTATTTGTTGGTTAATTTTTGGGATACGGTGGAAAAAGAAGGTATTGAGAAAATAATCGGCTTTAATATTGACTTTGATTGGCAGTTCCTAAAATTGAGAAGCTTATATCATAGGTTGAAAATAAAGCATTTCAGAAAATACCAAGGTAGAGTAGATTTAAGGCAGATATTGAATGGGAGTGGTGGGCAGTATAGGAAGGGAACAAAGTTAGTGGATTACTGTAGGTTTTTGGGAATTGACGTTCCAGAAGATGACGCTAATGGTAGTGAAATTCCAGAGCTTTGGGAGAAGTTTGAAGAGGAAGGGGATGAAGAAGCTAAACGCAAAATCTGTGAGCATTTAAAGAGGGATTTAGAGAGAACTTGGGAGTTGTAT